>JAEUUV010000047.1 GCA_016787285.1 Saprospiraceae bacterium | reverse complement strand
TGAGGCGTTTAACAGCCTCAAGTTTCACCAAATGCTCACCAGGATGCTACGCTTCTTCACGTCGTTATTTTTCGGATTGGTTGTCCTTCAGGTTTTGAATGCGCAGTCGAATGCGGATTGCGCGAAAGCGAAAGAGATTTGCAAAAAACAAACCTACCACATTGACAAAACCGGTGGCGAGGGCGACGACCCGAACGAGGCCAACTTCGTGGCCTGCTTTATGAACGGCGAAAACTTCGGCCAGGCCGAGGAAAACTCCACCTGGATCAGGTTTGAGGTCGAAAAAAGCGGCTCACTCACCTTTACCATCACGCCGCACCGGGAAGACGACGACATTGACTTCGTGGTGTACCGCCTGCCGGCTAACGGCGATTGCCGCCAAAAACAGATTGTACGCTGCATGGCTGCCGGCGACAGCGAGGCCAGCGCCCGCACCAGCCCCTGCATGGGGCCCACCGGCCTGCGCGACGGCGAACGCGACACCAGCGAAGACGCCGGTTGCGCCGACCCCGGCGACAATACCTGGCTGGCGCCGCTCAAGGTGGAAAAAGGCGAGAAGTACGTCATCCTCGTCAGCAATGTATCCTCTCGCGGGCCGGGGTTCAGCATCAGTTTCGGCGGCTCCGCCAAACTACCCTGCGACGAAGATCCCGCCAAAAAGCCGGAAGGGGGAATCAAGCCCAAACCCAAGCCGACGCCTCCACCTCCCGATGCAACGACGGCGAAGCCTTCCGAAAACGCCAAGCCCGAGTCCATCGGTGGTCGCGACGTGGTGCTGAAAGAAAGCCTGAAAGTGAAGGCACGCACCATCAAACTTAAAATCTGGGACAGCCAGGTGGAAGACGGCGATGTGATTTCGATTTACCTCGACGACAAAAAAGTAGTGGACAACCTCTACCTGCGCTCCAAACAGCAGGAGTTCGAGATCGAACTGCCGCCCGGCAACGAGCACTACCTGACCGTGTATGCCGAAGATTTCGGCAAGGCCGAACCCAATACTGCGCGCGTACTCATCTTCGACGGCGTACGCGAGCAGACCATTGACCTCGTCGCCGAGCGCAAAAAGCAGCAGAGCGTGAAGATCATCGTGGAGTAGCCTGTTTTATCAACCTACGCCACCCGCATGTGCGAGGAAGCCCCGGGGCTGCCGTTCTTTTTCCCCCAGTTGCCATAGCGTTTGCGGCGGCGCTTCTTCGAGCCGGATGCCGGAGCAGTCGGATCGGCAGCAGCATTTGCAGCGTGTGCAGGACGGGGGGCGTGCGGTTTCGGAGCGGGACTGTTCTGCGGGCGGGTTGCCGGCGGCGCCGGGCGCTGTCCTTTGGGTGGCAACACCGGGATGGGAGCCGAGTTGGCCGATTCGTAGTCGTGCCCCGTCACCACCGGCACTTCGCGGCGAATCAGTTGCTGGATGTCCTTCAGGAACGGACGCTCTTCGCTTTCACAAAACGAAATGGCGGTGCCCGAAAAACCCGCGCGACCGGTGCGGCCGATACGGTGCACGTATGACTCGGGTATGTTGGGCAGTTCGTAGTTGACCACATGCGATAGTTCGTCAATGTCAATGCCGCGAGCAGCGATATCGGTGGCGACCAACACGCGGATCGTGCGGTTTTTGAACCCCTGCAGGGCACGTACGCGGGCTTGCTGGGACTTGTTGCCGTGGATGGCCTCGGCCTGAATGCCTGCCTTCACGAGGTCCTGGGTCAGTTTATTCGCGCCGTGTTTGGTACGGGTAAACACCAAAGCGGACTCAATAGCAGGGTCTTGCAGCAAATCAATGAGCAGATGCTTCTTGTCCTTTTTTTCCACGAAATACACCGACTGGCGCACGGTCTCTGCCGTGGTGGCGATAGGCGTCACGGCCACGTGGCTGGGATCGGTGAGGATACCCGAGGCTAATTTGACAATTTCGGGAGCCATGGTGGCCGAGAAAAACAGCGACTGGCGCTTGGTGGGCAGTTTGGCCAATACGCGGCGCACGTCGTGTACAAAACCCATGTCGAGCATGCGGTCGGCCTCGTCAAGCACGAAGATTTCGATGTTTGCCAGGGAGATGAAGCCCTGCTGCATCAGGTCGAGCAGACGACCCGGAGTGGCTACGAGGATGTCCACGCCGCGCGCAAGGGTGTCGGTTTGCGGCTTTTGGCCCACGCCGCCGAAAATGACGGTATTGCGCAGGTTGGTGTACTTGCCGTAGTTGGTGAAACTCTCGCCGATCTGGAGTGCCAGTTCGCGGGTAGGAGTGAGCACGAGGCAACGAATGCGGCGGGGTGATGCCGCCGGGCGACCATCGAGCAATTGAAGAATGGGAAGGCCGAAAGCGGCCGTTTTGCCGGTGCCCGTTTGGGCGCAGCCCATCAAATCTTTTCCTTCGAGTACGAGGGGAATGGCTTGCACCTGGATGGGCGTAGGAGTGTCATATCCTTCGGCTTTCACGGCGCGAAGGAGGGGCTGGGAAAGCCCGAGTTGATCAAAAGTCATGTGTAAAATTAAACGTGTAAAAAATCAGAAGGGTCTTACACGTCGCAACGGAAAGGGCGGTTTTGGGGCGCAAAACGGCATGTGTCGAGTGCAAAAGCATCTTCAATGAAAAACAATGGTGCAAAGGTGGGCATTTTTTGCGAGTGCTGCGGAATTTTCTTTTGCAGCGCTATTCTTCGAAGTAAAACATCCGTCCGCCGTCGGTGGTGATCCAGCCGCGACGCCCCAGCACAAACACGTCGGATGCGTCGGCGGATTCGGGCAGTCCGGTCAGGGGCGTCCAGTCGGCGGCGCCATTTTCGGTGCGCCATAACAGCCCCTCGTCGCCCACTGCGTATCCCCGTTCTGACGAAGTAAACCAGAGTGCCCGGAAGGGTTGGTTGGCGCTGCCGAATGCGCCGCCTTCCCGGATGGTGTACCAGTTTTGGCCCTTGTCGGTGGTTTTCAGAATCGTGCCGTTGTGGCCGCAGATGTACCCGGTGTCGGGCGTAGGGAAATGCACCGCGCGGAAAAAATCGCCCGTAGGCGGGAGTCGCTGCCAGGAGCGGCCACCGTCGTCGGAGCGCAGCACCCAGCCCAGTCCGACGGCGTGGACGGTCAGTGAGTCGGACAACCACACGGCGCTCAGCGCATTGGGGAACTGGTGCACAGTATCCTGAAACCAGATCGCTTCGGGGCCGAGTTTGCGCGCTTTGCCGGTTTCAAAACCTTCGCCCGCCACGATGATGCCGTGTTGTTGGTTCCAGAAAAAACAACCCCGGTTCCAGGAATAGTCCATGCGGAACGGATGCCAGTACGGTTCGCCGGGCCAGCGCACGAGGGCGAGGCCGTCCATGCCGCACACATAACCACGCCCGGCGGCATCGAACATGACGCACTCCATGCGGTTGCTCAGCAGGGTATCGGTGTGCCAAGTCTGGCCGCCGTCGGCAGTGGACAGAATGGCGCCGCTCCGCCAGGGCGTGCCGGAAGTGGCGTAGCCGTGCACGCTGTCGGTGAACCATACGGCGGTCAGGTCGTCGGTGGTCGGCACAGGCAGTTCGCGGAATACCGGGAGCGGAAGCGGGTCTTTGCCGCAGGCGGAAAACAGGAGGAAAAAAGCAGTAATCCGCAGGGCTTGCAGCAAGAACCGGAAAGCGCAATTTTTCATAAACAGCAAACTTGTGATTCCCGCCAAAATTAGCGCAATCATCCGATTCAAAAACACAATCTGAACGCCGCGCTTCCGGCGACAGATTCGTTTGAAAAAGCATTCGGTCACTTGTAAAAATTCCCGGCCATGAAAAAAGTATACTTGCCTGTTGCCCTCCTGTTTGCCCTGATTCAAACCGCATTTTCCCAAATCAAGCTCGAACACAGCTACCCGAGAGGATACCTGCTGCGCACGGTGCTTGACGTATCGGGCGAGACCTGGCTTTTTCGACCCAATCTGGCCTGCGACCTCAGTGTGCGCGACTCGTTGCACGTGCAAAAACTATTTATCCCCGTGGCCACTGCGGGCATGGATTGCAGCAACTATTCCGTTACGGAAAAAATCGTGGACGGCGACCCCGGCATCGAGGTGCTGTACTACTGGCTCGACGCCGGTCAGGGAATAGCCATCGGAAACACCTTCCTCGACGACAACGGCATCTCAAAAGAACTGGGCCATGGGCCGGTGTCGCTCAGCCGCCTGCCGGGTGTGGCGCCCAAGGTGATTTCCCGCAGGTCGGTACTGGCACTTCCCGGCCTGACGCCCGAGCAAAACTACGGCGCCTCTCCGGATCTGCTGCTTGCGCGGCAGGTGTTCCCGGTGGACGGCGAGCGGTACCTGCTGTACAACCGCAGCGACTTCGACGGGTTTCATTTTTTCGATGCACAACACCAGTTGGTGAAAACGATCCATCCGCCGATCCCGGGATTTGATGCGCTTTCCAACGTCTCGCAGCACGATTTCAACCAGGACAATTTGCTGGAGTTTTTCGGCGCCCGGAAAATGGATACCCCGGATGCGCAGGGGAACTGCTGCCGCTGCGAAGTGGTGCAGGAAAACGGCAACATGCTGTTTTCCACACCGGCGCAGTACTGCTCGCTCAGCCGGCTGCCGGGGTTGCCCGACCAGATACTCGTGCAGCGGTACGGCAACCAGAATCAGTGGCAAACGGTGCTGGTTGACGCGGCTACCTTGCAGCCGATCCACACCTTCGAGGGTCGGGTGGAGCGCCGGGTAGCGCCCGACGGTTCGGCGTATTTTCAGGACGTCCACATTTCCGGAACCGCCGATGTGCGGGTGTACGACAGCCAGTTTGCCCTGCACAAAACGTTGAGTGTGACCGATGCCTGGGGACTGGGAAGCACGCGGGGGCAGTTTTCTCCCGGCAACAAATTCGAGTTTTTCTTTACGACCAGAGATGCCGCCGGCAAGGTGCTGGTGCGCTGCGTGGACGAAAACGGGGCGCTTTTGTACGAGTTCCCCGGCGCAAAGGGCGCTATGCTGGATCGCCGGGAGGGCTTGGCCGACAAATTCATCGTGACCTACGACCACAACGACAGCATTCAGGTATACCGTTTTGACAAAAGTACCGGCGCCGGTACGCCCGGCGCCGGTACGTCCGCCATCGTGTTGCCCAACCCGTTCCGGGAATCGCTTCAGGTGAAACTACCGGAGGCTACAGATTTTCGGCTGACGCTCTATTCGGTGGATGGGCGCCTCGTCCGCACGCAGGCGTTTTTTCAGGAAAACCAGGGCGCCTTGCGCGGCTCGGGCCTCGCTTCGGGTGTGTATTTTTTGCAGATTGACTTCGGGCCAATCCGGGAAGTGGTCCGGGTGGTTAAAATGGAATGAGCCTACCCCTCCGATGTAAACCGGAACTGCACCTTCGGAAAATTCTCCTGCACCGTTTGCAACACCCAGGCCGTTTCGGCCAAAAACACCGGATCGCCGTGAATGTCGCGGGCGATGTCGCGTTTGCGGCGCTCGAGAAATTCTTCCAGCGCTTTGGGATCGTCGCTGCTGACCCAGCAGGCCTTGTTCAGGCTGACGGGTTCGTAGCGGCATTTGGCGCTGTATTCCGCCTCGAGCCGGTGCTGAATCACCTCGAACTGGAGTTGGCCCACCGTGCCGATGATGCGGCGGCCGTCGCTCTGGCGCACGAACATCTGGGCCACGCCCTCGTCCATGAGTTGGTCGAGGCCTTTGGCAAACTGTTTTTGTTTGAGCGGATCGGCGTTTTCCACGTAGCGAAACTGCTCGGGGCTGAACGAGGGGATGCCCTTGAAATGCAGCACCTCGCCCTCCGTGAGCGTGTCGCCGATTTTGAAATTGCCCGAGTCGTACAGACCCACCACGTCGCCCGGGTAGGCCTCTTCCAGCAGGGTCTTTTTGCTGGCCATGAACATGGTCGGCGCCGGGAATTTGAACTCGCGTTCCAGGCGCACGTGGCGGTAGTTTTTGTTGCGTTCAAACCGCCCCGAACATACCCGCACGAAGGCGATGCGGTCGCGGTGGCGCGGATCCATGTTGGCAAAAATCTTGAACACAAAGCCGCTGAACTTGTCCTCCTCCGGCTGCACGAGGCGTTCCTCCGTTTCGCGGGGCCGTGGCGTGGGGGCGATGTCCACGAAGCAGTCGAGCAGTTCCTTTACGCCGAAGTTGTTGACCGCCGAGCCGAAAAACACGGGGCAGATGTCGCCGCGCAGGTAGGCGGCCTTGTCGAACGGCGGGTACACGGTCACCAAAGTTTCCACCTCCTCGCGCAGTATCCGGGCGGCGCTTTCGCCGATGTGTTTTTCGAGGTCGGGGTGGCTCAGGTCTTCAAAAACGACGATTTCCTCCTCGTCCTGTTTCCCATGCGGATTGAACAGCACGAGTTTGCGCTCGTACAGGTTGTACACGCCTTTGAACCGCTGCCCCATGCCGATGGGCCAGGAGAGCGGGCAAATTTTCACACCTAATTTTTGTTCGATCTCATCCAGCAGGTCAAAGCCGTCGCGGCCCTCGCGGTCGAGTTTGTTGATGAAAAAGATGATCGGCGTATCGCGCATGCGGCACACCTTGGTGAGTTTTTCCGTTTGCGTTTCCACGCCCTTGGCCACGTCGGCCACCACAATGGCGGAGTCCACGGCGGTGAGGGTGCGGTAGGTGTCCTCGGCAAAATCTTCGTGACCGGGCGTGTCGAGGATGTTGATCTGCAGGTCGCGGTACTCAAAACCCATGACCGAGGTGCTCACCGAGATGCCGCGCTGGCGCTCAATTTCCATGAAGTCGGACACGGTGCTTTTTTTGATCTTGTTGCTTTTCACGGCGCCGGCGGTCTGGATGGCGCCGCCGAAAAGCAGCAGTTTTTCGGTCAGGGTGGTTTTACCGGCATCCGGGTGCGCAATGATGGCAAAGGTGCGGCGGCGGTGGAGTTCGTTCAGAAAAGTGGACACGGTGTGGGTGGCGTTTGAAAATTCGTCGGACGAATTTGTCGTCCGGCGAGATCGTTGCGTGAAAACGGGCGCGAAGGTAAACAACGCGGCGCGTCAGGCAGCGCTGCGGCGGATATTTTGGTAAGGGCAGCCTTTTGGATAAAGTGAATTACTACTGTACGATAGCGCGGCGAGCAAAACAAAACTTTTAATTTTTTGAAAAATAAAAAGTTTTAAATTTGTCGGCTTAACCACCAACTCTGCAAGCAAACATGAACGAAGCAACAAGCATCCAACTTTTCGAGGCCAAACAAATCCGTGCGGCATGGAGCGAGGAAGACCAAAAATGGTATTTCTCAATCATTGATGTCATCGAAGCACTTACGGGTACCGACCGGCCGCGCAAGTACTGGAATGATTTGAAAACCAAACTGTATAAGGAGGGCAGTCAGTTGTCCGAAAAAATCGGACAACTGAAAATGGCCGCTACCGATGGAAAAAAGTACGCTACCGATGTGGCCGACACCGAGCAACTTCTGCGACTGATCCAATCGGTCCCTTCGCCCAAAGCCGAGCCGTTCAAGCAGTGGCTCGCGAAGGTCGGCTACGAGCGGATGCAGGAAATAAGCGACCCGGAGCAAAGCCTCGATCGCGCCCGCGAGCACTGGAAACAACTTGGGCGCAGCGACAAATGGATCCAACAGCGCATGAGCGGGCAGGATACCCGCAACAAACTCACCGACTACTGGAAAGCACACGGCGTGGAAAAACCGGAGGAGTTTGCCTTGCTGACTAATATTATCCACCAGGAATGGACGGGGCTGACCGTGCGCGGGCACAAGGACCTGAAAAGCCTGAAATCGCAAAACTTGCGCGACCACATGAGCGAAGCCGAACTGATTTTTACGGCTTTGGCCGAACTCTCCACCCGCCAGATCGCCGAAAGCGAACAGGCAGAAGGGGTGCCGGCCAACGCAATTGTCGGCAAAAAAGGCGGAACTGTAGCCCGCAACGCCCGGAAAGAACTGGAATCAAAAACTGGAAAAAGCGTCGTGACGGGCGAGAATTTTTTGCCTCCGGGCAAAGACATAAAGCAGATCGAACCCGGCAATGATGGATAGATACGGGCAACCCGCACTACATTGCTGTCGGTCATTCGGCTGAGCGTGGAGGCCCAACTTTTCTGCACCAAACGAAGTCAGTCGGTATTCTCTCTACTTTTGCGCCATGCGGCTTTCCGTGGTCATTGTCAACTACAACGTGCGCGCCTTTCTGGAGCAAGCCTTGCTTTCCGTGCGCAAGGCCATGCAGGGCATCGAAGGCGAGGTATGGGTGGTGGACAATAATTCGTCCGACGATTCGGTGCCGATGGTGCGCGCGCGTTTCCCCGAAGTCCGGCTCATCGCCAACACCGGCAATCCGGGTTTTGCAGTGGCCAACAATCAGGCGATCCGCCAAAGCGCGGGCGAGTACGTGCTGCTGCTCAACCCCGATACTGTGGTGGAAGAAGACACGTTTCGGCGCTGCCTTGATTTCATGGACACGCACCCCGATGCCGGCGCTTTGGGCGTAAAACTGCTCGACGGCAGCGGCGTTTTTTTGCCCGAAAGCAAACGCGGATTCCCCTCGCCCTGGGTGGCGTTTTGCAAAACGGTGGGCCTCTCCCGCATTTTTCCGAAAAGCCGCCTGTTCAACGGCTACTACCTCGGCCACCTCGACGAACACGAAACCAACCCCGTAGACGTACTGGCAGGCTGTTTTATGTGGATGCGTCGCGTCGCGCTCGACAAGGCCGGGCTGCTCGACGAGGCGTTTTTCATGTACGGCGAAGACATTGACCTGTCGTACCGCATCACGCAGGCCGGCTACAACAACTACTATTTCCCCCACACCCGCATCCTGCACTACAAGGGCGAGAGCACCAAAAAAGGCAGCCTGAACTACGTCCGGGCATTCTATCAGGCTATGATCATTTTTGCCCGCAAGCATTTCAGTGGCAAGCGGGCGGGCTTGTTTGTGCTGATGCTGCAAGCCGCCATCTGGCTGCGGGCGGGTTTGGCGGTGCTGTCCAATGCCGCCCGCAAGGTGTGGCTCCCTGCAGCGGATGCGGTGCTGATCTTCGCCGGGCTGGTGCTGCTCAAGGATTTCTGGGCCAACTACTACTACAAAGACCCGCTCTACTTCAAGCCGCCGGTGTTATGGTTCAATTTTCCGCTGTACACCGCCGTCTGGCTGCTGGCAGTATGGCTAAGCGGGGGCTACGACCGGCGCTACGACCTGGGCCGGCTGCTCCGCGGAATCGGCCTCGGCACGGTCTTGCTGGCGGCCATCTACGGGTTTCTCGACCTGGAATACCGGCCCTCGCGCGCCTTGCTGCTGCTGGGCGGCGCCTGGGCGGCTTTGTCGCTGACGGCCCTGCGGGCGCTGCTGCATTTCGCGGAGTTCCGCAACCTGCACATCGGGCAGGAACGGGTCAAAACCCTCGTCATCATGGGCAGTCCGGAAGAGAGCGCCCGGGTGCAGGGGCTTTTGGCTCAGGCCGGAGTGGCGGCGAATGTAGTCGGCACGGTACCGGCGGCTTCGCCCGGCGACGGCGCCCGCGACGGACTTTCGGCACTCGTCCGGATTTTCGGCGCCGACGAGGTCGTGTTTTGTACCCGCGATGTTCCCGTGCACGACATGCTGGACTGGATGCAGCACCTCGGCCCCCGGATTTCGTACAAAACCGTGCCCGACGGGAGTCGCAGCATCATCGGCAGCAGCGACAAAAACGAACCCGGCGAACTGTACACGACCGACATCCGCTACCGGATCGCCCAGCCGGAACAACGCCGCAACAAACGCGTGTTCGACCTCGGCGTTTGCCTGCTGATCCTGCTTGGGCTGCCGCTTGCGCTGTTTTTTTTCCGAAAAACAAAACCGCTGCTGCGCCACTGGTGGCAGGTGTTGCCGGCGCAAAAAACCTGGGTCGGCTACGCGCCCGCACCCGGAAACGACACGCTTCCCCGGCTGGCGCCGAGCGTGTTTTCTCCGCTATCCGGCTGGGACAACCTGGAGATCGGCGCAGACATGGCGGCACGGTTGAATTTTCTGTACGCGCGGGACTGGAGCGTGTGGCGGGATGCGGCGGTGCTGTGGCGTTTTTTCAGGTGATGCTGCGCGGGGGGCGATGTCGGCTCTGCCGCCGGGCTGTTTAAGATCAACTGGGGAAGGCTCATCCGACGAATTTGTCGTCGGATGAATGCGTAGCCGTAGCCATGTAAACCATATCCTGCGGCTATGCACTTGTCAGACGAAAAATTCGTCAGACGAGATCAAGACTGTCGCCGTGCGTGGGTCTTTTGACCCCGCACAAAAGTGCGCGATAATCAAGCGGTTGGCGCGGGGTCATAAGACCCGCGCGCGGCATTCCAGGGTTAAGGAATGTGATGATGACACAGTTTTCTGAACACGCCCTCCGGTCCGGATGAAATAAAAACCAAAACCCTGCTTACTTTTACCTTCGATTACACCAACTTGCAGCCATCCATGACAGACCAAAACCAACCCACCGACTGGGACACACTCGCGCAATCCATCGAAGACGGGGAGGCCGTGCTTGTGCTGGGGCCGGATGCAATTCCGTTTTACCCGGCATCGTCCGGGAACAACCTGGAGACGGAAAGCACGTTCAGCCAACTCAGCCGCAACCGCGTACTCGAACTGCCGGAGGGGCAAATCCAGCATTTTTACCGGCGCGACAACCTGTTTCAGTTCCGCGACGCGGCCGCCAAGCAGTCGGCCATGAAGTGCGTGCGCGAGGCCGCCCGCGCCCGCCGCCTCTACGAAGCCTGCCTGCGCCTCGGCGGCGAGGCGGGGTGTTTTCGGAAAAAGATGGCGGAGTTGGAGGCGGTGTGGAAGGAGCGGGGGGAGAGAGGGGCAAATCGCCACAAGTCACCCCCGCACCATCTTCCCGCCGGCGCTTCCCGTCGCTGTTTCCACCCGGTAGTAAAACACGCCGGCAGGCAGTACTGCCCCATCCAGTCCGAAGCTTTGAAAACCGGCGCCGAACGCGCGGGTTTGTGCAAAAACCTGCCGCCCGGTCGGGTCGAACACCGTCAGCGTGGCCTCGCCGGCCTCCGGCAAATAAAACCGGATGCGCGTGCGCTCATGCCAGGGATTCGGCTCGTTGGCATACAATTCAAAACCCTGTGCCTTCACCACAGGGGATTCGGCGCCTGCAAAACGCAGAGCCGGCGCCATCGGCTCCATGCGGTTGTTTCCCTCCGAAAACCCGTAGGCTTCCGCTCGCGTAATCCGGCTCGAAAGGGCCGGTATTTGATCGAGTGTGCCGGATTGGGTTGCCCGGAACCGAAGCGTGAACGCCGGTCTGCCGGAGCCGTCCCAACTGACCGTGATGGCCGATTCGGCTGGAAACACCGCAAAATGCTCGGCGCGCATACCGTCGCCGGGCAGAACTTCCAGCACTTCCAACCCCGGATGCGCGAGGGTGAACTGGTATCCAAGCAGTAGATCAGCCGCCCGCACCGACATGTCGAACACTTCCCCGGCCTGAACCAGGCCGTCTTCGCGACGATTCGGAAACGCCACGTCGAGCAGGGTTGTGGCGGCAGTACGGTCGGTCAGGTCGAGCAGGCTGTTGGTCACTGCGTTGCCGCTGACGTCGCCGATTTTCACGGCGGTGAAATTTTCCTGCAAAGCATGACTTTTCAGGTCGGCCAATTGCCGCGTTTCCGGGAATATTTCCTGAAACGGGTTGGACGGGTTCGGGAAAACATAGCCGGCATCCACGAAACGCCAGGAACTGTTTTTGGGAAAATCCGTGTAGATGCCGAGGATGAGTTTGCGCAGTTCGATTACGTCGAGCGTAGTGACGGACCGGCTGTTGTTCACGTCGGCGGCGATGAGTTTGTAGGGGTTGTCGAGCGGCACAAGCCCGAGGATATGTTTGGTAATGAGCGACAGGTCGTAAGTGGACACCCCGTTGAGCGGGTCGTTGTCTTTGCCCGGCGCAATGGTGATGTCGGAACCGAAGGGCACGGCGTCGGAAAATTCAAATGCCCCGCTATCGTCGGTGCCGGCACTCAGGTGAAGGGGCGGCGCGGCGCCCGTAAGCAGGACGCTTGCATCCTCCAGTCCGTGGTTTTGTGCGGTTTTTAAGGCGCCGGCCACTGTGGCCACCGCACCCGAGCACATCGAAAAATGATCCTGCACGAGCACATAGGTCTGGCAAATGCTCATATTGCCGGCGTAGTCCATAGCCCACAATTCCACGTCCTGTTTGCCCAGTTCGCTGCAATCGAAGCGGACACTTTTCGCCGGTGAGCCGTCGGGGCCGAGCGGGAAACCAAGGCTGCCGTCGGATTTGCGCACACCGAGCTGCACCTGATTTGCCGGCGTACAGTTGTCGTTAACGTCCCAAAGGAAATCTGCTGCGTACAGCGTCACCGTTTTTTCGGGAGGCATATCGGTGCTCAGGCCGTTGATGCAAATAAGTTCCGGCGCCCGGCAGTCGCGCACGCGGAACACGTAGTCGCAGTACGCCAGGTTGCCGCAGCCGTCGTCGGCAATCCAGCGGATGCGGTGATCGCCGTGCGGGAGTAGGGGAACGGTGTACTGCGTGGGGTCTTTCGCGGTGTTCCAGCGCACGTAACCGGTGATGTTGGAAAATCCGCCTGTGACGATGGTGAAGCGGTATTTTTCTTCGGGCGGCACAGGGCGCTGGTCGAACTGCCGCAACTCGCCGCCGGTATAATTCGGCGTCTTCGCATTTCCAAAGCGCACCATGCCGGCGGGCGGCGGGTTGATGCTGTTGATGACGGTCTCGAAATCGCCATCGTGGTCGAGGTCGAGGTACAACAGGTAGCGCATGGTGAGGTTGCCCTTGGAGCAGGCGTCGTTGGCCGTGGCGGCGAGGTTGGCGAGCCCCTCGCTCATGTCGGTACTGCCGGGTACGTGCAGGTTTTTCCAGTAGCCGGCATTCCAGTAGCCGGCGTCGTTTTCGGTGTGGTCGCACATTTCCACGGGGCCGGTTTGTGCGGGGCAGCCGCGGAATTTGGGCGGCTGATCGTCGCGCACCAGGATGGTTTGCCGGTACACATATCCGTTGGCGTCGGCGGCCCAGAACGTGCTGAAATCCGTGGGCATCGGGTCGTCGGGCGTGACGCGCCGCAACGTGGGCGCAGGCACATAACCCGGAGGCGCCACCACCGGCCCGGGAATATTCTGAATGTCGAACGTGTGCTCGGCCGGATTAGGATTGGGCACCTCCACAAACGGCAGGTTGGGATCGTACCGACACCAGTTGACCACCTGCCATTGCCGCTCAATCCAGTAGCAGGCCAGCAGGCCGGCGGTGCTCACATTGTCTTTGTACGAAATGCCGATCAGTTCGCAATCCTCGCCGTAAATGACCGGCCCGGGGCTATACACGCCGTTGGTATCGCAGTCGTTCACAAACACATCGTCGGGAAATTTGATGGCGTAATGCTGCACATATTGCAGCACCACCCGCTGGGTACACTGGTTGCTCAGGCCGTTGCAGTCGAACACCCGGAACGTGCGGATGAGTGTGCCGCGGTTGCAAAGGGTATCGAACAGGGCGTAGTTGGGCGTCAGTTCGACGAAGGTATCCAGACAGCAATTGTCGGCAAAAACAGGCTTGCCGTGCGCATGCAGGGTGGGGTCGAAACCCTGGCAGGAGATGGTCGTGTGAGCCGGTGGAATACAAATCGGCTTGAGTTTGTCTTCCACCAACACCTGCACGAGGCAGTCGCCCGAATGGTTTTCCTGGTGGCTCAGGCTAACGGCGCCGGTGTCGGGTTCCACGTCGTACACGCGCAATATCACCGCAATGGTCTGGCCGGCATCGGAGCAGCAAAATTTGACCTGATCGAAAAAGCGGTCGTTGGGCTGGCAGGCGTTCGGCTCCACCCGACGGGCCTTGAACCGCACCGCCGAGCAGTAATCCTGCGATCCGTCGTCAAAACTGGCGGCAAATACCAGTGATTCGCCCGAAGCGCCCAGGGCTACTTTGGTAAATTCGTCGCACACCGGAAACGGCGGCACCCCGTCCGAAACCGTCACCCGGAATGTACAGGTACGCGTATTACCGCAGTGGTCGGTGGCTAAATACGTGAACCGGATGACCTCGCCTGCGGGCAGGTTGGGCACAAAACCGAATATCCCGAGGGTGTCGGGATTCCAGAGGTTATTGGCGGGAAAATCGGACAAGGCCCCTGCCTGCATATAGGTCTGGCCGCTCACCGTCCAGCGCATTTCGATGGCCGCCACATCCGAACAGAGGTCGTACAGGAGCACGTCGGGCAGGTCGAACGTGCGGCTGCAGGTGAACGGGTCGGTGGACACGACGGTGTCTTTCGGACACTGGAACACCGGCCCGGCCTTGTCTTGCACGGCAATGGCCTGGATGTGTTTGCGGGGGTTGTCGGGGCCGCCCGGCAGGCAGTCGTCGAGTACCGTCCAGGTGCGCAGCACGTTGTACGCGCCGTCGCAGAGCGGCAAAATCTGATCCTGAAACCCGATGCTCAGTTCGCAGGCGGTGGACGTGGCAAACAAGGGAAATTTCCGGCCAAAGGCCTCCACATACGGTTCGCCGGTAAATGCCGGGTCCGTGTCGGGATCGGTGCAGGTCCGCACGGTATCCACCGGGAAAATCACCTCGGCAGCATGTACACGTTGCAGGGTGAGCACCTGCAGGCACGACGACGCATTGCCGGAGGCATCCACCGCCGTCCAGACGCGCTGAATGCGGGCGCTGCGATCCTGCGGGTCGTTGCAGTCGAGATCAAAACGGGTGTCGGAAAAACTCAGGTCGAATGCGCCGCAGTTGTCGGTTACGACCGGGTAGGCGGCAGGCAGGCCGAGGGTGACCGACAACCAGGCGGGGGAAATATCCGGCACGGCGCAGGGCAGGGAAATATTCGCGCAGTTCAGCGTGGGTGGCAAAAAATCGGCGGCCACCAGCAGCCCCTGGCAATAATTTCCGGTCAGGGTGTCCGTCACCCTCGCGCGAATCGTATCCCCGAGGTGGGCGGCGGTGAGAATGGCGCCGAGCGGTACACCGTGCAGGGTGGTCAGGGTCACGACGTAGTGGGTATCGTTGGGCACGCCTTCCAGCACCATGTCGGGCAGGACGGGTACCGAGCAGTCCTCGTCAAGGACCACGAGGGAAAGGTCATTACAGACCTGCCCCTGCAATGGCGAAGCAGTGGTCAGAAACCATAGACACAGGAAACTGCAGGAAATCGGCAGCAGACGGGAGGTACTTACCCGGGGAGGCATGATCGGCGGGACAACCTTCATCCGATTAAATTTTAGTCGGTTGAGAATGATGGACAGCGTTGGTTGAAGTACAATGCGCCAAGTGTTCGGATTAAAAAAAAGCAGCCGTCGCGTCGGCTATTTTACAGGCTGGAGCGACAGCTACATCGGGGGGATGTGCCAAATGTACGGCGAGCATTCCGGTACATTTCTCAGGGTTTGCCCTGATTAACAAAAAGAACCGAAATGGCCGATACCCGACATTTCAGGGGAGGCGTGTGCGGGCATTAGTCGGAAGGGAGTGGCGGGCGTCAACGGTTGTGGGGCGGCACCTGACAATGACGGGGGTTATCGGCCTGTACCAAGTAGCACGCAACTCCCTTTAAAAAACACGGCAGCAGAACCTTCGGTCTTGCCCAATCCAGATACTGCCTACCGTTGTGTAATTCAGGCAGCCCTACCCACCCAGTACCAATCGTACTTTTTTTATAGTGCCGGTCGGCAGATCGAAGTATTCGGCCACCTGATCATCAGACCAATCCGGGTTCTTTTTCAAAAAAGCGACGATTACTTGCTCAATGCCCTTTTCAATGCCCTTTTTAAAGCCTTTTTCGATCCCTTCATCCACAAACTGCTCGTACGCCGTTTTGGCTCGGCGGCTTTCCTTCGGTGGCAATGTTTTGGCTAATTCCATAATATCGTCTTTTTTAAGTGGTGATGCGATTTGAACGTACAGGAAGGTGACCTGAAACAAACCAAGCCGGACTTCCTCCGACACATTTTCCCGGACAAAAATAAGCAAGTCCCGAAAATGTTGCCGGATGTATTTGCCTTCACGGATGTGTTTGAACACCAACAGGATGTTGCGCAGCAACACAATGTCGCGCATCGCTAAAATATCCTCATCGGACATGGCCTGCAGGTCCACCTTCAAGATGTCGAAGTGCGGCACATACCCGGCGAGTGCAGCCGGTACGACACCGTACTGCTCGCGCAAGGGCTTGGTGCGCCACGGTTTTTTGCCGTGGTAGAACAGGATGGGAATGGTCAGCGTAAATTTTGGACGCTTCTGGCGAATGTCCTCCTCCTGAATGCCCCGCAGATAATTTCCCAACTGGATGTAGATACGACGACCTGTCGGCGCACTTTTGTGCTCCAACAGCAGACAGATGCGCACTGGTTTGTTGCCGAGCGTCTGGCAGGTGTACACCAGGTCGGAGTAGAACTCGCGCAGATCGTCGGAAAGGAACCGCTCCGGCGACAATTTCAGGGTGTCCAGATTCAGCGCAGCTACTTGTTCGGGCGGCAAAAAGGCGCGGAGCAGTTCGAGCGCCACCGGCAGCACTTTGAACACCTGCTCGAAGTAGGCATCGTGCGGACGAGCAAGGGAGATGTTCTCGGTTATATTCATGTTGCGGCCGGGTTATTGGCCTTTACAAAAATAGGGAACGACCGATCTCCGTCTGCTGCTTGGACGATTCATGCGATACATTTATTGAAATTCAATATGTCCGGTTGCTGCCCGCCCGATGCCTTCCCCCCGCCGTTTGTCACGCCGCCGTTTGTCACCCCGCCGTTTGTCACCCCGTCAGGGGCCTGTCCGCTCTACGAGGGGGGTAGGCCGGCGTAACACCGACAGACCCCTGACGGGGTGACAAACGGAGCACGCCCCCACCGTAGAGCGGACGGTTCCCTGCGGGATGACAAACGCGCGCGAAAAAATTGGGGCTGCGCCCCAAACCCCGCTTTGTTTCCCCCCGCTTGCGGTTTGCTCCGCCCGGCTACTCCGCTTCGCAGGCGGGGTCGTCCCTCCCCCCGCCTTGCTCGCTGCGTTTGCCGGGCTTCGCTTTCTCCTCCCTCCCTGTTGGGGAGGGTCGGGGTGGGGCCGCTCACAGGAATGCCGGATCAGGCAGGCCAACTGACTGGGAAGGGCCGACGAGGCGGAAGCCGACGCCGCGGTTACGGCCCGCCGGTGCGTAGTGAATCCGGCACGCAGCGCGGCAGCTCCGCGCGCCGTAGAACCAGGAGCCGCCACGATTCACACGGTGGTCGCCCTTTTCCGGCCCGCGCGGATCGGACACCAAACCGTTTTGTTCACATGCGGCGTAGTATTTTCCATCAAACCAGTCCCAGCACCATTCCCACACATTGCCGCTCATGTCGTACAGCCCGAGGGCATTGGGTTGTTTTTGGCCCACGGGGTGGGTTCGGCAGTTGTGGAGCATGACCTGTTCGTAATCCCATTCACCGTCCAAGGGTTTGTCGCCCGAGTTTTTCCAGTACCAGGCCAGGGTGTCCACGTCGTTGCCGCCGGCGTACAGGCTGCCGTCGTTCCAGTGCTGTCGCCCGCCTCGGGCTGCATATTCCCACTCGACTTCGGTGGGGAGGCGGAAGCCATTGGCCTCCGGCACACGCTCCACGAGCCATTTAAAAATATCGTTTGCCTGCTGGTTGTTGGGGTCTTTTTGGTTTTTGTCCACCCGGTAGGCCGGTTGCAGACCAAGGTGCGTGCTCAGCCAGTTGGCGTATTCCACGGCTTCGTACCACATGACATTGACCAAGGGGTGGTCGGCCCATTTGCCCCAACTGGGGGCATACGAGGCAATATGCCGCCCCGTAGCAGCGCAGTACAGGCCGAACTGGGCGAAGGTGACGGGCACGATACTCATCCGAAAATCGGGCAAGGCCACTTCGTGCAGGGGTTGCTCGTCGGCGTAGCCGCGTGTACTGCCCATTGTGAAAGTGCCGCCTTCCACGGGTACGGTCTGCGGGAAGTAGCGGCGCTCCAGATCGGCAAAAGTACCGGCGGGCAGTAAGGTCTGAAAGGCAGAATGGCCGCGCGGCAGGAGCCGGAACAGGTTTTGCAGCGCCGCAGTCTGTTTTTCGGGATACGCAAAACTTGCCAGCAGGGCGAGCGCCTCCCGGACCTGTCCGGCGTGTTTGCCGGTCGCGCTCAGGAAAAAGGCCGTTTCGATGATCAGGAGTTCCAGCCGTTCGCGCCGGGTTTGTTCCGGCACGTCCACCGCCATGGCAGCCTTTATTTTTTCCAAGGCCGACCCGTGCTCCACGGTGTCTACGAGCAGGTGGGCGTCGTTGGCGAGGGTATCGAAAATGAGTGCGGTTTTGTCACGCAGTTCGGCGTTCCGGCGTTCCAGGGCCTGGCGGCTGCTCTCCAACCGGGCTTGCAGGGCATCGGGGATGCGCTCCATGTAGGGCCGGCCGGCCTCCACGAGGCGCACGTCGCCTGCCGAAAAATCGGCCTCGCCGTCGAGGTGGCGGCATTTGATTTCCACGATGGCCCGGGCGAGTTGGGCGGGCCGCTGGGAGCTCTGGCAGCGCTGATGCACCACGGGCGCCAGCGCGTCGTGGGCCAGCCGGGTGTTGTGGCTGGCTTCGGCGGCGTCTTCGGTAAGCAGGAATTTGTCCTTCAGCGCGGTGATGAGCGCCGGGAAATCGGGCACGTGCGGGTAGCATTCCCGGTACAGGTACTCCCAGGGTCGGCTGCCGGCGGTCAGGTCGAGCGTGAGGAACTGCCGCAGCACATCGAGCGCCAGTCCGGCCCGCACGGCGGTGTGCAGCTCGGGCAGGGGGCGCCGGTCAGGCGCGTCGGTTTCGCCCTCGGCCAAGGGCGCGAAGTACTGCTCCACCTCGGCGAGTTGCTGATCCAGCATGGCGTCGAGGTTGTCGCGACGCACGCGGCGGTACAGCGCCTCGTCGAAGGGCAGGGCCGGACGGTGGCTGCCCGAGCGGGCCAGGTCCCACATTTTGCGCAGGGTGATCTGCAGCAGCGGGGCGGTGTTGGAGCGGCTGTGCGTGTCGTCCTCGGCGCGGGCACTCAGGTCGCCGGCCAAGGCGGCGGGCAGGGCCGGCGGGATCGTCAGGCCGTAGTGGGCGTTTCGTTCCCGGTTGCCGTGCGTAGCCTGCCGCACCCCCTCGGGTGTCAGGCTGTGCAGGAAAAAGGTTTCGCAGGGCAGGTCGTGGCGTTTTTGCAGCAGGTCGAGGAATTCGCCGACGTACTCCTTGCGGAAACTGAGCACGAGTTGGGCGCCGAAGCCCGCCCGCCAGGCCTCGGCCAAAGCGGCGGCCCAGCGGGGCAGTTCGTCCCGGATTTCAGGATTCGGGTTCGTGATCATTTCTTCCACCTGGTCCAGCAGCAGCAGCCGGAACCCGGCATCGCGCTGCTCCAGCAGGCGGGCGCGGCCTTCCTGCAGGTCGTGCGGCAGGCCCTTGTCGCGGTTGCGGCGGCGGTGCTCCACCGCCCAGCCCCGCCGGCTCAGGCGGGGCAGCAGTCCGGCTTCGAGCAGGGACGACTTGCCCGCGCCCGACTGGCCGTAGAGCAGCACAATGCGGTCGGGCCGGTCGGCGAGCAGGTTCAGCAGTTCGCGTTGTTCCTTCGCCCGTCCGAAAAAAATGCGGGCATCGCGCGCGCGGAAGCGCTCGAAGCCGAGGAAGGGGTGCTCGGGGTAGCCGAGATCGTCGGGCAGGGGCCAGTCGGCCAGCAGGTCTTGCTCGGGTTCCACAGACGGCGGCGGCGTTCCGGCGGGGCGCGGGAAGGTCGCGTCGAGGCAAAGCGGCAGGTCGTGGCGCAGCAGGTTTTCCAGTTTTTCCACCCCGGAAAATTCCTTGAACAGGCCGGCGTTTTCTTTTTCCAGCGCTTCGCGCAAACGCACGACTGCGCCGTATGCTTCGAATTGAGCCGTGCTGGTGGGCGAAAAGCCCGTTTTGAAATAGAAAAACGCCTTCTTGCACTGCGCCCTTGCCCGCTCAAATTCCTCGACGGTAAACATGCCGGCTTTGGAATAAAACAGGAACACGACGAGGTCGGACCGGTCGAGCAAGGGGTTGATGGCATCCTGCACGCGTTGGCCGAAGGAACCCGATTCGAGGTCGGTTTCCCATTTCACCGGTTCGAGGTGGAGGTGCGGAAACTGCTTGTTGATCTCCGACAGGAGCACCACCATTTTTTCGCGTTCGGTGGCAAGTTCGCCGGAGGAGGCGATGAAAATTTTTACGGTTTGTTTCTGCATGGGTCTTTTCGGCTGGAATGTGCGTTTTCGGGCCGAAAAGTACTCAATTTATCCAAAGCGCCTGCTTTTCCCGCTTCTGTCCAGGCGAGTTGAGCGCCATGCCGCCTAAATAAGAGAATTCAAATTACCTGAGATTTGCAAATACCGCCATCTAAGAAAAAAACAACCTTTTCGCTTCTTATTTCCCATCCTCAGCGCATTCTGCTTCCAGCCCCGAAGGGGCGCCACCTGCAAGGCAGGGTGCAGCCCTGCCCTCCGATGGGCCACCATGGATAAGCCCTGAAAGGGCGTAATCGCACACGCTACGTATCCTATTACGCTCTTTCAGGGCTCCCGATATAGTTCGGCTTTCTCACGCGGGGCCATGCCCCGCGTTGGCCGATGACGCCCTTTCAGGGCTAAGCACCCGAAATTCAGGAGCCAGATGTGTGAGGCTCATCCGACGAATTTGTCGTCGGATGCATGCGTAGCCGTACATAGTCTACAATCCTGTCCGGCTACGCACTCGTCCCGACGAAAAATTCGTCGGACGAGATTCAGCACGTAACGGCCAGCCCCCACACCGCCTCCGCCGCCGCATCCCAGTCGTACCGCGCGCGCTGCCGGCGACCGCGTGCCACCAGTTCGGCGCGGAGTGCAGCGTCGGCGTGCAGGCGCACAAGTCCCGCCGCGATGTCGGCCACCGATTCGGGGTTCACGAGCAGGGCGGCGTCGCCGGCCACTTCGGGCAGGGCGGTCGTGTTGGAGCAGAGCACGGGCACGTCGGAGTGCAGCGCCTCCAGCACCGGCAGCCCGAAGCCCTCGCTGAGCGACACGTTCACGGCAGCCAGCGCGGCGGCCTGCAGGCGTGGCAGTTGCGCCTCGGGGACGTAGCCGAGAAACACGATATCGGCCCGGTGGCGCGATTGCTCCACGGCGGTTTTCACGTCGCCGGTTTCCCAGGCAAAACGCCCGGCGAGCAGGAGTTTGGCGCCGGCGCCGGTGTGGTTTTTGAACGTGTCGAATGCCCGGATCAGACGCGGGATGTTCTTGCGCGGGTGGATGGCACCGGTGTAAAAAAAGTAGTCCCGTCCGGCGGAAAATTCGGCGCAAACCGCCTGTTTTTCGGCTTCCGAAAGCGGCCGGAAGCCTTCCCGGCTGCCGTTGTGTACCACGCTGATTTTTTCGGGCGGCACGCCCGGCACGGTTTCCAGAATGGCGGTTTTGGTAAATTCCGATACCGCCACCACCCGTTCAGCCCGGCGGATGTAGCGCGGGAAAAAGTAGCGGTAATAATCGCGCGACCACCAGGGTACCTGCTCCGGGTGTTGCAACGGAATGAGGTCGTGCACGGTCAGCAGGGTGGGCGTTTTGGCGCGCAGGCTGAGAAAACTGTCGGGCGAAAAAAACACGTCGGCGCCGCAGCGGGCCAGCGCCCTCGGCACGGCCCACTCGAACCAGGCGTACCACAGCAACGGGTGCCGGGCCGGGGGGAAAAGTACCACGGGCCGCATGTTGTCGGCATACACAAAGGCGGGATCGAAGGGCCGGTCGAACAGGAACACGAACTCATCATTCGGGTGGCGGAGCACCATACGCCGCATCAGTTCGTGGGTGTACCAGCCGAGGCCCTCCAGTTTGCCGGGCAGCAAAAAACGGGTATTGACCGCGATGCGCATGGTTACTGTTTTGCCGCCGCCAGCCGTTGTTCGATTTCTTTCAAAATCCGGTGGGCTACCTCCAGGGCCGCGAAGCCGTCGCGCAGGGGTACCGGCGGTTCGGTGCCGTTCAGGATGCTTTCGGCGAACGTTTCCAGTTCCATCTGGATGGCGTTCACGGGCGCGGCCTCGGGCATTTGCAGGTGCAGCCATTTTTTGCCGGCGGCAGGCGTTTCAAATTCCATCAGTTGCTCCTGTGGCGGCAGGTTGGGTGCGTTCTGGTCGAACAACCGCACAATCTGGGCATTTTTGTCGAGGAAGTCGAGGCTGATGTACGCGTCCTGCTGGAAGAGGCGCATTTTGCGCATCTGCTTGAGCGAGATGCGGCTGGCGGTGAGGTTGGCCACGCAGCCGTTGGCAAATTCGAGGCGCACGTTGGCGATATCCGGCGTATTGCTCAGCACGGCCACGCCGCTGGCGCTCACGCGCTGCACGGGTGCTTGCACGAGGTGCAGCACCAGGTCGAGGTCGTGGATCATCAGGTCGAGGATGACGGCTACCTCGGTACCGCGGGGCTGGAAGGCCGCCAGGCGGTGGCACTCGATGAACATAGGCCGCAGCGCCATATCGCGCAGGGCCAGGTACGCCGGGTTGAAGCGCTCCACGTGGCCGACCTGCACCTGCACGCCGGTTTCGGCGGCCAATTTCAGCAGGCGGCGACCTTCGGAAACGGTGGCGGTCACGGGTTTTTCGATGAACACGTGTTTGCCGGCGCGCATGGCCTGAGCGGCCAGCCGGTAGTGTGTGGGTGTGGGCGTCACAATGTCCACCGCATCCACTTCGCACAGGAGCGCGGCGGGCGACGAGAACCGGCGGACACCGTACTGGGCGATGGCCGAGGCCGCATTTTTGTCATCGGGGTCGTAAAAACCCACGAGTTCCCATTGCTCCGTGGCGAGGATACATTTCAGGTGAATTTTGCCGAGATGGCCGGCGCCGAACAGGCCGATTCTGAGTTTTGCCATGATTTATCTGAAATACATCAGCACGGCGCCGAAGGCCGTGATGAGTGCGATGAGCACCGTCGCCATTTTGATGGTGTAGCGCATGTGGCGGATGAAGGCTTCGATTTCGTTGCGGAATTGCGGGTAACGCGGCAGCACCTCTTCCTCCAGTTTCTGGCGGTTGAACACATGTGCTGCGCCGAACTGCACGCGGTTGCGCACCAGTACGCCATACACTTTCAGCACCTTGGCCCGGAAGTAGATGTTGACAAACAGCATAGCCACGAACAGGCCGATGATGAGGGATACCAGAAGGGTGTACATGGCCGCAAAGGTAAAATAACCCGCCGCAGTTTCAGCCTTCGCTCCGGTACAAGGTACTGCTCTCCAGGTACTCGAACACGGCATCGGGCACGAGGTAGCGCACCGACTTGCCGGTACGCAGGCATTCGCGGATGTAGGTGGCTGAGATATCGAGCATGGGCGCCCGGCAGATGCGTACGCGCGGGTGCTGCGCAAAAGCGCTCACATCGGCGTCGGGGCGGTTGTACACGTAGATGTCGTGGTTGGTCAGCAAAGTCTCGTAGTTCTTCCAGAGGTGGATGGTGGCGAGGTTGTCGCCGCCCATGATGAGGGCGAATTCGCGGTCGGGATATTTTTCGCGAAGAAACGCCAGCGTGTCCACGGTGTACGAGGGTTTGGGCAGGCTGAACTCGATGTTGGAGGCCTCCAGCAGCGGGTTGTCGCCGATGCCGAGGCGCACGAGGTGCAGGCGGTCGTAGTCGCGGGCCAGCGTTTTTTTGGGTTTCAGCGGGTTGTGCGGACTTACCACGAGCCACACCCGGTCGAGGTCGGTTTGGGTGGCCATGTAGTTGGCGATGATCAGGTGCCCCACATGCACGGGATTGAACGAACCGAAGAACAGGCCGATCTTCATGTACGGACGGCTATTTTTTCATGTTTTCGTCCTCCTCATGCACCCGGTTGAGCAGGGCATCCACACGGTACATTTCGTCCACGGTGTCGTCGAGGAAAAACTCGAGGTGCGGCACCCGGCGCATGTTTTTGCCGACTTTGGAGCCGAGGGCCTGGCGGATACGCGGGTAATGTTCTTCCAGTTCGAGGATGACTTCCTGTTTATTTTCGGTGCCGTACACGCTGATGTACACTTTGGCGATGAGCAGGTCAGGCGACATTTTCACCCCGGTGACGGTCACGAGTTTGTCGCGGCCATAAATCAGGCTTCCTTCTTCGGTCAGGGTCATGCCCAAGAATCGGCGCAGGAGTTCGCCGACTTGTTTCTGGCGTATGGTTTCCATGATTATCTAAAATTAGTGGTGATGGAAATTTCAGGTCGTTTTCAGGTCACAAAGGTAGATGAAATACAGGGCGGGCTGGGGAAATATATTTTTCCGGCCTGCCCGGAGTTCAGCACAACGCCGGCGTTTGACCGCTGGTTTCCGCTGCCGGCAAAACTTTTTTGCCTGTGGTCGGGTTAATAAGCGGCTCGTCAAAATTTCTGTTGGAGAAAAACGGCGGCACGGTTGGATTTTTGAAATCTGTGCCTTTACCTTTGCAGCCGTTTTTGAAAAAACGTGTTTGATCCCGTAGCTCAGTCGGTAGAGCACTTGACTTTTAATCAAGGAGTCATGGGTTCGAGTCCCATCGGGATCACTCTTTGATTGTCAGCGACTTGCGGCGTTTGTCGCAAGTCGCTTTTTTTGTCCTTAGCATACTTTTCTGCATACATTTGACAAAGATATAGGGTGCAAGGGGCGGGGGTATGCTTTTGCTTGTTTTTTCAT
Organism: Saprospiraceae bacterium; assembly: GCA_016787285.1. Classification (GTDB taxonomy): domain Bacteria; phylum Bacteroidota; class Bacteroidia; order Chitinophagales; family Saprospiraceae; genus M3007. The sequence continues at coordinate 3,448 of JAEUUV010000047.1, read as the reverse complement.
GCCCCCCCCTTTTTCCCCTTGGTGCCCCCCCCCCTTGAGTTTTGGACACGCGCACACGCGGCGGGGGCAGCGGTGTAGGCCGGAACACAGTCAGGTTTTTGCATGGCCCTACCCCGGTGGGGTGCGGCGCTCGGTGTATCGGGTTACACGTCCGGTTCTGTACGGAAAATGTGTTGAGCGGGTTTTCGTCAGCAGGGTATTTGCACGGCCTATTCTCGTTCCTCAAACTTGTCGAAAATCGCCTGCATGGCCGCTTCGGATGTGATCGGCTCAATGTTCTGCGAATTGAAAACAAGGGTGAAGCCGCCGGTATGGGTCAGCGGGTTTTCTTCATCATTACCAAGCGGCTGCGATGGGCGGCCAAACAGCCTGTCCAGGATTGAATTTAGCGCGGCCAAATCGCCGTTTCTGTGGCTTGTCTCAATCGCCTTTGCCGCCAATGCAAGGAACGCGGGCACGTCTTCACTACTTGCCAACCTTCGCACGTCCGGCATGGGCAAAGAGGAAAGGCAAACCAGCAGTTTGGCGGCCTCTCCCTTGGTTAGGGTTGTCCCCTGCATTTCGGGGTAATACTCCGAAAGGTAGGTTACAATCGAAACGGGCCTGCCTGCCGGGTTCCCGGATTGGCCGGGCAAAAATCGGTTGCCTACCCTGTTGCCTTTTTTGAATTGTGTCATGTGCAAATCTTGTTTGATACTCGTTTGATAATTGCCGGTTCGCCCGCCTACAATGAGTTTTGAACGCTGCGTGTCCGGTGGGCTTCCATGCGCTCCAAGCACCGATCTAACAAGCCGTCATCTTTCGCGGGGTTGTACTTGCTTTGGCCGATGAACGTGAAGCCGTACCGCTCTAACAGGGTTATTTGGGATTGATACGGGCGCGGCTCTGTGTCGGTGTTCAGGGCGGCCAATGTGGCGGCGTTTTCGCCGCTCCAATCGGCGGGCAATCCGTCAGCATCCAACCAGGTGCGCACCCTGTCGCCAAACTGGTTTTGAGTTTCCAAGGGCTGCCAGCCGGACGGAACGCCGGGCGCTACTGGTTGCGGCGCTGTGGGCGCGGGTAATGGTATCGCTGCACGGGCTTCCTGTGCAAAGGTATCCGCATACCTTGCGCCGTGGTCGGCTGCTACTTTGAACAACGTGCCAAGGGTAAAGCGGTTGGCATCCCCCATGCGCAGACAGGCGGAAAACTGTTTGTCCGTTTCCCGGCTGCTATACCCGCCGTAAAATCGGCTAACGCGGTGGGCATAATCCCGGCCCGCTTCGCCAAAAGTGGCCAAAGCAGAGAGCAGGGAAAACCATTGGTCGTAATTGCCTGTAATGTCAAGCCCTCGGCCCTCAATCTGTCTTACAACGGCTTCCAGTTTTTCGCCGTCGTTTCCGGCCAATGTGGTGCGGGCTGCCGTCGGGGTGTAAGTGTCCGGCTGTCGGCTCAATAGTTTGGAATAGGCGACGGCGGCGGGGTTGTACCGTGCGTCCGGGTCGTAACTGTAAAAGCGCAGAGATGCGACGTTTGCGGGTGCCGTGTCCAAGGTAATACCAAGGCGGGCGAAGTCGGCAACCAGCGCGGCAAAGTGCTCTTTGTGCCGTTCCGGGTATTTAACTGGAACGAGAAACCAAAGCCCCCGGCCCGATGCGGACAAACCGCAGTAGGCGACATTGCGAATTTTGGCCACTTGGTTTTTGATCGTTTCCGGGTTGTACGGGTTGTCGGCAAAATCAATGTCCCCGGCAATCAGTCCCGAATGTTTGAGCAAACCGCGTTCGGCCCGGTGGGAAAAAATGCCGCTTGGCGTGACGGCGGGCAATAGTTCCCTTTTTAGGTTGTCCCGTGTTTTCTTGTCCGTTTCGGCCCGCACCCGATCAACGGCGGTTCGGTAGCGTTCGGAACGTAGGAAGGTTAAAAGGGAGACCGTCACGGGCGCATCGGTAGCCGTGCAGTTTTTGAAATATGATACTTCAACGTGTAGCCTATTTTCCATTTTTGAAAAAAAACTTGAAAAATGCGTTTTCATCTTTCAACCTTCAACCTTTGGATTTAACCTTTTGACTGTCAACGTCTCCAGGGTTGAAAGATGAGGTTGAAGGTTGAAAGATGAATCCAAAAAAAGGTTGAAGGTTGAAAGATGGTTGAAGGATGGTTTCGCGGCATCTTTCAACCAAATAACCTATTGTTAATCAATATTTTAAACTCAAAAGGTTGAAGGTTGAAAGATGAATTTGAGTTTTTTGTTTTTTTTTATTCTTGGTCGGTTGCTTGCGCCCAATCCTTTTCCCCTGTTTCCACAACCAAGTACCCGTGTACAACCTGCCCTTTGACCTTGCGCGAAACGCGGGGCACTCTCGCTTTTCGCAGAGCCTTGCCCACCTGTACGGCGTTCAGGCGCTGCCCCGTTACTGTCTCCAAATGCTGTTTTATGTCCGTGGCCGTCCTGAACTCGGTAAGGCTTTCGTCGTAGTGCTTTACAAATAGTTCGTATTCAGGTAGTGTGATGGTATGCGCGGCGTTTATGCGCTCCGAAAACTCGATTTCCTCTTTAGTCAACTGGAAATTAAACAGAGGGCTTTGCATGAGCGCAAAGGCTTGGGCGTACACCTGTGCCAAATCCACGTTAGCCCCGTACCCGTTTGGCCCTCCGTTGTCGTGCATGATTCCTTGGATCTCGAAAACCAGCCAACGGACGTTCCCCGTCTCATCCGTCAAAAACTCCGGGTTGTTGGTGCTGCCAAAAAAGGTAGCGCGTCTGTTCAACTTGGTTTCCCGGCGGTCAAATGGCAAACGGGCCTTTACCGTATCCTTGCTCAAGTACGATTTCACCTTGTTAATATCCCCTTTGCTAAGGTTGCGCAATTCGTCCAGGTTGATAAACAAGTTTCGGGCAAGTGCTACAAGCCCGTCTTTGTTCTCAAAGTCTATATCTTCGGTGTAGTATTCTTGCCATTCGGGCGGGCATAAGTAGCGCAGGAACGAGGTTTTGCCGTCGTTTTGGCCGCTCACCAAAACAAGGCATTGTTTATTGAAAGGGATGCGGCCCGTGGCGCAAGCAAGCAACCTAACCAGGTGCTTTTTGAACATCAGATCAAACCAGGCGCGGCCCTCTTTGTCCACGTTCACGAATGAAGAGAGACGGCCTATGTGGTTGGAGGTGCCGTCCCATCGGGGCAAGCGCTTCAAATAGTCCGTGACTGGATCAAATTCCGGCACGTTGGCCAAAACAACGTTCAGCACCTTTTCAACCCCGGTTAGGCCCGTGTGCAGTAGTTTGGCCTCGATGCGCTTGGCAAACCTCTCATCAATGTCGAACCATTTGCCCCCGTCAACGGCTTGCGCCTCGACTGCGTTCTTTATGACGTTGTAGCGCAGGTTGTACCGTTCGGCCAAATGCGCCTCGATCTGTGCTATTTTGGTGCCCTTATTCTTTGCCTTTGGCGCGTGCGTTTCCGCTTTT
>JAEUUV010000036.1 GCA_016787285.1 Saprospiraceae bacterium | reverse complement strand
GCGTTCCTGTCGCAGCCGCCAGGCATTTTTAGTGCCTTGTGTCCCGACTGAAATAGCGCCGTGGCCGTAGCGCCCGCGTACCGAGTCCATTGCCTGCATCAGGCGTTTGTGTTTGTCCATATCGGCCGGCGAAGCATCGAAGCCCAACTGGATTTCACATTCAGGAACAATACCCGACACCACCACGCCTGCTTTTTTGTAGGCGTACCCGGTACGCCAAATCGCTTTTAATACGGCTTCTGCATGACCCACCAGGATCAGGCTGCTGTTGGTGGCGGTCGGCAGCGTCACCGTCCGGGCAGGGTTGTACTGCGGTAATTCCGGCTTGAAGGGGTTGGTGTGCAGGAACACAGTCAGTACACCGGCTGCGCTGCCTTGCCCGCGCAATTTGCAGGCACAGCGGTGGGCATGGTTCGCCACGGCTTCGCTCACCCCGCCGTAGTCCGTCAGCATTTTGCCGAAACTGCGCGAGGTGCAAATATTTTTTTTCGGCGGCGCAACGGCTTCCAATTCCAGACAGGAAACGCCTTGCAATTCCAGTTGCAACCGCGCGCCCACGACGGTCAGATTGTGCCGCACCCAGTCGGCAGGCAATTGGGTAAAATCCCATGCGGTGGCCACGCCATTGCGTACGAGCAATTTGGCATACTGCCCCCCGATGCCCCACACATCGCCGACGGGCATCGCGCGTAATGCGGTTTCGATTTCATTAGGGGTTTCGAGCACGAAAACGCCGCCGTGTTCGGGCTGTTTTTTGGCAATGCGGTTTGCCACTTTGGCCAATGTCTTTGTGGGCGCGATGCCCACACCTGTCGGGATGCCGACTCGCCGCAAAACTTCGCTACGGATGGAATACCCGTACGCCCACCAGTCAGGGCAGGCTATGCCTCCGATATCCAGAAACGCTTCGTCAATCGAATAGACTTCGATACCCGGCGCAAGCCCGCCCAAAACGGACATCATCCGGCGCGACAAATCGCCGTAGAGGTTGTAATTCGAGGAATAAACCGCAACATGGTGTTTGCGCAACAGGTCGGTCATCAGGTGAGCAGGCGCCGCCATCTCGATGCCCAAAGCCTTCGCTTCATTCGAGCGACTGACCACACAGCCGTCGTTGTTGGACAACACGATTACCGGGCGGCCTTCCAGAGCGGGGTTGAAGAGTCGTTCGCAACTGCAGTAGAAGCAGTTGCCGTCCACTAACGCAAACTTACCCATTGGCCCCGCCCTCCTTTGCGTACGTTTTTGATGACGAAGGTGACCACGCCCCATACCCTGAAGTCATCGCTTTCGCATATCTGGATTTGCGGGTAGTCCTGATTGGCCGGCAGAAGCAGGCAGGTACCTTCGGTAAATCGCAGTCGTTTCACGGTGAACTCAGCGTTGAGAAAAGCAACGATAATGTCGCCGTTGTCTGCCGTCAGCGAGCGATCCACAACCAGCACGTCGCCGTTTTGAATGCCCGCGTCTTGCATGGAATTGCCTTTCACACGCGCATAGAAAGTTGAAACCGGATTGTCCACCAAAGCCCGATTCAGGTCAATGGTTAAATCCAGATAATCGCTTGCGGGGGATGGGAAGCCCGCAGAAACGCCTTCATCGGCAAAGGGGAGCGGTAAATCGGTAGCGACATCAGCCAAATAGATGTCAAGGGTGGGGGTTGCCCACCTGATGGAAAGTTCGCCCATGGATTAGTATGTTTTGAGCGACAAATATGAATCTAAATGTTTCAATAAAAACTCAAATTGTTTGAATAAAAATATTTTGAATTTGTTCCAAAACGAATTGTGCCGCTGCCGGAGCGGAGCCGGGGCAAAATCAAAAAGGCCGACTTATCGTGTGGGAAGGCTGGAAGAAAAGGCAAAAGCAGTGTTTAGGTTCATAAGGCTAACCCCAAAACGCCCCAACGTTACAAACAAAAAAACGCGACAACCTGATTATCAGGAAATCGCGTTTAGAAGTGGTCGGGATGACTGGATTCGAACCAGCGACCTCGTCGTCCCGAACGACGCGCGCTACCGGGCTGCGCTACATCCCGCTTGGCAGTTTTGAGTTTTGAGTTTTGAGTTTTGAGTTTTGAGTTGTCGTGTGTCAACTCAAAACTCAAAACTCGCAACTCAAAACTTTGGAGAGCCGGACAAGGGATTTGAACCCTCGACCTGCTGATTACGAATCAGCTGCTCTACCGCTGAGCTAATCCGGCTTGTTTTGGTATGCGGCGGATGGCAAGTTTTGTACCATTTTTGCTTTACACCACGCTTTTCGTCAAAAGCGGCGGCAAAGATATGCGCAGGTTTGAAAAAGGAGCAAACCTTGGGCAGGTGTTTTTTAAAAAAACTGCGGGCGCTCTCCGAAAACCCCGAAAAGCGCCCGCATCTTCACACTCAAAACTCAAAACTCGCAACTCAAAACTTCTTGTCCCACCATTGTTTTAACTGCCAGCCCTTGAGGTACATCACCGGCAGGATGACGAGCGTGATGAAGGTAGCGAAGCCGAGACCGAAAACGATTGTCCAGGACAACGGTCCCCAGAACGCCACGGAGTCGCCTCCGAAGAAGATTTTGGGATTGCCGGTCGAGAGCAGGCTTTCAAAGTCAATGTTGAAACCGACTGCCAGCGGGACGAGGCCGAGTATGGTGGCCGTAGCCGTGAGCAGCACCGGGGTCATCCGGATACGCCCGGCCTCAATGACGGCTTCGCGCACGCCGGTCCCTCGCTCGCGCAGGTGATCGGTGAATTCGACGAGCAGGATACCGTTTCGCACCACAATGCCCGCCAGCGCCACGATGCCAACGCCCATCATAATGACCGAAAAATCCATATTGAACAGCGCCATACCCAGCAGCACGCCGATGATGGAAAACGCAACCTCCGTCAGGATAATCAGCGCTTTACCAAATGAGTTGAACTGGGTGACGAGGATGAGCAGGATGATGAACAGCGAGATGATGAGCGAGTTGCCGAGGAAACTCATGGCATCCATCATCTCGGCGTCTTCGCCGGCAAAGTTGACCGTGACGCCGTCGTACTGCGGCAGCGCCAGCAGGGCTGCCTTCACAGCGTTCACCACCTGCGTTTGTTTGGGTTGGTACTCGGCGGTGATGTTGGACGAAAGCGTGACCATGCGCTCCTGATCCTTGCGGCGAATGCCGGCAAAGGTGTTGCGGTAGGTTACATCGGCAAGAGCCGACATCGGCACCGAGCGCAAGGCGCCGCCCATGTTCATGTCGCGGAACGTGATGTTCAGGTTTTCCACGGCATTGATGTTCTCGCGCTGATCCTTTTGGAGGCGAATATTGATCGGCAGTTCGTCTTCGCCGTCGCGGAATTTGCTGGCCTCCTTGCCGAGAATGGCCGTGCGGAATTCGCCGCCAATCTGTGCCGTACTGATGCCCTCCCGGTTGGCGCGTTCGCGATTTATCTGAATATTGATCTCCGGTTTGGACAAAATCAGGTCGCTGCGCAATTCCTCCACACCGGGGATGGCCAGTGAGTCAAGGTAGCGTTTTACGGCAACGGACACCTTGCTGAGTTGGTCGAAGTCGTCGCCGCGAATTTCCACAGAAATCGGCTTGGGCGTGGGTGGGCCGCCCGACTCCTGATCCACGGTTATTTCGGCGCCCGGGATAATTCCGTGTGTGGCCTCCCGGATTTTGTCCATGTACTCCTTGGTGCTCACGCCGTTGCGCTTGCCGTATTCCACAAAGGCTACCCCGACTTTGCCCTTGTTGGATGTGGCCGAACGGTCGAACTGATCCTCGGAGGCGTTGAGCGCCACGTTGGAAATAATGGACTCCACGATCGGGTTGTTGTCGCCAAGCACTTCCTCCACCTTGCGCTCCAACACCCGGGTGAGCGAATCGGTCACATTCACGTCGGTACCGACGGGCATGTTCAGGTACACGTAGATGAAGTTCGGGTCGGCTTTTGGAAACAGTACGATGTTGGCCTGCCGCGAAGCCGTGATGCCGCAGGAGCCGATGAGCAGGACAAACATGCCCACGAGCATCGTCCAGGGACGTCCGAGTGCGAACTCGAGGAAGCGCGCATACAGGTTCTGCGCTGCCGGCCAGACTTTTGTCTGAAAACCTTCGACGAGGCCCTGCAACACATATTTGTACAGTACGATCAGCAAAGCCAGCACAACGAGCAGATTGCCGGCAAACCAGTTGGCGTTGAAGTAAAAATACAGCAGGGCCAAGCCGTACAGCACGTAGCCGGCAATGGTGCGGCGGCGGGCTTTCGTCGGGTCAACTTTAATTGTATCGTCGCCCTCGCGGCGCATGAACCACACGGCAAACACCGGGTTGATGATGTAGGCTACCAACAACGAGGCCGTAAGCGTGATGATGATCGTGACCGGCAAAAAGTGCATGAATTTGCCGAAAATACCGCCCCAAAACACCAGCGGGAAAAACGGCGCGAGCGTAGTGGCCGTACCGGAAAGCACGGGCAGAAATACCTCGGCCGCTGCTTTCTTAGCGGTTTCGATAATGCCTAACTTTTCCTCTTCATAAATCCGGTGTGTATTTTCGATGACCACAATGGCGTCGTCCACCACAATCCCCAACCCGAGCAGGAAGGCAAATAACACGATCATGTTCAGCGTAAACCCGAAGGCCGGCAACACCATGAACGCGATGCACATGGACAAGGGCACGGACATAGCCACGAAGATGGCGTTGGTGCCGCCCATGAAAAACATCAGGATGAGGGTGACGAGGATAAACCCGATGATGATCGTGTTGATCAGGTCGTGCAGGGTGACGCGCGTGGCGTTGCTCTGGTCGCCGGTAATGACCACGTCGAGGTTGGGCGGGTACTCGTTGGCTTTCATTTCGGCCACGAGTTCCTTGATTTTGTCGGAGGCGTTGATCAGGTTTTCGCCGGAGCGCTTGATGACGTTCAGGGCAATCACGTTTTTGCCGTTCAGGCGGCTGAAACTCTCCTGCTCCTCGTAGCCGAGTTTCACCTCCGCCACGTCTTTCAAAAACATCTGGGCGCCCGACTGAGAGGCTACGATGATGTTTTTGATCTGCTCCACGTCCTTGAAATCGCCGCGAATGGAAATGGAGCGGGTCATACCGCCGATGTCCACGTTGCCGGCGGAAATGGTCATATTTTCGAAGGCGATGGCGTTTTCGATGTCGCGAAACGTCAGTTGCGCAGCGGCCATTTTGTACTTGTCCACATTGATCTGCACCTCCTTGTCGAGAGCGCCCACCATGTCCACGCGGGTGATCTCACGCATTTCCTCGATGCGGTCCTTGAGTTTTTCCGCGTAGTCTTTGAGTTTGTCCAGACTGAAATCGCCCGAGATATTGACGTTCATGATCGGGACTTCGGAAATGTCGAACTCGGTGATCTGCGGGTCGTCGAGCAGGTCGGTGGGCAGGTCGCGTTTGGCCTTGTCCACGGCATCTTTCACCTTGTCTTTGCACAGCACCACGTTCAGGTTGGTGTTGAACTCGACGATGATGCTCGAAAAGTCCTGCACCGACGAGGAGGTCACTTTTTTCACCCCGGCGATGCCCTTCAGTTGTTTTTCGATGGGTTTGGTGACGAGCTGCTCCATGTCGGTCGGCGAGGCGCCGGGGTACACCGTGGAGACAAAAATCGTGGGCACCACCACGTCGGGGAACTGCTCTTTGGGCAGCGAATTGTACGACATGATGCCGGCAAGCGTGATGAGCACCGTGATGATGAAAATGCTCGTCCGGTTATCTATAGACCAGGATGTTGGTTTGAATTCTTTCATTTTATTGCTTATAATTTGTTGGACGATGGCAGAGTCGGGACTTTGTTCTTTTTTGAAAACGAGATGTCATGGTTTTAGTCAAACAGTGTAAGTTTGTACAAACACACAAGCCATGACACGCGATCAAGTTTCGACACTTTCCAAACTGCTTGAACTCTCGACGGAAGCACGTCCGTCTGTCAGTCCGGAGGGGTTTATGCAAGTGCATTGGCTTCCTTTCATTCACAATTTGGCAAAGGAAGACCGCCACATGGCGTGGCAGGTTTATCTGAAAACGCAGGTAAAGCATGTTCATGCCATTGCCGAGCATCTCCAGACTTTGACTCCGTCGCAGCTCCGGGTTTTGCATCCGTTATTGGAAAATCTTTCCGATACGACTGATGCGATCCGAAAACTTGGCGAAGTTCGGGCGGTAGCCTGAATTAAAACGCCACCGTCTCTCCCCCGTTCACGTCCTGAAACCCGGTCGAAATCACCCGGTCGCCTACTTTCAGGCCGCTGCTGATTTCCACCATCCCATTGTAGTTGCGGCCCTGAGTGATGGCGACTTTGCGCACGGTGGCTTTGTTGCCTTCACCGTTCACGTCGGCAGCCAGCACAAATTCGCCGCCTTCCGATGTCTGGATCAGGTTGACCGGCACCACAAGCGCCTTGGGGTTCTGGTAGTCAATAATTTTCATCACGGCGATCATGTTGGCGCGGTAGTCGGCACCTCCGGCGGGCAGGGCGCATTCCACGGTGAACGTCCGGTTCATCGGGTTGATGGTTTTGCTCACGTACGTCACCCGGGAAGCAAGCTCCTTGTCCAGATCAGGGAAATAAATCTGAACCGGCAGGCCCTGCTTGACTTTGGCCGCATACGCTTCCGGCACGTCGCCTGCGATTTTGAGTTGGCCCATGTTCACGATGTTGCACAGGGGTACGCCGGGGGCGATTGCCTGTCCGGTTTTCAGAATCACCATATCCACCGTACCGGCAATGGGCGCGTAAATTTTGGTCTGCTGCCATTGCTCTTTGGTGGTGGCGATACGCTGTTCGAGCGCCTCCTTGTTGGTTTTCGCCTGAATGAACTGAATTTCGGTACCGATTTTCTGATCCCACAGCCCTTTCTGCCGGTTGTAAATGTCTTCGGCGGTTTTGAGTTGCAGTTCGAGTTCGGACAAGCCCTTCAGCATGACGTCGTCGTCAAGTTGAGCAAGGAGTTGACCCTTTTTCACGAAATCGCCGTTCTTTACCAGCACCCGCACCAGTGTGCCGGGCATTTTGGCGGTCACGGGCACGTTGTCTTCGGCGTCCACACGCCCTTGCAGGTCAATGTAGTGGCGGAACGTTTCCGGTTTCAGTTCGGTGAGGGCGACCGTGCGGATGCGCTGCTGGCCGCCGGAAGCCGGGCCGACTTCCTTTTCCAATTGCGCAATCTGGGCTTCCAGTGCAGATTTTTGTTCTTTTAATGCAGCCAACTCGGTGGCTTTGTCCTGCGCAGGCCCGCCGCAAGCAGCGAACAAAAGCGCAAAAGACGACAATGTGACGAGGGTGATATGTTTCATATTTAAAAAAGGTTGAAAAGTTGAAGGTTTAACGGGTTGAGCGGGTTTAACGGGTTGAGCGGGTTGAGCGGGTTTAACAGGTTGAGCGGGTTGAGCGGGTTGAACGGGTTTAACGGGTTAAGCGGGTTAATTATGAAGCCTTATGCGCGAATCGTGTCAACCCGCTCAACCCGCTCAACCCGCTCAACCCGCTCAACCCGTTAAACCTCTACACTCCGAGCGCTTTTTTCAGCGCCACTTTGGCCGACAGCAGGTCGTATTGGGCTTGCATGAGGGCTTGCTGAGCGGAGTACAGCTGCTGCTCGGCACTGACGAGTTCGAAACTGGAGCCTACGCCGGCCTTGTATTTCGTCTGGGTGGTGTTGTAAATCCGCTGCGCCAGGTCGAGGTTTTGTTGTTGCCTTTTGGCGCGTTCGGTCGCGTTGAGGAATTGCTTTTTGGCATTTTCCAGTTCGAGCGTGAACGCGTTTTCGAGCATTTCTTTTTGGGCATCCACGGTTTGCACCGAAATGAGCGCCCGCTCGCGCCTGGCCTTGTTGCCGCCACCGTCCCAGATCGGGATGGTGACTTGTATGCCCGCTACGGCGGAGGGGATAAAAAACCACTTGGTGTCGTCGCCGAAAGCGCCCTGCCAGCCGGGCTGGTATTGCACGAAAGCAGCCACGGTAGGCATCCAGGGTTTGCGGTACAGGTCGGCCTGAAGCATGCTGAGTTCGCGGCCTTTGAGCAGGGTGGTATATTCCGGACGGTTCATATAATTTATCTCGGCGGTGAGGTCGGCGTCGGCATATTCGGCGAGCAGTTTGGGCAAATCATCGGCGGGCGCGAGTTCCTGTTTTACCGGCATGCCCATCGTCATTTTCAGGGCGTTGAGCACGATGTCGCGTTGGCGGGCGAGGTTATCGCGCTCGGTGCGCAGGCCGTCGAGCGACAGTTGCAGGCGATCCACGTCCAGTTGTTCGGCAAAACCCGCTGCGGTAGTCGCTTTGGTTTCGCGGAGCAGTTGTTCGAGGTTGGCGATGTTTTTATCCAGCACCTTCAGGTTTTCGGCCAAAAGCAGCGCCGGCAGGTAGGCATCGGTCACCTGGTCGCGGATCGTCTTCTGCGTAACGGCCAACTGCTGTTGCACATACTCGCGGTAATGCCGGGCGGCTTTCAGCGCGGTCAGGTAGGAATTGCTGAACAGCAACTGGTTGAGCGAAATACTGGGCGTAAGGCTGTGATAAGCGTTGAAGTACAGTTTTTCATCGCCGGTACCGAAACCCAAAGCACTGGCCGGGATACCCGGGCGCTGAAGAAAATACTGGTAGCCAACTCCGGCGGAGAGCTGCGGCAGCCCGGTGGCGGTGTTCTCCTTGATCTGCCAGTCGGCGTCGGCAATCTGGAGTTTGGCAATTTTCATCTGGGGGTTATTGTCCAACGCGTACTGGACGCATTCGGTCAGGCGCATCGGCGCTTGCCCTGTGAGCGGGGCCGTCATTCCCCACACGCCCGAGCATAGCAGCAGGAGCGTTTTCAATACATTGCGGTGCATATCAGGATAGTTTTGCTTTCAATAATTGCATGCCTTTTTCGGAAACGATCCCGTGCAGGTAGTGCAGGAGGTGCTCGCGAAACAGGGTTTCTTTCGAGTAGGTCAGTTGGGGAAACAAGTCTTCGTCGAACAATTGGAATGTGGTGGCTATGTGCAGTTTGGCTACGATGTCAATGTCAAAATTGCTGCGGTAAATCCCCTCGCGCACACCGCGTTCGAGGTTGGCGCGTACTACGCCGTACAGGAACCCCCGCTGGAAATCCTGCACTTTTTCCCAAGCCTCCCGGTGGTATTTCTGAAGATCGTACACGATGTTGGCCTTCATTTGCTGAAACTGCTGGGCGTTGGCCTCCATCACGAAAAACATTTCCTCAATGGCATTAGCCGCCTCGGCAAACATCTGACCGCACAAGGCTTTTTCCTCGCCGATGTGCCGTTCCAGCATCTTGTTTACCAGATCGTCCTTGTTGTCCACGAACAGGTACAGGGTTTTTTTGGAAATCCCCAGTTCGCGGGCGACGTCGTCCATCGTCAAACTTTTGATGCCGTAGCGCAGAAACAGGTCTTCCACCCGTTTCAGCCATTTTTCCTGCTGTTCTGAAAACATGGCGCAAAGGTAACTACGGAAACGTTTTTTGCAGCAAATGTTTCCTTTGTTCTTTTTGTTTCTCGACGAACAAGAACATTATTTCAACGAGCGCAGCATTTTTGGGGTTTAACAAAATAAAAAGACGCTGCCGTGCGGACAAACGTCGCACGGCAGCGAAAAGGTTTTTCTGAAAAAAAAGTCCGGACTGTATCGAAATAATGTTCGTTCGCGGCTGCGCTCAACGCACGCTCGCAAACCGCATCTTGTAATCCGTATTCACCTTGCCGACACGGATGTTTTCCAGCTTGCGCTGGATGAGCCGTTTTTTCAGCGGCTTGAGGTGCTCCACGAAAAGTACGCCCTCAATGTGGTCGTATTCGTGCTGAATGACGCGGGCGTTGATCCCGGAGAAGGTCTCCTCAAATTCCTGGAAATTTTCGTCCTGATAGCGCACGCGAATCACCGGCGGGCGCTCCACGTCGCCGCGGATGTAACCAAAAAAGCCACTTACCGATAGAGATTGTAAAACAACAGGCCGGCAACAAAAACAAAAGGAACGAGGTAAAAAGGCAACAAGGTTTTTGAAAACATCATATCCCAGACTGAGTTGCCTGGTTTCAAAAGCATTTCGTCCTTTTCCCCGACCTTCCGTCTGAATGTGTTCAGGTCGTACAAATAGGAGGAAGTTTCCGAGCGATATTTCACTACCCATTTGTAAACCTCTCGGTATAGTCTTTCGGTGCTGAGGAAAAAAGCATCGAGATACCAAAAGCAAAGTATTGGCAGCAAAAGGAACAGGTTCATTTTGACAGCGAGCCATTTATCATCTCCGGCCTCGGCGAAAATTGCATCTTTTTCAAAGGCAATCAGCGCTGAAAGAATGCCGATGAGCCAAGCCTTGACCTGAAAGGAATTTGCCGCCATGCGACTGACAATGGCCTGAATGAGGTCTAGTTCTTTGTGTATCTGCTCCCTGTCAGGTAGCGGTTGTTTTTCCATAAGAATGGTGTTTTTGCTCGTTGACTTTAATGACCTCCCGCTCGAAATGCTTCATAATCCTTGTCCAAGCCTCATCTTTGTCTTCCCATTCTGAAAGTGGCTTTGAGCGGGTTGGCAACATCGGCTGGCTGGAAATCACGCCGTTGACTTCGTTTTTTTCCAACGAAATGGTGACAATTCTCGAAGTTTTGGAGTGAATTGATTCTGATACCCAGGTTTCCCAGTCCGATTTTTGTTTGGTATAATCCGATTGGGCAGCAAAAAGATGGTTGGAAAGGAAAACCACGACCAATTCCGGTGTACCCGAAGCGATTCGTTTTTGAATGGTTTCGTCCCACTCCTCTACCGGCAGAACCTGTTTGTCATCCCAAAACACGACATTTTGACTCCGAAGCCAGCCCAATTCCCGTTTCATTCTTTCGACAGGAGGTTTGTCTGCTTTCGCAAAAACAAAAGAAACTTCAAACGGGCTGGCGATATTCGCGAAGGGCTGATTTTCCCAGATTTTTTCAAGGGAAAGCCGTCTGACGAGACGGTTGTAGTCCTGCGCAATGGATTCCCCGGAAGGCAATTCGGGCAGAACCGCTAAATCTTCGCCAAAGGCAAAGTTGGAGTCGTGTCGGATGTAAATACTTTCAAAGTAGTTTTTCAAACTTATGGTCGGCGGGAGGGCATAGATTTCTTGAAAAGTTTGTTCCCACTCGGCGATATACCTCCCTTCCCAATGCAATCTTTTTGAAATGGAAACCCCGCTGAAATCCACCCGTGCCGGAAGTGGATAAATCGCCAGCGGTCGCAGGTCGCCGTAGTTCATCCGGTACTCGGCTGCTTTCCGGGCAAGCTCGAGCACCCCGCTCAGACTTTGTTGGTTTGGTGTAAAGACCAAAACTAATTTCTCGGGCATAGACATTGTGCAAATGCCGCCGACATCGGTATGCCCGGTGCGCGAATCAATCAAAACATACTCAAACCGATCCGCCAGAAATTTGGCAAGCCTCGGAAAGAACCCTGGAATTTGCTGATAAAACTTACCCCAGTCGAATTGGCTGATGCGCTGCCCATAGGTGTCGTCCCTGAAACCAGCACGAACCAGAAAAAGATTGTCTCGACTTCCGGGGATGGAAATGGGGATGGCGAGCGCCTCAATCTTGGAAAAAAAAGCCTCTAGCGCCGCCTCATCTTCTTCCCCGAAAGGCATTTTTCTAAGCGTGCCTTCGGCTTCGATCACAAAATCGAGTATGCCTTTTTGAGTTTCAAGCCCGGGCGCAAAAGGCTTGAAATATTGCTCCAGACCGGGGGCTTCCAAATCCCAGTCTATCATCAGTACCCGCCCTTCGTTTTTCCGGGAGAGCAAAACCGCTGTGTTGGCTAAGGCCATCGTCCGGCCTGTGCCACCTTTGTAAGCGTAAAAAGTGATGATCTCGCCCATGAGTTTCAAGTTGTTGGTTGCGGGGGGACAAGCGATTTGACAAAATTTTCAATCTCCATTCTGCCATCAATTTGCCCGACATCCGACAAACGAAACGTGCCGCAATCCGAGCAAATGTCGAGTTTTTTGCTTAAAACAACTTCCTGAACCCGCCCAATCTTGTCAAGCATGTCCGTCAGCAGATCGGCGAAGTCGTTATCGGTGGCAAAACTTGGTCTAAGGAAAAACTTTTTCAAATCCACCAAGTGGTGCTTTCGATTTGCCAGGCTTGGCGGAAGGTTTTCGGGGTCTCCGGCCAAAAGTACCGGCACGACAAACCCTAAATCGAGGTTCCTGTTAAGTCCCAAATTTTGAAGGCGTTTTTCTTCAAGACGAAGCATGCCGTCCAACTCGCTTGCGCACCAAAGTGAGCCGCTGAGGTAATTGCGCGAAAAAAGCACCAGCCAACAGATGCTTTTGCACAAACCTTGACCCAACTCAACAGGGTCAAAATCGTAATTGGAAAAAATATGCTGGTCTAGAAAAATGCAATGTCCATTGGCATCGCGCACATTGCTTTCCGGGAGAAAGGCTTCAAAACTAAGCGCAATTTCGTCTGCCAGTTTTTTGGCAAAAGTATTCAGGCGGCCATTGGTTTGTTGGCTGTTTCGGTAACTGACAAAGCAGACGTATTCGAATTTTGTCATTGGCGGAGGAGTGTGCGTTATTTATTGAGGGTAGTGGAAAGGCGGCGGATTTGCTGCGCCACGGCATGCCACGCTTCGTCCCGGTTTTCCCATTTTGTAATTGGACGACCTTTGTCAGGCAGGGCGTTGAATCGGGCGAAAGGCGTGTTTTCCCAGTTGCAAGGCCGGACAATAATTGGTACGACCAAAGCCTCGCCGCGCTCGTGGCGTTGGGTCGCGATTTCGATTTCTTTCCAAACATATTCCGTCGCCAAAAAATCCGAACTGACAAGCAGCACCACCACATCGGCATTCGACAGTTCCTGCCGGATGCTTTTGTCCCATTCTTCTCCGGGGAGGATTTGAGAGTCGTCCCAGACAATGATGGATTCCTCGCGGCGGAGCGGGGCGAGGTGTCTTTTCAGCACGTTCAAATGTTCGAGGTCGTGCTTGGAGTAGGAAAAGAAAATCTTGAGCGGTTTGGGCGTGAAAAAATTCGTAATAAATACATTGTCAATTAACTGCAATACAGCCACTTCGCTGAAACTACGCTGGCACTGTATCGCCCTGACTTGTAGTTTCCGCGCCCGTTGCAACACTTCGTAGTCGTAAAAATGAGGCTCGGTTGAAAAACGGCATTCTCCGCAATTGCAGGGTATCAGTTTTTTGACCCGCAGGTTGTCATAGGTCGCGTTTAGGCGGTCAACCTCCTCGGCGATGACGGTCAGCAATTCTTTCGATTCAGCGCCCACCGCCCGGATGTGGATATTTCTCGACCCGTAGGTTTCCGCCATTTTGGCCTTGCTGTCGCCCCGATGCAGAATCACGCCCGTCCGCCAGGATTCGCGGTTTTCATCGCGGATGTAGCGGTGGAGACGGACAATCAAGCGACTGAGCATGCCCTTGGGCATGAATTCGTACTGGTAGCGCAGTTGCAGATCGCCTGTCTTCACCCAATTGATGGAGTTCGGCGGCTCGTCGGCAGGCAGCAGTTGCGGAGCGATGTATTCTTCTTTGGGCGCGTCGGGGATTCGGTAGCAGAGTTCAAACTTGAGCATAAGCTGCATCAGTTCGTCGCGCATCCGGCGGTAGGATTCTTCCGCCCAAATCCGCTCGGCCATTTTTCTGTCAAAACGCCCCGTCGCGTCCCGGACTTCGGCATCGTCAAGCACGCGGTAAACACCGGCGGTGGCCCAGTCGTTGTCGAGAATGACTGTATGTTTGAGAATCGGGTCGTCCTGAAAATGCAGGAAAAAACCCAAGTCATGCAGGTATTTGCTTAAAAACAGGGCTAATTCTTCGTTCTGGCCGTGACTGGTACAAACCGAAAGGTATGTCTCAAGCGAAATGTGCGAGGTCGTTTTCTTCATGGTTTCCAGTACATTGCGAATCGCTACCCATGAAATTGAAAACACCGTCCCGATGTGCGGCAGCCGCTTCATCTCAAATTCAATCAATGCTTTCAGGTTCTTCAAACCCGCCTCATCATCTTTTAAATCGAGGTGGACAAACTCCTTGATGTTTTCAAAGCGCCCCCGGAGTCCCGGCTCGTTCAGGTCTTTTTTTCGCCCGCCCTTGCAGTTTTGGACAATGATGACGGGGCTTTTGTCCGAGAGCATTTCGATGATTTGCAGCCAATAATCGAAATCGTGGTCTTCCTTCCGGGCATCCACGACCAAAACGTACAGCGAACGTTTGGTCAAAAAAAACTGGTGTGTGGCGTGATAAATCTCCTGCCCGCCAAAATCCCAGAGGTGCGCTTTGAACTCCTGCCCCGGACTGAACGGGAACCGCATCGCGTGGACTTCGATGCCGTGCGTGCTCTCGTTTTCTTCGGGCATTGGCCGGTCAAAACCCTCCAGCAAACGCCGAGCGAGAGTAGTTTTTCCCGCACCGCCAGCGCCGAGGATGAGGAGTTTGGCTTCGTAAAGTCGCTGAATAGATTGGCTCCCCAGATACCGGAAGTATTGGAGTATAGCCTCGCTGCCTTGTTTTACGATTTCCGGGGGCGGGTTTGTTAGCGGGCAGTCTTTTACTAAAATATAGGGTTCTGAGATTTCGCCTTCTATATGACTACGCTCGTTTCTTAATTCTGCCAAGTCAAACCAATATGCGGGGATGCCTTTTTCAATCAACGGAACAATCGGAGAAAGGTCTGTTATCGCTGTTCCGTAAAGTAAAAGTTTTTCTAATCGAGAAAGGAACTTGACAGGTGAAATGTCAGTCACCGGATTTTCGGATAGATCCAAAATTTCAAGATTAGTCAAGTTTGAAAGGGGGGCTAAATCTTCAATGGCATTTCCCCATGCCCAAAACTCACGCAAGTTTTGAAGTTCACTTACTGGAGACAAATCTGAAATTCGGCATCCTCCGCAACCCAACTTGACCAAGTTTTTCAAATTTTTCAATGGGGACAAATCACTAACCGCAGTCCTACGGAAATGAATCGCTTCCAATGAAATCAAATACGACAGCGGAGAAATATCCCCCAAAAGTGAATTGTCCTGAATTGCCAACCCTCTCAATCCTTTCAATTTTTCAATCCCTTCAAGGCTGTGGATATTGATATTTCGTGCCTCACTTAGGGAGGAGTCACCAAGGAGAAACAGACGTTGAAGTTTCCCCAACTTTTCAAGCCCAACGGGTAGTCGCTCAAATTTGTTTGCTATTTCGCCTTTTTTAAAACTATACGAATAGCTAAATTCATCCTTAATTTCCCAATTACTCAAATTCAACTCTTCCAACCAACCCAGCTCCCAGAGCTCATCGGGCAACTTCTCCGTCAGGCCGCAGCGGCTCAAATCCAGCGATTTCGAGCGAGTGCGCTTGCATTCTTCGATTCTTATCAAAGCAAGTTCGGACATAGCGGGTGGGGATTTTTTGGCGAAGGTATAAAAGTGGCGGCTGTTACCGAATAGCCGCAAACCGCATCTTGTAGTCGGTATTCACCTTACCCACGCGGATGTTTTCCAGTTTGCGCTGGATGAGGCGTTTTTTCAGCGGCTTGAGGTGCTCCACGAAAAGTACGCCTTCGATGTGGTCGTATTCGTGCTGAATGACGCGGGCGTTGATCCCGGAGAAGGTCTCCTCAAATTCCTGGAAATTTTCGTCCTGATAGCGCACCCGGATCACGGGTGGGCGCTCCACGTCGCCGCGGATGTGCGGAATACTGAGGCACCCTTCCTCATAGGCCCATTCCGGCCCGGTTTCATCGAGGATTTGCGCGTTGAGGAACACTTTTTTGAAACCCGGCTCTTTGTCCTTTTTGTCCTCTTTTTCTAATTGGACGGTGTCAATCACAAACAACCGGATGGGCAAGCCCACCTGCGGCGCGGCCAGCCCGACGCCGTCGGCGTGGTACATGGTTTCCCACATGTTGGCGATCACGGTGGCCAGATCGGGGTAGTCCGGGCCGATGGGAGCAGCTACTTTTTTCAGCACGGGCTGTCCGTATGCGTAAATGGGCAGGATCATACTTGCCAGTGGTTTTCGTACATAAACTGTTCGAGAATGAGGGCGGCGGCAATTTTGTCCACCAGTGCCTTGTCGCGGCGTTTTTGTTTTTTCACACCGCTTTGCAGAATGATGCGCTTGGCCTCGTTGGAGGTGTAGCGCTCGTCCTGCCGGTAAACGGGTTTGTCCGGGAAAAGTTTGCGCAGGCGTTCGGCGAATGCATCGGCGGCGGCGGCGATTTGGGCGGGGTTGCCGTCGGGATACAACGGCAAACCCACCACAAAACATTCCACGGATTCTTCCGCGCAGTATTTTTCCAAAAATGCCGGCACTTCGTGCGTAGGCACCGTCGTCAGGCCGCTGGCGATGATCCGAAGCGGATCGGTGACGGCGATACCGGTGCGTTTCAGCCCGAAGTCTATGGCAAGAATACGGCTCATGCGTTAGTTCGGCATTGGCGGTATTCCCGGCGATTCCGGCAGGTACGGCTGGAATTGCTTTTCGAGTTCCTCCCGCAGTTTGTCGTCCTGCATAAACTGGGCGATGCCGAGCAGCGTTTGCGCCGTGCTGGCCGCAAAGCGGAAATCCTGTTCGTAGCCTTTCTGGAAATCTTCCGTTTGGGAATTGACGAAACGCATGATCTCAACCTGCGTTTTGGCAATGGCCCGTATTTTCTCGGCAGCCTTGTCCTTATTGCCTGCCCGCGCATAGATGTCGGCCATGAATGCCGAAAACTGATCGTACGGGAAGTTGTATTCCGGGAATACCTCGAAGTATTTGTTGGCCAAGGCTTCGGCTTTGTCTTTTTTGCCCTCGAAAATCAGGTTGCGCGCCACGCGGATAATTGCCACGCGCATCGTCTGCAAACTGGGCATGTAGGAACGGTTGACGTACAGGCGCTCCTTGTCGAAATTGCCCCACTTCCACTTGTTCACAATGTTGTCGTAGGCAATATCGGTGGCCACCCGGCCGCTGCCGATGAGGCCGTAACTGCCGCCGTCGCCGCGCGACTGAACAGGCACGAGCCGCAGCGACAAGCCTTCGAGTTGCAGGTAGTCGCCAAGGCCCATGAGTTTCTCGTCGCGGGTCGTTACTGCCCAGTAAATCGGGCGCTTGCTGATGTTGGCGGCAATGATGTCCAGGATTGCTATGTCGTCCTTGATGAGGTACGAGCGGTCGCCGAGATCGAAGCGGATGGTGTCCACCGCATTGGAGTCGGCCGGACTGAGCAGGCCGTTGGCAATCATGGCTTGTTTGTCCACCGGAATGGTCACGCGGTGCGTGGGCACGTACGAATCGAAATCGCGGCCGCCTTGCGCCGGCACGGGATGGTCTTCGCCGACAAACTTGAGCAGTTGCTGCAGCGTCATTTCCGGCTCCTGCCCGCCGGGGCTGTAGAACGGCACCTGCACGCGCTTGTAGCCACGCAGTTTTTCCTGCGGAATGGTCATGTCAATGGCCGGCGAGTCGTTGACTTTGCGGCGCAACTGGGCGATGTACCAGTCCACGGCGATGAGCGAGAGGTTCACTACGCGGACATCCGTACGAATACCTTCCACCTCCTGGCAGTACCAGAGCGGGTAAGTATCGTTGTCGCCGTACGTGAAAATGATAGAATTTGGAGCGCAGGAGTTGAGGAAGTTGCTCGCATAATCGCGGCTGCCGTAGTGTTTGGCACGGCTGTGGTCGTCCCAGTTCTGGGTAAGCATAAGCAGGGGCGCCGAAAGTGCCAGCAGCGAGGCAGCACCGGCGGCAGCCACACCGGGCAACCGGAGGCGTTCGGACAGCAGGCTGTACAGGGCCGTAACGGCCAGCCCGATCCAGATCGTGAAGGTGAAAATCGAGCCGACCAGTACGTAGTCGCGTTCGCGCGGTTCGTTCGGCGGTTGGTTCGAATATACGATAATACCTATACCCGTGATGATGAACAGCGCCATTACCGCGGCAAAATCACGCGGGCGGCGTTGGTAGTGGAAAAACAGGCCGAGTAGTCCCAGGAAAAATGGAAGCATGTAGTACGTGTTCCGGGCCTGGTTGTTTTTCATAAAATCGGGCATCTCCCGGGTGCTGCCTACACGCCCGCTGTCAAGTGCTTCGATGCCGGTGATCCAGTTGCCGGCGCTGGGGTCCCAGGAATACAGGCCCTGTTCGCCGTTTTGACGGCCTGCGAAGTTCCACATGAAATAGCGCCAGTACATCCAGCCGAGTTGATAGCGCACAAAAAATTCAATATTGTCTCCGAGTGTCGGATTCCCGGTCGGTTTGTCTATCCAGCGGCGGTACAGTTGCGGGCGGCCCTGCGAGTAGTCGCTCATACGCGGGAACAGGGATTTTGTACCGGGGCCGTACTCGTAGTCCATTTTTTCGTCCACAACCTCGTAGCGGTCGCCCACGCGGCCATAGCGCGGCTCTGTTTTCAGGCCGATCGGTTTGGCATCGAAGTGCGGCCCGAGCAGCAAGGCGCGTTCGCCGTATTGCTCGCGGTTGAGGTAGGGCAGGAGCCGCATGGCGTCGGAGGGATCGTTCATGTTGATCGGAGTGTTGGCATTGGCCCGTATCACCACCATACCGAAGGAGGTATACGCAATCACCACTACCCCGAATGCCACCACGAGACGCTGGAGCAAGCCGTTGCCCGTGCGCCGGGCATAACGCAGGCCGTACCACAGCACTCCACCAAACAGCAACAAAACAAAAGCAATGCCGCTATGAAACGGCAGGCCGAAACTGTTGACCATAAACCGGTCGAACGAAGCCCACACGCGAGGGATACCGGCAATGATGAAATACTGAATGGCTACAATAAACACCACCCCGATACCGGCAGCCAGCAGCGCGTTGAGCACCGTGGGCTTTTTGGCTTTTTTGAAGTAGTAAAACATGGCTAATGCCGGCAGGGTCAGCAGGCTCAGCAGGTGTACTCCGATAGACAAAGCGATGGAATAAAAGGCAAAAACCAGCCAGCGGTCGGCATCGGCTGTGTCCGGCAACTGGTACCATTTCAGCGTCGCCCACAGGGTCAGGCAGGTGAAAAACGTAGACATGGCGTACACCTCGCCTTCCACTGCCGAAAACCACACCGACGAGGCAAACGCCATGCTCAGGCCGGCTACCAGGCCTGCGCCCAGTGCGGCTACCGTTTGTCCCTGCGACATCTCGGTCTCGCGGCCGACGAGCACCAAGCGCGCCAAAATAGTCGTGCTCCAGCAGATGAACATGGCTCCGAACGCCGTACTCAGCGCCGAAAGCAGGTTGACGGCGTAGGCAATCGTGGCCGGATCGTCCGATACCGCATCGCCCACCCAGGCAAACAGGCGGCCAACCAAAAGGAATATCGGCGCCCCGGGCGGGTGCACGACTTGCAGTTTGTAGGCTCCGGCGATAAACTCGCCACAGTCCCAAAGGCTTCCGGTAGGTTCGGCAGCGGCGCCCAGCACGAGTGCTGCCACGGCGAATACCAACCAGCCGGTGAGGTTGTTAAGCGTTCTGAATGTATTCATGCGAAGGAAGAAAGGTTTCCGGTTGTGTGGAGGTTGAGCGGGTTTAACGGGTTGAGCGGGTTTAACGGGTTGATTATAAAGGCTTACGCACAAAATATGCAAACCCGCTCAACCCGTTAAACCCACTCAACCTCAAAGACCCAGTTCTTTTTTTACTAATGCCGTAACATCAATGGTTTCAGAGGCGAACAACATGGCTCCGGAACCTACGTCGAAGACCAGCGCGAAGCCGTTTGCTTTGGCTACTTTGGCGATGGCCTCGTTGACTTTGGTCAGAATCGGCTGAAGGAGTTCGGCGCGTTTGGCGTCAAGCATTTTCTGAGCATTTTCCTCGTAAGCCTGGATGCCCGCACGTTGCTTTTCAAGGGTAGCCTGACGCTCCTGAGCTTGTACCGGTGTGAGTTGGCCCGCGTCGTATTCTTTTTTTAGCTGCAAATAGGCGGTTTGGAATTCCGTCTTCATCAGGCTGTCTTTTTGGTTGAGGCTGTCGGCCAGTATCCGGAGTTGCGCTTCTGCGGCCGAGGTTTGCGGCATTTCATCCAGCAGATTGCCGAGGTTCATGTGGCCGTATTTGGGCGGATCGGTTTGGGCGAACATGCTGAAAGAGACAAAAAGCAAGGCCGCCAGGAGAAAAGATGTGTTGCGAATCATTGAACAGATGCTGTGTTTAAGTATGAGGCTCGGTGATGGTTTGATGCCGAGAATGCAGTAGAAAACGAAAAACGGCGGCAAAGGTAACATATTTTGGAAGTTGGATGCCATTGGCGGGGTGTATGATGCGAAGCGGCAATTATCCCGGCTGTTTGAAGGAAAAAGACATGAGCCGTCCTGTTTTTACGGGACGGCTCATGAGTAATAGCGGTATGTCGGGCGGACTTACTGATCAAAAACCGGACGCGGAAATTGTGTATGCACCACATCACCCGCGCGATCGGTGGGTATGTCGCCGAGGCGGTTGTAGCGGCGCATGTCAATCCATCGGTGCCCCTCGCCGAAGAGCGAGTAGCGGCGCTCGTGCAGCAATTGGTTGGTGAGCGCGGCATCGTCCGTTGGTCCGGTGTAGTCGTTCAGGCCGGCGGCCTTGCGCACCTTGTTGATGGCGGCCACGGCGGCGGTATTGTCGGTGCCGATATTGGCTTCTGCCCACATAAGCACCAGTTCCTCGTTCCGGATGATCGGGAAGGGTGATATGTTGGATGCCATCAAGGTAGCCTGCACATCGCCGGAAAGACCGTCGGTAGCGAAAGGTGCCGGCAGTTGAGTGGTTTTACTGCTGAAACGGGTGTCGCCGGCTTCGGCATCGGCCACAAACTGCGGGTGCGCTACATACTGGGTTTGCAGGGGTACTACGTACAGCGGGTTGAGGCGGTTGTTGCCGCCCGCGCCGAATACATAGTAAACGCCCTCGTTCATATCGCCGTCGGGGTCCACCCAGGTCTCAGTCAAGAGCGTAGCCATATCAGCTTTGGCGCCTTTGTACATCTCCACGCGGGCAGCCAAAGCGCGGTTAAACTGTTTGAACCGCGTCGCATCGCCAAGAGTGGAAGTGAAAAGAAACGATGCGCCGTTCAACTCGGTATTGGCCTGGTCCAGCATGGCCCGGATGCTGCGCAAAGCCTGGTCATACGGTTCAAAAGGTCCGAGGATATCCGGGTCTTCCACGTCGGTGCGAATGCCGTTCTGGTATTGCCGGTTGCATTCCATAAGCAGCGAGTAAGCCAAAAGCGTGCGTGCATGGCCGATGAAGCCGTTTCGTTGTCCTGCAGTAAGGGTGGCCGAGGAGTTTTGCGCAGCATGAATTTGCACCCAGGCCGAACGCGCCGCGCGGTAGCGTGCCGAGTATGAACGGGTCGTCAGGAAGCCGTTGTTGTCCAGACCACCGCCGCCCTTGCCGAGCAACTCGCCGGTAAAGCGCGGGTCGGTGTTGCGCAGGTCCCAGTACTCGCGACCGACGATGTTGGTCGTCCAGTAATGGTGCTCCACATCCACCCGCAGCACGGCCTCCAGTCCGGAGGCGAGCAAGCGCAGGTCGCTCAAGGTGGCGCCACCTTGTTCCAGGTTGATCTGGTCGGGCGCATTCGGGTTGGGTATCTCATCCAGTTGGCAGGACGGGAGGCTGAGAATGGCTCCCGCAAGCAGCGCTCCGAAGAGCATTTTTATACCAAATTTTTTCATTGTTCAAGATTTTATAAATCCGGGCAGGCCGTAGTATCGGCTCTGGCCTCGTGATCGGTTAGAAAAATGTTCAACGTTCCTTTGTCAAATCAGAAGGTAGCCGTCAGGTGGAAGTTGAAACGTTTGGCACTCGGGAACGGCGTCACCTCTACGGCATTGGCCAGCACGTTGTTGCCGAAGTTGGATACCTCCGGGTCATAGCTGTTGTAGTCGAAGAAATTGAGCAGGTTCCGACCGCTCAAACCCAAACGCACGGAAGCCTTGTCATTGAACACCCGGCGCGGGATGGTGTAGTACAAACCGATTTCGCGCAGACGCACATAGCCGGCATCTTCGATCCAGGGCTGTGTATTGCTGTTGCCGTTCCACTGCGATACGCGATACGGACCGTTGCCCAATTGCCCGCTCGGGTCGAGCGTCTTGTCATCGTAGTCCCAGGTGAGTTGCCCCAGGTCCCAAAGCAGGGTGCTGAGGTTGATAGCATCGCCGCCATTGCGCCAGTGGATCAGGAAGTTGAGTTCCCAACTGCCGAAACTGAACGAGTTGTTGAACGCCATGTTGAAGTCCGGTTCGGCATTGCCGTACACTTTGTAGGTCGCCGTTCCGAAATCGGGTGAGTCCTTGGGCACGGTACCGACAATCGTGGTGGCCGACAAGCCCTTTTCGATGCGGTATTGGCCAAGGCTGAGCGCGAAGCCGCCGAGGTTGAACGCCGGCACGTCGAGGCGGGTTACTTCCGAGGTGTTTTTCCAGAAACTGACACCCGTGTTCCAGGTGAAACGACCGCGTACAGGCACGGCGTCAATACCGATTTCAATGCCCTGGTTGCGCAGGCCGCCTGCGTTCAGCACCTGAGTCGTGTAGCCTGTGGATTGCGGCACTGAGGCACGAAGCAGCAGATCGTCAATATCCTTGATGTAGTAGGTCACGTCGAGCACCAGGCGATTTTTGAAAAACCCGAGATCAGTACCAAACTCGATTTCGCTCTGCCGCTCGGGTCCGACCTCGGTGTTGCCGCGTTGCGGATCGGTGAACAATCCGTTGCTGGTGCCGATGAAAGTACCCACCATCGGGTTGAAACGGTCGTTGAAATTGGAGAAACGCCCCGATTGGCCGTAGGCGACGCGCAGCTTGGCCTGGCTCAGCGCACCGTCCGGGTTAATCAGGTTGTCGAACTCGTGCAGGTTGATGGCGGCATTTGCCTTCGGATAGTAGTACAGTTTATTGGCATCGCCGTTGTTCGTGGACTTGTCGCCACGGATACCCACGGAAACCACCACCCGGTCTTTCCAGTTGAAATCCTGCTGCACAAAGAAACCGCGGTCTTTTTGCGGGAGCCGGCGCTGGAAAGCCGATACGGCGCCCGACTGATCCACATTGGTCTGCGAACCGTTGAGGCCGGTGGCCGTGGTAACTACAGTGTTTTGATCAAAGTTTTCCGCAGTCATACCGCCTTGCGTGCGCAGGGTGATACCGCCGTTGGTGACGTGGGTGTACACCAAAAAGCCCCACAACAGGGTGTTGGTGTTGACCGTCGTGCCGGAAACGGAAACGCCCCCGAGCGTACCGGGATCGCGGAAGTAGGACAGGTTTTGCGGGAAAATGGACGTAGTACGCAGGGTGTACTGGTCAATGCCGGCACGCACCACGGCTTTGAGGTCGTTGTTGTCGTTGTGCCACAGACGGACGTTGGCCGTGGCGCCGCCGATGTAGCGGTTGATGTTCTCCCGGTTGGTCACCAGCGCCACTGTTTCCAGAAGGTTGGAGCCGACGGATGGCACCGCCGGGTAGTCGCCGCCTTCCGTGGCGGGTTTCAACTGAAGCCAGGGCTTGGTGAACGCGTGGGCGTAACCAATCGTGGTGTTGGTATTCGAGTTGTTGAAAAAGCCGCGGTTGGCTGTGGAGTTGATGTAGTTGTTGGTTACATTAACGTCCAACCAGTCGTTGAAACGGTGGCCGATGTTGAGACGACCGGAGATTTTCTCATAGCCTGTGTTGTTCACCAGGCCCTCTTCGTTTTTGTACGTACCGCCGATGAAATACGTGGTTTTATCGTTGCCGCCCGACACATCCACGCGTGTGGTTGTGGCTATCGGGGTGTTGTCATACAGCAACTTTTCGTAGTCGGTCAGGCCGTTTTGCTCAAAAAGTTGGCGATCGGCTGCACTGAATTCCGATTCCACCAAGTCGGCAGTCCAGTTGCGCATACCGAGAAGGCGAATGGGCTGGCTGAATCCGATGGTTTGGGAAAGTGTGACTCTG
Organism: Saprospiraceae bacterium; assembly: GCA_016787285.1. GTDB lineage: Bacteria > Bacteroidota > Bacteroidia > Chitinophagales > Saprospiraceae > M3007. Next base: position 4,467 of record JAEUUV010000036.1, on the reverse strand, counting down.
GATTTGCCGGCGGTGCCTTTTTTGGTCGTAATGATGACCACACCTCCTGCGGCCCGCGAGCCATAGGTGGCGGCTGCCGAAGCGCCTTTGAGGATTTCGATGGATTCGATGTCCTCGGGATCCAGGTCGGCGATGCGGTTGGAGGCGTCGTCCTGGTTGTTGGAGGCATTACCACCGGCGGCGGCTTCCGACACCACGTTGGTGCCCAGCGTGATGGCATCGTTGTTCAAAAAGATACCGTCCACAATGTACAGCGGTTGCTGGTTGCCGAAGATGGAGGTCACGCCGCGCATACGAACCGACATGCCGCCGCCCGGCGCTCCGGAATTGGCGCGAATCTCGGCGCCGCGGAACTTGCCGTACAGGGCGCCGTCCATCGTGCTCTGGTTGGTCACACCCGTCAGTTCGCGCGCGCTGATCGTAGCCACAGAGTTGGCCAGATTGGCACGCTTGACGTTGGTGGCCAAACCCGACACCACCACCTCGTCCAGACCGGCAAAGTCTTCTTCCAGTACCACATCGGCGGTGGCGTTGGAGGAGGATACCGCAACCGTTGTGGTTTTGTATCCGGTGTAGGAAATGGTGAGCGTGGCGTTGTTGCCCGGGACATCCAGGCGGTAATTGCCGCTTACATCGGCAGATGTGCCGCGAGTCGTGCCGGCTACCGCAACGGTAGCGCCTGCAAGTCCTTCTCCGGCGGCATCGGTGACCCTGCCTGTTGCGGTGAATTGGGCCGTTGCCAGCCCGGTGCCCAAAAGGAGCACCAAGAGTACAAAGCACTCTTGACAAGTAATTTGTACTTCATAACCAGGTAGTTTTGTTTAGTGAAACTATGATAGATTAAAGAAACCGGCAGCAAACGTAAACAGCCTTTTTGGTATACGATGATTGTTTCTTAAAAAAATACTGCAATGTCTTAATCCGACCGCTTGTCCACGATTCAAGGAACAATGTTTCGGACAACGCAGCATTAATGAAATAATACAAATTTTTTTTCCGACCTTGAGCAGGTTACCCTCCGGTGCCGTCACTGCTGGCGACGCAGCGCATACGCCGGCTTTGACGTTTCGCACAGGCACTCGAAAAACTTCTGAATCTGCATTTTCGCCAACAAAGCCTTTCCCGGCGTGTTTTGCGACCTTACCTTTGTCGGCTCAATCGCCCTTGCTATAAACACAAAGGCAAACAAATCAACCCTCCAACCAGCACCTGTAACAATGCGCCCGATATTTTTTCTGCTGTTCTGCCTGTTTGCCGCTGCCGGCCTTTTTGCTCAGGAAACCGAAAATGGCGAAGCCAAAAAACTCATCCAGTTTTCCGGCATGGTCATCACTAACATGGACGGCAACATGGTGCCCGTGCCCTACGCCAGCATTTTTCTGCCTGATAAACGCCGCGGAACCTACTCCGACTACCGCGGTTTTTTTACCATCGTGGTGGAACGCGGCGACGTGATCCGCTTCAACTGCATCGGCTTCGAGCCGGTCACCAAAACAGTGCCCGACACGCTCACGCAAGACCGCTACTCGATCATCCAGATCATGTCGCAGGATACGCTGACCCTGCCCGAGGTGGTCATTTTTCCCTGGCCCTCCCGCGAGCATTTCAAAATCGAGTTCCTGAAAATGGATGTCACGCCTGAACTGCAACGCCTCGCTGCCGAGAACCTCGCCAACGACTACTTGGCCGAAGCCCGTAAAAACCCGGAAATGGTGCCCTACAGCGGCCGCGAAAGCGCCAATTTCTACCTGCGCCAGCAGGCGCGCGAATACGTGTACATCGGGCAAACACCGCCGATGAATATCTTTAGCCCGCTTGCCTGGGCGCAATTTGTAAAAGCCTGGCAAAACGGGGATTTCAAGAAAAAGAAGAAACAGTAGGGGTTACCCCCCACCCCGCACCGGCGCCAGATACTCCGTGTCGTCATCTTCCGATTCCTGCGCGGCTGCGGGCATGTCCCTGTCCTGAAACGCATCGTCAATGGCTTTGGCAATGTTCTTTTTGCGCGCCTCGCTGCGCTCAAACTCGGCCTTCACGGCCTTTTTTCCGCGTTTCATGTCGTACTTGTCTACCGTGCCCACAATGGTGTAAAACACGTTGAACAAGCCGTTGTTGGCCGGCAAGGGATCGAGATCAGGGTCGTGCTTTTTGATCCGGTTGACCAACAACTGCCCGGCATTGACCTTGATTTTGTAATCAATATCGTTCTCGAAACTGTGGGTACCCGACAGGGTCATGTTCAGGGCGTTGCTCTGGATAAACATGGCCGGCAAAAACATTTTGCCTCGGTTGATTTCGATATAGTTCTGCAGATTGGTGAACTTGATGCGCTGGAGGTCTTCGATGTGCACGAACGAGGAAAACTCCTCCAGCATTTTCAGGCCGATAAGTTCGCCGTTTCGCACGGTCACGTCGGTGTAAGCGCGGAGTTTGTCCCGCAGGAAATTGTTCTTTTCATCCCAAAACGCGAACGCCACCACCCGACCCGACAACCGCCCGCGCAGGTTGGCATCGGTGATCACGCCCTGGCCGAAGTTGTTGCACTGCTCCATGCAATCGCGCAGGTCTATGTCCCGCGCCTCGATACGCACCTGCATGGTGGGACTGATGGCAAAAAAGACGATGCCGTCAAGGGTCACGGCGCCCTGCATGGTTTGCACGTCGCCTTTGAGCGCGAGTTGGTTGTGGTCGAAAACGAGTTGTCCGTTGAAGTTTTTCCCTTGAATTTTTTCGTAAATAATGTCCTCAAACCGCGCCTCGAAGGTGCCCTCAAGCCGGTCGGTCAGGCGCCGGCGCTCCAGATTGGCAGCGGTGCGCAGCGAATCCAATACCGGTTGTTCACCTCCGGCAGCCTCTTCCGGAACGGCAAACATGGCCAGTACTTGCGTGGCGTCGAACCGCCGGGCGTGCAGTTTTCCACCAAATTCCAGCAGGGCGTCGGCGGTGTTGAGCGAGTCGGCAAACAACACCGGCAGCAGGTTGCGGGCGTTGGCCGTGAGGCTGAGGTCGCTGTCGCCGATGCGCGCTGCGAGGCTGTCGAGCGCGAGCGTGTTGCCGTCCAGGGTCAGGCGCCCGCTTTCCAGTGTCACCGGCACGTTGTTGTAGGTGATGCCGGCGCCTTCGAAGCGGATTTCGCCCGAGACCTGCACGTTCGGGATGCGGCCCATGCTGGTCATGTCGGCATAGCGGCCCTGCACGCTCAGGTTGCCGACATGCACCAGTCCACTGCCGTCGGTCACTGCGGGGTTGTCGAGCAGGCCGTAGGCGGCGTCAAGGGGCAGGGCGCCGTCGAGCCGAAAATCTACGAGCGGGTCGTCGAGGTCGGTGACTTTGAGGTGGAACGCGAGGGGCTGACCGCCGAAATCGCCCCGAAAATCAGCAATTTCAAACACACCCTTGCCGTCGGGCGGGGCGCTGTACACCGCCCGGAACGACACATTTTCCAGCGGGCTTTGCAGTTTTTCGGAGCGTACCGAACCGTTGCGCAGCGCCATTTCCACCCCTACCGTGGGCGTACGGGTTTTGCCGGCCCGGCCCCGCACGAAGGCGGAAAAGGTGTAGGCGCCGCTGCTCTGGAAATCCTGAAAATAGGAGTAGTACGGGTCGGGGAGCAGGTCGGCTATGAGCGAGACATCACCCTCTTTGCCGGTGAATTTCAGGTTGAGGTCGGCGTATTCGGGTTTGTCGAGCACGATGCCCTCCACGCTGAAGGCATTGCCGCCTACGTTGAGTTCCACGTTCTGGAAATCGTAGAGGCCCTTGGCCATGTCCACCGCGATGACGGCATTGTAGCGCAGGGTCTTGCCGAGCAGGTAGCGGCTGTCGCCGAGTTGCACGCGGGCCACCGTGAGGTCGGCCTGGGCGGACAAGTCGAATTTGTCTGCCGAAAAATCGCCGGCAAAACCCGCGCTGCGCAGGTTGAGTTCGGCCGTCTGCCGGGTAGTGGCGTTTTGGAACGAGAGGAGCAGGTTACTCAGTTCGGCGTTTTCGAGGGCGATATTCAGGTCGCCGCCCGCGCTGTCGTTTTTTTTGAAAATCTCGTAGTTGGCCTTGCCCCGGGCGTTGATGTGGACGGCAATGGCGCCGCCGCTGATGCGCAGGTGTTTGACCTCGATGCGGTCGCCGAACAGGCTGGTGATTTTGAACCGAAACGCCACCTCCCGGGCGCTGAGCAGGTTTTTGCCGAAAGCGTCTTTGAGGCGCACGTCGGCGAGGTTGACCGAGGCGTTGGGAAACCCGCTGAGCAGCGAGAGGCCGGCCTCGCGCACCTCCAGTTCGGTGCGCAGGCTGTTTCGCAGCTCGTCGAGCACCCGCTCGGTGATCTGTTTGTTGAAAAATGCAGCCACGCCGATGAGGGCCAGCACGAGCAGGCCCAGTACCAAAGCAATAATCAGCAGGATGCGACGGAGCCGGCGGGGGCGGCGTTTTTTTGTTTCCATGATGTGGGTGGGTGGGCAAAGTTATCCA
>JAEUUV010000018.1 GCA_016787285.1 Saprospiraceae bacterium | reverse complement strand
CCGTCTCGGTGGCATCGTTGCGGGTATCCGTTCGGGTTTGCTGCCGGATCAGTTCGTTTGTCAGGGCTTCGCGCTGCCGGGTCAGCCGCTCAACCGTCTTTTGTGCCCGTGTGGTTAACTTGCCCTGCCAGGTGTTTTTTTGGGCATCGGCAATTTGGCCGTCTATGGCCGCTATTTGTTCCCGGACGGGCGCGGTCACGGTGTCGGCTGCCAGCAGGTCAGGCGGCGGTGTCAGCGCTCTAACGGCCCGCTCGGCTCCAAAGAAGGAACACGCCGTACTGACGGCGGCCAATGCCAGCACCACAACCAGCAGCCCCGGCGATAACTTGCCAAACTGCAAAGCGTCGTGAAAGAAGCGGCCCGACGTTTCACGCTTGGAAAGTTCGAGGGCTGCCAGCGCTGTGAGCGTCACGGCCCCGGCTGCCAGTTGCGACGGTATCAGTTTGCCGACAAAGAGAAAAACGAGTGCGGCGGCGGTTGCGGCGCTCAACAAATGGAAAAGGAAGGATGCGCCCAAGACAACGGCGCGAAGGGTTCGGTATTGGTAATAATAGGGCTTCGGGGTGAACTTGTTTTGCAGCCGATCAAAAAGCCGCGTGTTTCCGAACTTGGCGAAATGTTCCGAAAATGGGTTTGAGGTTGGAAAATCCGGTGAATTGCCGTTGTTTTGCATGACAAAAATGTGTTTTAGTGATACATTCCCGGTCGCTGTCGAAAGGTGGGCCGGGTTTTTTTGTTTCTGTTCAGTTGGTTGCCAGGGTGTTTACTTGTCTGTCGGCTCCAATACCCGGCGCTCGATTATCGGATCGAATAGTTCCTGCATCATTACACGGACGCGGTTAATGCACGAAATTTCATCTTCCGAAAGGTAGTCGGGCTGCATCGTTGCCACGGCCATTAGTGCCCGTTCCGGCTCTAAGGGATCGTCGCCAAAATGCCGACGGTACAAGCGGGCCAGGTCGTTTTTTGAGAATGTCGGTACGTTCGGGTCTGTTTGTGTGTGTGCCATGAGTGAAAGGTTTAGAAAGTGAAAGTGTGCGTTTGCGGTCGTACTGGTTGCCGTGCCGGACATCATTTCGTTGACGTCAACAAAATGATATGGGCCTCACTTTTCGCCGTCCAGGTATCGAACGGCATTTTCGGCAAGGCGGGTTTTTACGTCATCTTCAAAGGCGTCTAAGTAAGTATCGGTCGTGCTTCGGTTTTCATGTCCTAACGCTTCGCCTATCGCGTCGCCTGTTTCGCCTGCCAGGCGTTGAGCCTTGGCGAAGGTGTCGCGGGCTACATAGTTGTGTATCTGCTTGCCCTCGATACCGAGCGCGGCGGCAATGTTCGCCATGTGTTTGCGCAAGCCCTGTCGCGTGCTCTCGTTCGCCTTTTGCCGTTCGCCCGCCGTCATGCCCTCGGTGAAGATCGGGAAAACGTAGTCCGTCGGCTTGCCCGGCGGGTTTCCGTGGTTGTTGATTATTTCGAGCATCAGCGGAGTTAACACGACCTGAATAGGCTTTTGATTCCGTGCCGTGTTCCGGGTCTTGGCCCTGTAAAATGTGATCTTCCCGGCGTTCCGGTCAACGTTTAGCCATTTCAGGTTAGCCACGTCTCGCATATTGGCCCCGTTGAGCAGGAACGAAAAAAGCCAAAGATCGCGGGCGCGTGCTTCGGCTTCGCTCTTTGGCTTGTACTGAAAAATCTTGCTCACTTCGGCCTGTGACAGCGGCGCGGGCGCGTTGCGCTTCGTCGGTATCTGATATTTGGTTTTCACCTTCCCGAACGGGTAAAGTTCGGCGGGTATTAACCCGCTCTCTACGGCCTCGTTAAACAGGCTGCGAAGGTACCTGCAATAAATGCCGACGGTGGCAATACTCGTACCGTTGTCCGTCATGCGCTTTTCGTACTTACGCAAAAAGTCAGGGGTCACGTCGTAGAATGTCAGGTCGGGACGTGTGGCCAATAGCGAGTTTCGGGCGAACTCGTACCCCTGTGCGGTGCTTAGCCGGTCTTCGGAAATTAGTGCCCGTATTTTGGTGTTGAACGCTTCGCGCAAAAGGATACTGTTCACGCCCGCCGGGCGGCGGTTGAGTAGTTCGGCCTCGAATTTGTCGTAAGTGAAGATCGGCATTTCGTTGATGACCTTCCAGGCGCGGGCCTCCAACGCTTCCAATTCCTGCCGGGTGGTTTTGTGCCGGTCGCGTGGGCGTTCCCCCATCACTTTGTCAAAGTCTTCCTTTGTCAGGTCTATGCCGGTGGCGTAGTATTTCTGCTTGCGCTTCCAGGTGACGCGCATTTTCACGGCGAAGGTGCCGTTTGCTTTCAGGTAGCGGTTTTCAAGGATGAATTTAACGGTAGGTAGGCGTTCCTTCATTGTCGCTTGCGTTTTGTTGCATACAAAGGTAACACGCATACAATTATACATACAAATAACGACAAAAGAAAAATAAGCAACTAACTAAAATAGTCAAATACCGTTCGATAAATGACAGCAAATCAGCGCATTTTATCAAAGAAGGAAAAACAAGGAAAGGCGATTGGAAAAGGCATTCACTTGACTTTTAATCAAGGAGTCATGGGTTCGAGTCCCATCGGGATCACAACAAACCTCGGCAACCCAGCCGGGGTTTTTTTGTTTTAGGCACCAACTTTGCCCAAGCCCCCCGCATGCAAGATCAGTTTATCGAAGGCATCCACAACTACTGCGACCGCTGGTGCGAACGCTGCCCGTTCACGGCGCAGTGCGAGGTATATGCTGCCGAGCAGGGGCTTACGGAAGATGAAAAAGACCCCACCAAACCCGCTTTTTGGCTCAACCTCAAAAAAAATTTTGAAGAAATCCTGGAGTCCCTGAACGAAAAGATGGCCGAACTGGGCATCGAAATGGACGACGACGACCAGACACCTGAACCCGAGCCGGATCCCGCTGTGGTGGCACGGGAAGAACAGATGCGCGAAGCCGCCCTGCATTACGGACGGAGCGTGGAAGCATTTTTTAAAGACAACACGACCTTCTTCGAACAAAAAAACGAGGAACTGGCCGAACAGATCGAAGACAGTCGGCCCGTGGACCTGGAGAGTTTGCAGTTTTTTCAGGACGCCGTGGAGGTCATCCGGTGGTACCAGTATTTCATTGCCGCCAAAATTGACCGCTCCGTGGGCGGACTCGGCAAGGCCGACAAGGACGATGATTTCGCTCAGAGTGACGCCAACGGAAGCGCCAAAATCGCCATGATCGCGCTCGAACGCAGCCTCGGCGCCTGGGAAGTCGTCGTCCGCCGCCTGCCCGAAAAACAGGAGGAAATCCGCGAACTGCAACACCAACTGCAACACCTGCGCGCCAAAATGCTCGAACTCTTTCCAAACTGGCGCGTTTTCCACCGACCGGGTTTCGACGACCACCCACAGAATACCCTGCGCCTGGATTTTAACCCGAACTAAACCCCGCCTTCGCCAAGGCTACGTTAAATTTTTCAACCCGCCTACGCCAAGGCTACGGCGGGTAAACCAGCAACCTGATACATCGTGAAAGACACCACCCTCCTGCGCCACAGCGCCTACATCAACGGCAAATGGGAAGCCGCCGAATCCGGCCGCACATTCCCCGTCAACAATCCCGCTACCGGCGAAGTGCTGGGGCAGGTAGCCGACTGCGGCCCTGCCGAAACGCAATTGGCCATAGCCGCTGCCGAAGCGGCTCTGCCTGCCTGGCGCGCCAAAACTGCTGCTCAACGCGGGGCGTTGCTCCAGCGCTGGAACGACCTGATCCTCGAAAACGCCGAAGACCTCGCGCTGCTGATGACGCTCGAACAGGGCAAACCCTTAGCCGAGTCGCGCGGCGAGGTGCGCTACGGTGCCTCGTTCATCGAGTGGTTTGCCGAAGAAGGGCGACGGGTGTACGGCGACATCATTCCGCCGCATGCACCCAACCTGCGGGTGCTGGTATTCAAAGAACCCGTAGGCGTGGTGGGCGCCATTACGCCGTGGAATTTTCCCAATGCCATGATCACGCGCAAGGTGGCGCCGGCCCTGGCTGCCGGCTGCACCGTGGTGGTGAAGCCTTCGGAGGAAACGCCCCTGTCGGCGCTGGCTTTAGCCGAACTGGCCGAACGCGCCGGTTTCCCGCCGGGCGTGCTGAACATCGTGACCGGCCTCGATGCAGCCGCTATCGGGCAGGAACTGACGAAAAGTCCTGTGGTGCGCAAACTCTCCTTCACCGGCAGCACGGCGGTGGGCAAACTGCTCATGCGCCAGTGCGCCGACACGGTGAAAAAAATATCGCTCGAACTCGGCGGCAATGCGCCGTTCATTGTGTTCGACGACGCCGATCTGGATGCTGCTGTGGACGGCGCCGTCGGTGCTAAATTCCGCAATGCCGGCCAGACCTGCGTGTGCGCCAACCGGCTGTACGTGCAAAGCGGCATCTACGACCGTTTTGTGGAAAAATTCACCGCAGCAGTGCAGAAGCAGAAAGTCGGCGCCGGCACGGAACACGGCGTAAGCATCGGCCCGCTCATCAACAACCGGGCACTGAGCAAAGTGGAGCGCCTGCTCGGCGATGCCGTGCAAAAAGGCGCCGAGGTGCTGACCGGTGGACGCGCGCTGGAGGGTACGTTTTTCGAACCCACCGTGGTGACCGGTGTGCAAACCGGTATGGACATCCTGCAGGAGGAAATCTTCGGACCAATCGCACCCATCGCCCGCTTCGACACCGAAGCCGAGGTGGTGCAATTGGCCAACAATACCCAGTACGGACTGGCCGCCTATTTCTACGGCCGCGACGTGGGCCGCATTTTCCGCGTAGCCGACGCGCTGGAGTACGGCATGGTGGGCGTGAACACCGGCATTCTCGG
>JAEUUV010000002.1 GCA_016787285.1 Saprospiraceae bacterium | reverse complement strand
CAAACGTTCTTTCATAATCTAAACCGTTTCCAGCATGCTTATTTTGTACGTTACCCTCCTTGCGATGCTGTTGGTGCGCACGGTTCCCAGAATGCTTTACGTCTGGGATACCGTTTCCCGGCATTAGCCCCCCACTTAACCCCAACCAATCTTTCCCGTCAAGTGATACATGAAGCCGCCTCCTGATTTCAGGGGCGGCTTCATCTTTTACCCGCAACCTGAACGACAAAAGGAACGGCAAACCATAAAAATGTCGGCCATTTACACTTGACAAATACAAAACGCTCTACTTTTGGCGTTCGCAAGTACACAAAAAACAAGCAATCAATTCATTAACCAACCCACGCCGCTACATCCCATGACATTTCAATCCCTGTTGGCTGCATTCTGGTTCCTGCAAATTCTTCCGCAATCTCCGCAAACCGAGATCGTGGAGCAAAAGAGCCTGTTGGATACGTTTCTGGGCAATACCCTGTCCAGTCAGGTCATGTTTTTCATCCTGGTGTTTTTGTCCATAGCCGCCGTGTACATCATCATTGAGCGCTACTGGACCATGCAACGCGCCGGGCAGGTAGATCAAAACTTCATGAACAGCATCCGGGCCAGCGTGGAAAGCGGCAACCTTCAAGCCGCCAAAGCCCTCTGCCAAAGTGTGGATGCCCCGATGGCCCGCATGGTGGAAAAAGGTCTCGATCGGATCGGCAAACCACTCGAAGACATCAACAAAGCCATCGAAAACGTGGGCAATCTCGAACTGCTCAAACTGGAGCGCAACCTGTCCACGCTGGCTTCTATTTCGGGCCTCGGCCCCATGTTCGGACTGCTGGGTACGGTGCTCGGGCTTATCCTGTCGTTCGAACAGATGTCCACAGCCACCAATGTGACGCCCCAAGTTCTCTCGGGCGGTATCTACCAGGCCCTGACCAGTACTGCCCTTGGCCTGATCGTATCCATCGTGGGTATGGCCGGCTACAACGTGCTGGTTTCCAAACTTGACAAAGTGGTGTACAAAATGGAATACACCGCGCTCCAGTTCATGGACCTGCTGCAGGAGCCATCCCGGTAGTTTTTGCCCGGTTGACCATCCAACACTCCACCTTTACCACACTATCATCGCTATATGGGAATAAAACGAAGGGTGCGTGTCAAACCCGAATTCAGCCTTGCCGCCATGATTGACATCATCTTCCTGTTGTTGATGTTCTTCATGCTTACCTCCAAGTTTGTCACGCCAAATGCCCTGAACCTGCAATTGCCCTCCAGCAGCTCCAAAACAATGGCCTCGCCCGATCTGGCCGTATCGGTTAACATCAAGGGCGACTACTTCGTGGACGGCGTCCGAACACGAAAGGAAAGCCTCGAAGCGGTTGTCGGCGCCAAGGTGCGCGCATCGAAAGAGTCCCCGAATGCTACCACCGTGACCGTGGTAGCCGAAAAAACGGTGCCGTTGGACTATGTGGTTTACATCCTCGACATTGCCAACCGACTCAAGGTGAAAACCATACTGGCTACCGACGAGCGCCCGGAAGATAAATAGCCGTTGGTCTCGAATTTTCTTGTGGAGTCAATTGTGTATTTTTAGTGATCCGGGCATCCAACGGCCACTGACCATTCATAAACAGCCATTACGTATGAAATCCATAGCCGGAAGACAACGGGAAGAAGATCGTACAAAAGCCATCCTGATCAGCGTCGTTTTTCACGCTGCAGTGTTGGCCTTGCTGATTTTCATGCGGGTCTCCATCACCAAGCCGGTGCAGGAAACTCCTCCTATCGAAATAAACTGGGGCGGCGGCGGCGATAATGCTGCTGCTGGTACCCCCGATGCCGGCCAGGGAAATGATCCTGCTCCACAAGGCCAGCAAATGGACGACCCGAGCAGCAAAACACCCGTGGCCGAACCCGAGCCCACGCCGCCGCCAAAAACTACGGCTCCGCCCAAAACTTCGGCGCCGACTCCGGTCAAAACACAAACATCCAGTGATCCGGACGTGGCGGCCATCCGCCGTCAGCAAGAAGAAACGAAACGCAAAGAAGCCGAGGCTGCTGAACGAGAGCGTCAGCGTATTGCCGCCGAGCAGGAACAAGCCCGCAAAGAGCAGGAAGCGCGCGACAAGAAAAAAGGCGCATTCGGCAGCACCTTCGGCAAACCCGGCTCAACCGGTACCGGACAAGGCAATACCGGCAAACCTGGCAATCAGGGCATTCCCGGCGGTACCGGCACAAGTCCATTCGGCAAGGAAAACGGCAGTGGCGGCGGCACCGGCGGTGGCGACGGCACCGGCGTAGGCGAATCCATCGGCGGCGGCCTGTCGGGACGCCGGGTAGTGGGCCGCCCCAAAATGGTGGACGACACGCAAAACACCGGGCGCATAGCCGTGCGCGTATGCGTAAACGCCGACGGCTCCGTCTCTTCCGCCAGCTACACCCTGACGGGTTCCACCACCAACGACGGCGTCCTGCGCAGCAAGGCCGAATCCTGGGCACGACAGTACCGTTTCGCACCGTCCGACACTGCCGAACAATGCGGCACGGTGACCTTCGATTTTAGGGTAAAGTAAAAAAACAGGTTTCCTGTTCTACATTTTTAAATAAATTTGCAGATCGTATTCTTCAAATTCATCTAAAATGATAGAACGACTGCTGCGACTCCAAATAGAATCCCGCTGGGATTCGGGCAAAGCCGTTATCATCCTGGGGCCACGTCAGGTTGGAAAAACTACGCTCCTGCGGCAAATATGCTCCGAAAAAGGGCAGTACCTCCTCCTTAACGCCGACGAAGCGGAAGTGCCCGCTTTGTTGGAAAATGCCAACGAGCAACGGCTGCGCCAAATCATCGGGAAAAATACGATCTTGTTTGTGGACGAGGCGCAACGCATCAAAAACATCGGCCTGACGCTGAAAATCATCACCGATCAAATCCCGGAAGTCCGCCTGCTCGTCAGCGGATCATCTTCTCTCGATCTGGCCAGCGAGATCAACGAGCCGCTGACCGGACGGAAATGGGAGTTTATGATGTTTCCTATTGCCTGGAAAGAACTGGTACAGCATGTTGGGTATCTGGATGCCCGAAAGCAACTGGAACAGCGGCTAATCTTCGGGATGTACCCGGAGGTATTGAACCAGCTTGGCGATGAACGGGAGGTACTGCAACAACTCAGCAGCAGTTATCTGTATCGCGACGTACTGCAGTACGGGGGTATTCGGAAACCTGAAATGCTTGAAAAATTGCTTACCGCTCTGGCATTGCAAATTGGCTCGGAAGTTTCCTTCAACGAACTTGCACAACTGCTCCAGATAGACCGGTACACCGTAGAGCAATACATCGGATTGCTCGAAAAATCGTTCATTGTGTTTCGGCTCCAGCCGCTTAGCCGCAACCTGCGCAACGAAATCAACTCCAGTCGGAAAATATATTTCTACGACAACGGTATCCGTAATGCAGTGCTTGCCGATTTCAAACCGATGGCCTTGCGAACGGATGCCGGCGCGTTATGGGAAAATTTTATGGTCGGTGAGCGCCGGAAATACCTGCACTACCACCGAATATGGGCCAGGCATTATTTCTGGCGTACCTACCAGCAGCAAGAGATAGACTATGTCGAAGAGTCGGACGGCGTCTTTTCTGCCTGGCAAATGAAGTACAATCCAAAGGCAAAGGCAAAGTTTCCGGCATCTTTCCTCGAAGCGTATAAACCTGAGGTTGCCGATGTGTTGCACCGGGAGGATTTTGATAAGTTTTGCTTGTAATGGGGTTGTGTCAAAAGGGTGGAGGCGCGCGACGTCGCAAATTTTTCACCGCGGAGACGCGGAGGAATATTCTCTGCGCCTCCGCGTCTCCGCGGTGAATTTGAATCACATTTGGGTCAAAAATCTCTTGTTACTCTTTTGACACACCCCCTTCACCGGTTCAGCAAATCCTGATCGTACTGCTGCATCTGCATACCGAACTGCTGCGCCCGCTGGTAGTCGGCCCGCGCCGAGTTTTTATCCCCCAGAATAGCATGCACCCGTGCCCGCTCGATGTAGGCAAAACCGAGGTTGGGGTCCAACTGGAGGGCGCGGTTCAGGTCGGCAAGCGCGTCCTTCGGCGCATTCAGTGTGCGGCGCAGCATGCCGCGTTCGTACCAGATATTGGCGGCATAGGGGTCGAGTTTCAGGTACTCACTGTAGTCGCCTATCGCCAGATCATAACGCTGTTTGGTGAAATACACCAACGAGCGGTTGAGGTAGCCGTTCTTGTTGCCGGGCTGAATGGATATGCCTTCGTTCAGATCGCGTTCCGCATCGTCGAGCCGGCCGATGGACGCCATTGCCGCGCCCCGGTTGATGAGCATCTCGGCCTTTGTTTTGGGTTTGACGGTGGGTTTGGTCAGGCCTTCGTTAAAATCGGTAATAGCCTTTTGGGTCAGTTCGGCCTGCTGGTCTTTGAATTTGCCGCTCATTGCCATATCGAAATAGGTTTTTCCCCGGCTGTTGAGCAGTTCGGGGTTTGTCGGCTCAATGGTGATGGCCTTGGTGTAGTCCTGAAGCGCCGCAGCGTAGTCGCCTTTTTTGTTGCGCAGGAATTGACCGCGGTTCCAGTAAGGCAGCGAGTTTTTGTCGTTTTCGTACTTCATCACGTGCGTCCACAGCGTGCCGCCGTCCTTCCAGATACCGATCTGGCGCACCGTCCAAACAGCAAAAATTACGAAAACAACGGCAAGCACCCCGTTCAATGTGGAGCGCATCTCCGGCTTTTCCGTGGTGTACGTGTGGTACAGCCAGGCTGCTATAGCGAAAAAGCCGAAGTACGGCACGTAGGTGAAGCGGTCGGCCAAAAAGCCCTGGCCGGCGCCAAACACTTGCAACAGGAACATGACGTTGAAAAAGAAAAACAACACCCCGAATACCCATGTGCGTTTGTCCGCTTTCCAAAGGCGGTAAACGCCGTACCACACGGCAAAAAACAGGATGGGCGACAGGTACACCCAGATCGGCAACGGGCGCGGGTATGGGTACAGCGGCGACATCGGGTGCGGTATAAACAACTTGAACAGGTACACGCAGAACGAGTACGCGCCGATACACAAGCGGTCGAGGAAGTTGAAACTCGTCACATCGTCTTCCGTGGAACCGGCTTTTTTCAGGGTGTACAGGTTGATCAAACCGAAGGTGAGCGAGATGAGCCAGAATGGCGTTTTTTCGAGAATCAGTTTAAAATTCAGCGGCCTGCGGAAGTAGTAATCCAGCGCCAGCATAGACAGCGGCAGCGTCACCGCCTGCACCTTGGAAAGGCCCGATAAAATTGCCAGCACGAGCATGCCGATGTATAGGGTCATACGTTTGCCGCTGTCTTCGGTTTTGATCCAGCGGACGTAGTACATGAGTGCGGCAAAGAAAAACACGGCGAACAGCACGTCCTTGCGCTCCGTCGCCCAGGCAACGGACTCCACCCGCATCGGGTGAATACCGAACAACAGGCCGCCAACGAAGGCCCCTCCCACGCCGATTCCGATGTGCATCAGCAAGCGCATGGCAAATAACACCGTGAGCAGGTGCAATATCAGGTTGTTGAAGTGGATGAGCGTGGTGTTGATGTCGCCCGCAGCCCATTTTTCGAGGTAAAAAGTAAAAATCGGCAGCGGGTTGTAGTTGCCGATCACTTCGCCTTTTTCAATGGAAAAGATGTTGCGCAGGCTTTCGCCGTCAATGCGCACGAGGTTCGGGTTCTCGGTGATGTTCGGGTCGTCGTCCCAGTTTACCAGTTCATGGGACAACGAGGGCAGGTAGCACGCCCCCGTGATGGCCATAGCGATGAGCGCCCAGCGCAGCCAGCCCGCCGGCTCCCAACGGCTGCCCGACGCGGCGGCGGCAGCCTTCCGGCCCGACGGTTTGGGCGCGTTTGCTTGTTGCTTGAAATTCTGTTGGGGACGATTGGGTAGATTCTTTTTTGACATGCTCGACAAGGGCTGCTGAATTGAAGCGGCAAAAATAGCATTTTTCATAGCGGAAAAACTGCACCTAATCCTCGCCGGGCCGCTGCGATATTTTCCCCGATACCACCACCACAATTTCGCCTTTCACCTCTTTGGCCGAAAAATGGGCCAGCAGTGTTTCCAGCGGCGCCGTTTTTACCTCCTCGTACATCTTGCTCAGTTCGCGGGCTACGCAGGCCGGACGCTCGGGGCCGCACACGGCGATCAATTCTTCGAGGCACTTGACGAGGCGGAACGGCGATTCGTACAAAACAAAGGTATGCGGCTGCTCGGCGAGGTACTTCAGCCGGGTCTGACGGCCTTTTTTATGCGGCAGGAATCCGTCGAAAAGGAATGTGTCCGAGGGCAGGCCGCTCGCCACCAGGGCCGGCACAAACGCCGTCGGCCCCGGCAGGCACTCTACACGGATGCCTGCCCGCACGCAAGCCCGAACGAGCAAAAATCCCGGATCGCTAATGCCCGGCGTGCCGGCGTCGGATACGAGCGCCATAGTAGCGCCCGCTGCCAGTTCCGCCACTATTTTTTCCACCACTGCGTGCTCGTTGTGTGCATGGAACGCCCGCAATGGCGTACTGATGCCGTAGTGGTCGAGCAGTCGGCGGGTTGTGCGCGTGTCTTCAGCCAGAACAAGCGGGGCCTCGCGAAGTATGCGCAGGGCACGCAAGGTGATGTCCTCGAGGTTGCCGATCGGAGTAGGGACGACGTAGAGCACGCTTCGGGCAGTTGGTGACGGGTTCAGGCCTGACGGATCTGGTAGGCAAAAGTTTCCATGATCAGGTTGGCCAGCAGTTTTTGGCAGGCGGTTTCCACGGTTTGTCGGGCATCGGCTTCCGAAGCGGCATCAATGCTCATGGTGACGTGGCGGCCGATGCGTACGTCGGTTACGCCCGACAGGTCGAGGTGGCTCAGGTTGTTCACGACGGCTTTGCCCTGTGGGTCGAGCAGTTCTTTGTGGGGCATGATGTCAATTTCGGCGACGAATTTCATAAACGCGTTGGGTTGTTCGGTCACGGATGAGGATTGCCCTCCGCCGCACGCAGGATGTTATTTTTGGAAAAAACAGAGAAAACGAGGTAAAACAAAACGGCCAGCGCCAGTCCCAGCCCTTTCAAAAACAGCAAGGCCACCACAGCCAGCGCGAAAAACACCAAAGTCAGTTTGTTTTCCCGCCAGCGAAGGGAGCGCACTTTAAGGCCGAACATCGGCACTTCGCTCACCATCAACCAGGAAAACACAACAACCACGGCGTAAATCACCCACGGCTGCCCGGCGATGAACGAACCGATACCAAACTGGTTGTCGTAAGCCGCCAGCGTCAGCCCCAGCACAAAAACCGTACAGCCCGGCGTGCTCAGGCCGACAAAATAATCGCGGTGTGTGGTGTCGAGGTTGAACCGGGCCAGTCGGTATGCCGCAAAGGCAGAGAGGACAAACGCGGGCAGAGCGGGCACACACAGCGTGGTAGCGGGCAGTTGTCCGCAGTAGCCTCCGGCAAGAAGCCCGTACAGCATGGCGCCGGGCGCCACACCGAAACTGACCACATCGGCTAAGGAGTCAAGTTCGCGGCCCATGGGACCGGTGGCGCTGAGTGCGCGGGCAACCATGCCGTCGGCGTAGTCGAACAAGAAGGACGCCAGTGTAAACCAGGCCGCCGTCACCGGTTGTCCGTACAGCAGGAGCGCTACCGCACAGCACCCGCAAAACAGGTTGGAAAGGGTGAGCATGTTCGGAATGTGCCGGCGCATAGCGGTATGGAATTGGTTCGAGCGGCAAAAGTAGCGCTTTGCTGCACACTACCGGACATTTTGGAAAAGAGACCTTCCAGGTTTTCAAAACCTGGAAGGTCTGTACACATAAAATTTATCGCACACCATTCCGCCAAATCCCGGACTTTTGGGGCCGGTCAATCTGCATCTACAGTGAAATTCATCGAGATCACCACCACCCAGAACGTTACCATCGAGTACGAACCGGCGCGCCTGCGCGAGCGGGCACTGGCGTGGTTTATGGACGTAATGCTCATTCTGCTGGGGTATTTTATTCTGTTGCAACTGTTCCACCTGATTTTCGGCGGCATTTTTTCGGGCGATATCAGCGATGTGGCCATCGTGTTACTTCCTTTCCTCGGTTTTTTTCTGTACCATATTTTTTTCGAAATCTGGAACATCGGCCAGTCGCCCGGCAAGATGGCGATGGGCATCAAAGTGGTGCGCCTCGACGGCAAAGACCCCGAGTGGAGCGACGTGGTACTGCGCGCCGTACTCCACCTCGTAGACTCCCTGTTTTCCTTCGGCGTAATCGGCGCCGTGCTCATCAAAACTACCGGAAAAGGTCAGCGACTCGGCGATCTGGCCGCCAACACGGCTATCATTCGCATCAAAGGCACGTCCCATCTATTCCGGCTGGCCGACATCCTCGGCATTTCCACCCTGGAAAACTACCAGCCGACCTATCCCCAGGTGCGTATCCTCAGCGAACGGGACATGATTTTTATCAAAAACGTACTTGCGCGCCGGCAACGTTACCCCAACCGCGCCCATCAGGAAGTGCTGGACGATTTGGTCACTCACCTGATGCCTCTGCTCGGCATCGAGCAGCGCCCGCCCAACAGCCTCGAATTCCTGCGGACCTTGCTGCGGGATTATATCGTGCTGACACGGTAGAAGTGACGGATACGCGCCCTGCCCCGGATGGCCCCAGGGCGATGCCCTGCCCCGGTGGATGTCGCCTCGCAGGGCGATGCCCTGCCCCGGTGGATGTCGCCTCGCAGGGCGATGCCCTGCGTTGATATATGGCGCCCTTTCAGGGCTATGCCTGGCAACTCAGTTTTTTTCGGACATTTGCAGGCGTTGGTCGCTTTTTTGATTTTGACCATCACAAGCCCCCTTCCTTCGCCCCCTCAAAACTTAACACTTAACACTCAACACTCAACACTCAAAACTCAAAACTCAAAACTCAAAACTGCACATGGTTACCACCAAGACATTGTTTGCCGCCGAGGGGCTGGATGAGCGCAGCCTCGAATTTTTGTCCAACGCCATCGAAAAAAACAACCTGCCGGGCTTCGATTACTTCGAATTCAAACGCGCCGTGGCTGCCCTGTTGCAAATGCAACTCGACGAGGCTACCTGCTACAAAAGCGCCTTTGCTACAGCCGCTACGGTTGGACTCACGAAAGAAAAACTGATCGAAACCGCCGGCTACTACCGCAACGTGTTGCTCAAGGAAAAAGAACATTTCGACTCGGCCCTCGAAAGTCAGAACGCCACCAGAGTCACGTCGCGCGAACAGGAAATCAAACGCCTTCAAGACCAGGTGGAGCGCCACCGCGCCGAAGTGGCCCGCCTGCAGGACGAGATTGGCGGCTATCTCAACCAGATCGAGCAGGCTGAAAGCGCCGTGAAAACCGAGGCGCAAAAA
>JAEUUV010000331.1 GCA_016787285.1 Saprospiraceae bacterium | reverse complement strand
CCGATACTGCCCGAGGTATCTACAGCGACAAGCAGCCGGCAGCGGTGGCGCACACGCGTTCCGGGTACGGTGCCGTAGCGTTTGCTGGGGCGTTTGATGGTGTTTTTCAGGCGGGTTTTCGAAGCGCTTTCGGCGAACAGGCGCAGGGCAATCCGCCAGTTGAGTCGCGGTGCCGGGCGAAGAAGTTGTTTTTCCAACAGTTCACGGACGTCACCGGGCAAGGCGCCCCATGCGTGCGCGCTGGTGCGCTGGTGCGCCGTGCGCAGCAGGCTGTCGAGGTGCATTTCGGCGGCATCGCGCTCCAGTTCGCTGCGGCTGCGCACTTCGCGCCAGGGTTGGTGGCGCTCCATGCCGTGCGTGTCGGAGCGGATATTGTTGAGCAGTTCCTGTTCGGGCGAGCCGTTGGACTGTCCGCCGCGCCCCTGACGCAGGTCTTCGAGTTTTTTGTAGTAGTAAAACCAGGTCTGGCCCGACTGCAAGCCCAGAGCGGGAAAGGAAGTGAGAAAAATACTGTCGTCGGGCAGTTGTGTCCGCTCCACAAACTGATTGACCACAAGATCAAAGGCCACATTGAGCAGCAAGGGATCGAGGAAAGGCTCCCGGACGAACAGGTGGCGAAACACGAGGTGCAACATTTCGTGCTTGACCACCCCGAAGCGGTGCGCAGGATCGGTCAGGGTCTGATCCCAGAAGTCGGCATTGACGTACAGGGTGAGCGTATTGCTCCCAAGTCCTACCGCCAGTGTATCCACAGGGTGCCCTTTGCCCACGATTTCTTTGTTCAGGCTGCCGAACACGTGCGCATAAAACGGCTCGCGCAGCAGCAGGTCAATGCCGGTGCGGGCCAGTTCGTCCAGAATGCGGGAGGTTTGGGTGGGCATGTTGTGGTAAAAATTACTCGACTCCGGTTTCAAGCAAGTCAAGTGTTCGAGCGCCGGCATCCAGCGCGACTTCCGTCTGGTAGGGGAAAGTGGCCTGGTGGGGCACGTGGCCAAAGGGAATCCCGTATGCGACCGGGATGCCCAGATTGCCGAGTCGGTCCCGCAGGGTTTCGGAGAGTGTGAGCGAAAACTCGGTGTTTTTGGGTGTGCATTCGGCAAAAACGCCGAGTGCAATGCCTGCAGCCTGGTTCAGATCGGTAGCCTGGAGCAGTTGCGTCAGCAGGCGGTCAATGCGGTATGGCTGTTCACCGACGTCTTCGAGGAACACAATTTTGTCGCGAAAAACCGGCTGAAACGGCGTGCCGACAAGCGCCGTCAGCACGGAAATATTGCCGCCGGTGAGTTGACCGCGTGCCGTGCCCGGCGCTATCGTGAACGGAACGTAGGCATCGTCGGGCAAAACTTCCGTAGCCGGGTCGGGCGCCTGAATCCGGTAGCCCGCTTGCGGCTGGGTGAGCGCTGCGCGGAAATGCCGGAGCGTATTTTCCGGAAAGTCGGCGGCAGCCACCGGGCCGTGGAAGGTGACCAAGCCGGTTTTTTGGCCGATGGCAATGTGCAGGGCCGTCACGTCGCTGTACCCGATGAACGGCTTTGGGTGCCTGCGGATCAGGTCGTAGTCGATCTCCGGCAGCAGGCGGGTGCAGCCGTAGCCGCCCCGCACGCACCAGACGGCGTCCACCGCCGGATCGGAAAAAGCCCAATGCAGGTCGGCGAGCCGAGCCGGGTCGGTGCCGGCGAGGTGCCCGTTGCGGGCGCGCAACGATTTTCCTTCACGCACCTGATAGCCCAGTGCGGCAAGGTTGGCCAGCGCTTTGTTTATTTTTTCATCCGAAGCCGGGCTGGCCGGCGCGATCAGTCCGATGGTCGCGCCTTCGCGCAAGCGTGCGGGTTTGAGCAAAGCAGCCGGTTTTTCGGTGTCGGCAGCGCGGGCCGAGGGTGCAGAAATAGCAGATGCAAGCAAGGTGAAACCTGTTTGTTGGATAAAACGACGACGGAACATAGCGCGTTGAGGCAAGCAACTTGTGAGAAATGAAGGAATGTTTTTGCCGGAGTGTGAAACCAATTTTTCGGAATAAGGTTACAGCACGTACTTTTACAACGAGGCGCCAAATGCGCCCGGTGCGGTTTTATGTTGTTTGCGATTGGAACAAAGGTAGTTTTTCGCTTTACAGGCGAGCGCGGCGTCATCACGGCGCAGTTGGGAGATGATATGCTTCAGGTGCGCCTCGACAGCGACCCGGACATGGTAATTCCGGCTTTCTCGGAAGATCTGGTGCGCGATACGGGCGCGGAGCCGGTGCTCGCAGGCGCCAAATTTGTAAAAGGCAAAAAAGAACCGGAACCTGCACCCCCGCCCCGCCGGGAGATCAAAGGCCAGTATGTTATCCTGAAACCCAAGGGAATTCTGCTCGCTTTCGAGCCGATGCCCGGTCGGGACGGTTCGGTGTCGAAGTATAAAGCCTGGCTGATAAACGATACGACCACCGAGTTTCTGTTTGACGTGGAGTTGTTTTCGGATGTCAAAACCATTTTTCTGCAGGAAGGCAAACTACCCGCCACCACGGTACTCGAACTCGGCGACCTGTTGTACGACGACCTGAGCGACCATCCCGAGGTGGATATAGAGGTGCGGCGTATCACCACGGACGGGCTGGATGTTCCGCTCAGTCGGCAGGTGAAAATCCGGCCCAAACAGTTTTTCAACAACTTGCAAACCGTGCCGATTCTGAATGTGTTGGCACACCAGTTTGTCCTGCTCGATTCATTTGAACAGCCGGACTCCAAAAAAGAAACGGACCTGAGTGAGTACACCCGGCAGGCGCTTCGAAACAAGCGTCGCGCTTCGGAGGGCAATGCTTCCCCGTTTCGCGCTTTCGATGTGGAGGAGTTTGCTCAGTTTGAGCCGGAGATTGATCTGCACATCGAAAACCTGACGAACGGCTACGCCCGGCTCGATCCTTCCGAAATTGTGCGGATTCAGATGCAGCATTTTCAGCGGTTTCTGGAAAAAGCGGTGCGGCTGGGCGTGCCCCGTATTTTCGTGATCCACGGGGTAGGGGAGGGGAAACTGCGCGATGCTATTGCGCAGGAATTGCGCCGGCATCCGCACGTACGGCGTTTCAAAAACGAATACCACGCGAAGTACGGGTATGGCGCTACGGAGGT
Source organism: Saprospiraceae bacterium (assembly GCA_016787285.1). GTDB lineage: Bacteria > Bacteroidota > Bacteroidia > Chitinophagales > Saprospiraceae > M3007. The sequence goes on along the minus strand of JAEUUV010000331.1, from coordinate 767 downwards.
GGTATTTTCCTGAAGTAAAAAACCTGGACACCTCGGCCGTGCGCACGGTTCAACCCCACCCCCAACCCCTCCCCCGGCGGGGAGGGGGGCAACACCGCGCAATAGGGAAAAATCGGTTCGGAGTCAATGTTTTGGCTCCCATCACCGCAATCCTCAACGGGAACTGAGGGTGTTGCCCCCCTCCCCGCCGGGGAGGGGGGCAACACCCCGCAATAGGGATAAATTGGTTCGGAGTCAATGTTTTGGCTGCCATCACCGGAATCCTCAACGGGAACTGAGGGCATGCCCACCTCCCCACCGGGGGAGGGGTTGGGCAACACCGCGCAATAGGGAAAAATCGGTTCGGAGTCAATGTTTTGGCTCCCATCACCGCAATCCTCAACGGGAACTGAGGGCATGCCCCCCTCCCCGCCGGGGGAGGGGTTGGGGGTGGGGTTGAACCGTGCGCGCGGCGGCATGTCCAGGGACTTACCTCCTGAGTTGACACAGGGAAGCATTTCCCATAAAAAGTGCAGGAAAAAAATGTTCCCGGTTCCTGACATGCCCGTACTTTTGTGCCGCATGGCAAATTTTCTCCGGCGAACAGGTTTCTGGATGGTATTCAGCGCATTTGTGCTGAGCGCCACGCCTGCGCGGGAGTTGCTGAAACTGCCTCTTTTGCTCGAACACTTTCGTGAGCACCGGCAGGAAGAGCCGGGGATCTCCTGGCTGAGTTTTTTGATCCTGCATTATTTCAACGACGCGCCTCCCGATGCGGACTACGCCCG
>JAEUUV010000317.1 GCA_016787285.1 Saprospiraceae bacterium | reverse complement strand
TCAAAACGGACAGTTCAAAACGATCGGGGTTGACCGGGTTGGTAGGGTCGTCGGTTTTATACTCGGCGTATTGCCCGCCCGGAGCAATGTCCGAAATCAGGCTGTGCAGGGCGGAAAACTCTGCTACCTTATGCGCATCGCCCGGACAGGCGGGCATGCAGCCTCCGTCGGTTTTGGCAAGTTCCTGCGGGTTAAAAGTCACCGTTGTTGGGGTGCCGTCTTCTTGGGTGATCGAAACGGTAACAGGTTTGGTCGCTTCCGGTGGGAGTGTCCGGCAGGTTGTACATGGCGGGGCATCGCACAGTTCCGGGTCTATCCCGTCCCGTTCTTCCTTGATCCATTGTTCCTTCAAATTCAGGATGCAGGGTTGCTGAAGGTAATGGGAAACGTATTGCGTTCGAGCGGGTGCGTGCACGCTCAGACGTTTGGTAACGAAGTAATTGCCGGGCTTCAGGCTCAGCGTCTGGGTCGGCATTACGAAGGGTACCGACTCGCAACTTGCCACGGCGTTCAGGTCGCCAATCCGTTGCTGGAGTTGAAAAACGGCTTGTCCACAGTCGTCGGTTATGCGCACGTCGAGGTCATACACGCAATCGTAACAAAGCGATGCGCCTTGCGGGCAAGCGGGGCTGAACCTGTTGGGGGTAAGCCGGTAAGCGAACGTGGCGGTGGTGGGTTGGCTGATGATGACCTGTCGGGAGGCCACGAGGGCGTCGCCTTCCCGGCGGTTATCCTCGCTGATGAGGTCAATCAGGATGGTAGCCGCCGGTGCGGTGCGTTCGATATCCGTCAGGTTCGCGGGTGTTGCTCCGGCAAAAGCAGTGGCCACCACCTGTCCTGCCAGGTTGGTGTATTCGAGGTGCATTTGCCCGTTGGCATCCAGCATCGCTGTTTTTTGGTAGTGGTTGGAAAATCCGGCTTCGTTGCCGAGGATTCGATCCAGTTCCTCTTGGGCCGGAACACCATAAAAATAGCGCTGCTCGTGCCCTTTGCCCAATTGAAAATCCTTGCCGAGACCTCCCTGACGCTGAATGCGACCGGTGTTGTCGGGGGTGAACTGGGTTTGCACAAACGGAAAACCTTCCGAATCGGGCAAAAACGCCTGCCTTCCCGCTTGGTTCGGGTTTTTAGGCCCGTAGTACACCGCTGCGCCGGTTTCAAGGGGCCTCGCCTCCAAATCACATCCGGATGCCCCATTGCGCTCAAAGTCGGCCCAACTGTAGGGCTTTTTATCGGTGTTTTGGTTGAAGCCGCTTTGGAAACGCATGGCGGGGCTTTCGTTGGTCGGGCACCACCCTATCCTGCTTTGGATCGGAGCCGGCAGGATTTGCACGGCCGGACGCCCGATGTGGTCATAAACCGTTTCGGCTACCAGCAACTTTTTTTCCGTGTTCAAATTGGTTTGCTCTTGCCGGATTCGATTGGTTCCGTCGGCGAAGCGCAACAAATCTTTGCGTTTTCCTTCCTCCGTGAATACGGCCTCGTATTGCCAGTTCATTCGATCCTGCTCAAATCCCTGATCCACCCGAAAAACGGAAACGTTCAGGTCAGCCGCTGAAAGGTATCCGGATTCCGGCTTTGTCCACTCCCCGGAGGCCACCTGTTTAAAATCTTCACCGATCCGGCCTACCGCACGCACTCGGCAGACCACGTACCCGCGCTCAAACACGGTCGGTATCTCGTATTCCGTGGTTTTTATTCGTACACGAGTGGCGTTGTGCCTGAAATGATACTCCAGTCCGGCAATGGGTTTAGGGATGTTGCTGCTGTATTGGTAGTCGTCCACGTACGTCCATTCGAGGTCATACTCTACGGCCCATTTCACCGGTTCCCATTTGAATTTCAGGTGCAGGTTTTTGCAACTGGCCGGGGCAGCGATCAGGCGCGGCGATTGTGTGCCGGGGGTCCGGTATCGTTCCAACTGCAACTGGTGGCGTAGAGCAAATATTGCCGAATCGGCTACTCCAAGAGACAAGGTGTTGCCTTTATCATCCAGAATCTGTTTTGAAATAATGGTCAGCCTGGACCAGACCGCGCCATCTGCCGTGAACACGTCCTTGCTCCTATAACTTTTTACATTTCCGGCATCCGCGGAATAGTCAATGCTCAGGGAGAAGGTGTCCTTTTTGGAAAGTGTCGGCTCAGCACTGATGTGATCCAATTGGCACTTCAGCGTTACCCTGTACGCCCTTTGGTAGGGAATCGGCAGGTCGGGATTGACATAAAGGCTGACCACGGCCCTCGAAGATCGCAACTTGCCTTGCCCTGCTTGATAAAAGAGGCTTGCGGGTTTGCCGGCAGAAGTGAACCGGTATTCGTCATACACGGCAGTTTGCTTCCCTGCCGTGATCTGGCCTTGCCAGAGTTGTTGGGTCTGAATTTCCGTTTGCGCCTGCGTTTCCAGAATCAGGGCATGACAAAACAAAAGAAGGATATACTTTTTCATGGCAGCGATTTCATTGTTTTTTAGGTTTGCTATCCCGGATTTCCTTGAGTGTGACAATCCCTTGTTCTGTTTCTTTTTTCGTGCGCGCCAACAAGCCTTCCGAGTCGTACTCATAAAAACTCGCGTAATTGTTTTCATCCAGTGCGGCCATCTGTCGAATATGGCGGGGGTGGTATGAAAAACTTTGCATGGCCGACTCGAAGGGCTGCAGACGGAAGTCGTCGAAAAGGCAGGGAGCACCTTGTGCCCGGAACGAAACCTTGATACTTCTTGCACCGGTCGGGATGACGAGCGTGTCGTTGACCAATTGCCAGCCTTCGATGATCGGCCCGGCGGTGCTGAAATTCCTGACAATAGCCGGCCCGCTTGCTGGGACAATTTCCACCGCAACCGTTGGGGAGAGATAGCGCTCGGTTAGTGATGCCGTCTGCTCTTTTGTCCAGACGCTCAACACGTATTTACCCGGCAATGGCGCAAAGGGTTTGATCAAGTCGCAGTCCTGAACCACATACTGCGCTGCCGGTGTCCATCTGACTCGATCCGTATCGCAGGATCGGATACTGGCCCGAACGACGTCCAGCGGGGTGTTCCTTACTCGTAGTGAAACCATTCCGGAGTGGCTTTGTGTGAAGTCGAGATTGGGAATGAAATTGGCTCCCCCTTTAAAGTGTGGCGGCAGTGGGCATGCCCCGACGAAAGACGTGTCGGAGAAGTTTTTGTAGTAATAATCCTCAAACCCGTCGAAGGCCACCGAGTTGTACCGGGCATTCGCGGCTACCGCCGTGACCAGGCTATGATTAAACCCATACAGTTCGGAAAAATAAATACCAAGCGGGTCCTTGCTTTCGAGCACTTTGCCGAAGGGGTCTATGATGGTGCTTTTGGAAGCATTTTGCCACAAAGACCGGTTCGGTGCCGGGCTGATCCGAAATCCTGTCGGGAAGGCCCAGAAAGGTGCAAAATCTTCGTAAACACCGCGCTCCTGCGGGTTGTCGGAAGCTCTTCGGTTGGTTACATATTTGTAGGTGGCTGCGGGCCGCCAATTGCCCAGAATTCCGTTGAGCCAGGGGTTGACGACCGCGCCAGGCCCTCCGGTACAGGTTATTTGCGAACGCCCCGCCGGCTTTTCCGTGCAGTCCAGTATTTTGATGCAAGACGAGGAGACCTTGAGATCAATCGTGACGCCTGCGGGGTGATCCTGATCCTGATAACTCGCCTTTATGAGAAAGGTATAGCTGTCGGTACAAGACGTGGAACCCAGGATCGGGCGGGGCAAGCCGCCCGATATGTTGAGCGGCCGCAGCGGAAAAGGTTTCCCATCGGTACGCTGGACGGTAAAATCGCATTGGCCCGAACTGCCGGTAAATGTGATGAAAAGACCCGTTCCATCTACTTGTGTGGAATATTTAGGCACCCCGGAGCCTATGGCAGTGGAGAGTACGTCCGGGATGGAACTCAAATCAAGCCGCCCGGCAAGCAAGTCCGGGCCTGTCAACAGTTTTTTTGTAAAGGTGTCGGTGTGTAACAGCGCTTTTTCCAAGGTTACGCAGGTACAGGTATCAACCGGAGTGCTGCGTTCAAATCCCGCATAAGTTTGCCAGTAATTGTTGTATTCAATGGCGGCAGCATCCAGCACATTGGCAAAACGGAGCCCGTCGGCACCGAGCGGATTTTGTGTGGTCAGCAGCTGTCCCGCAAACAGCGACTGCATATTCCGGCGCCCGGAGCGAATGATTTTCAGGGCATATACTCCCGTCGGAAGGCGATTGCCCTTCTCGTCCACAATCACTTTGCCTGTGCCCGGTACGTCACTCAGTACCCAGGCTCTGTCCGGCGATAACTTTAGAGGCCCAAGAGTTGTTGAAGGGGGCCATGTCGTTGTGATAAAGATGTGGGAGTCCAACCGCTCCACCATCAACTCGTCTCCCATGACCAGGGACTGGAAAATGGGGGAGGATATGCCCACAATGCCGTTGTTCAGGCGCTCTACGCGTTTCAGCCCTGTGTTGTGAAAGCCCATCCCCATGCCGTCCGGATACACCCAGTGGCCGGGAATTTTGGTACCGTATTCAAATCCACCGTATTCGGTTTCGGTTTCGGTCAAAACCACCTCCCCGGTGAAGCCATCCCGCGCAAGGTTTTTGGAAGTGATGCGAGAGCCGGATTTCCAGACAACGACGCTGTCCAATATACCCGAACGGGTAATCACCTTTGTCAGCACCAAAGAACGAAACCGATTGAAACTGGTGGAAAACGACGGGTAGGGCAACGGCAGCGGCACGAATATCGGCCCATACCAGGTTCCGTCAAAGTTGATTTGTACCTCCGGCCCGTGGGTCTCCGAGAAGTACTCCCGGGCATCGGCGATCAGGTCGTAGTCCACGCCAAGCAACCTTTGTTCGGGCGTTCCGCGTACGGGATCAATAACCTGGGCCACGTTATTCAGGCGGCGCGGATCGTCCGGGTCGGTACGGAAATAATATTCCTGAGCAGAAACCAGATTCCCGGCCTCATCAAAAACACGCATGGCCCTCGGGCTGCCGTGCATGTTGTTCAATTCGACGGAATAGCCCTGCGCAACCGTTGCCTCGTTGCTGGCGTATGCGAAAAACGGCAAGGAAATAGGGAAGGCCCTATGGGTAGTTGCCTGTTTATTGGTGTAGTTCACGAGCACCGGGAAATCTTTTGCCGTATAAAATTCGTGTTGGGTGCGCCCGGTGGCGGTGGCCTGAACGCCGGGCTTGGGCAGGTTGCGCACCGAGACGCGGCTGTACCCAACCGTCGGGCCGGAAAGAAAGATTCTCCGAAGGGTTGGATGATGTTTTCAAACAGGTTGATGGCAAATTCTTTGTGCACCGTGTAGTTGATCGGCAGGGCGAAAGGATTTTCGTCGCCTCCGATCATCGGCTCATACGATGCCACTCCCGAACTGATGGGCGTGGCGCTGCTCCCGTATCCATCGCTCGCGGTATTCGTGTAGGTGTATTCCTGAATGTAGTCAAAGTTCAATCCGGGTTCTGCTTGTTGCATGGTGCCCCACGCGTCGTTTACACGCAATCGTTTCACCCTGGAGCCGCCGCCCCGTTTGAACCCGTCCGGGCAATTGAGCCGGACAAAAGACTTGCCCGGTTTGAAGATTTTGGCAATGCCCCTTCTTCTCAATTCGGAGTAGATGTCGTTAAAAAAGGTGGACAGGTTTTCAAAAAGTGCCAAGACTTCCTCTGCATATTTAGTTGGGTCGTCGTGTTTTCCATTGTATTCGGGGCCAGGGCTGCCGTTGGAACCCGGCCCTTCCAGCATGAATTTGCTCAAATCCTTCCGCAAGGTCTGCCACGCGGTTTTGGAAACCGGGTTGACCATGTCAACAGCCGGATCAATATCGTCGCCCCGTTTTACGGCCGGCACTTTGATCCAGGCGGTATTGTTGTCCCGCCTGCCAAAGTCCACGCCTGCCTGCTTGAAACTCACCCCGGTGAAACCGCCGATAGCTTCCAGCGAATCAACGACAGGCTTATTCCTGATTTTGGTCATGCAATTGAAGTACAGGGTCGTGATGCCGTCCACATATTTTCTTACGTCTTCGTCCGTACTGACCGCTGACTTTGTTTTGAAGAAGAAGTACTCGTAGGGCTTGTCAGCATATAGTGAATCGGTGATTGCGCCATTCGGGCTTCTGGCACAACCTGTCAAGGGCGCCATTTCCATGGCCCGTTTGTTTTGCACAAAGGCATAATCGTCTGCTTCGTAGGAGATGCTCAACGTATCGCCGGAGGGCATTTTGATTCGGGAGAGCAGCCAGGCGGAGGCATTCCGGTCGGCAGTGGTTTTATCCTGCACGGCGTAGGGGAACCGTTCGTTGTCCAAGGCTGCGGATACCGGCTCTTTGTATATGGCCCAGCGGTCATTGCGGTTGGCGCGGTAAGCGGGGTTGTGGTCGTAGAAAAACTCGTAAGGGCTAAGCCGTTCCTTTTCGGAATTGCCATACGAAAAGGAAAGCCTTTTCAGGGTCAACTTGCCCTGTCCACCCAAAGAGGCCGGATGCCCGGGGCTTAAGGCATAATCGTATTCGAAAAAAACAGACTTTATGGGTACGGCAGCTGCTCCGCTGCGCTGTCTTTCCTCCATCGCGTACAGCGCGACCTTGTCCAATTTGAGCAAACGCCGTGTGCCATCCGATCCGCCGTTCTCATTGGTTGCCCCCAACGCATCCTGACGATCCGGGTTCAAGGTGAATTCCGCCACATAGTTTCGGGTCTCGACACTGCTGATGTACCAGATTTCCTTTTCACCATAGGTGTACGAAGCCAGGTTATCCTTGGGATCGCAATCGTGCGCTGCGTTGAACACGGCCTTGCCTGCCTCGAAGGGTATTCGCCAGGGAAATCTCTCATACACCCGGAAGTAGTTGAATTTGGTGTACGTGCCCAAATCGTCCGGCGTAGGGCCATCACCCCGGGTGTCAATATAATCGGCAGAAAGCACTGCCGTCAGCAAGTAGGCGTACGCATGTGGCGGGGTTTCTTCCGCACTGAAATAATTGCTGTCGCCTCTTTTGTTTCCAAGGCTGTTGTCAACTCCCGGTACATACCCGGCGAGATTGGTCACCGGATCGGGCAGACTATCTGTGCTGAAACTCACTTCTTTGCGAAAGGTATTGTACACGGGCAGACCATACACATAGCGCACCCCGTCGTCTCGTGTGATGGTCGCCTCCGAAAAGTGATGCGCTTTCCGGAAATCTGCATCCCGGTTGAGATTAAGCGTAGTTGCTTTGGTGCCGTTCGGCAGGGTAAATTCAGACAAAATCTGTCGCTGGAAGCCCATTGTTTTGGCTTCTCCGGCAGTGAGCCAAAGCAGGTTTTGGTTGCGTGGCTCTCGTTGGAGGCGCCGGTAGTCGCTTCGTGCGGGCAACGGCAGGCCATTGGCAATCAGGTTCCCGCTGCATTCCCCTGTATGGCCCTTGTTCAGGTCGGCCGCTACCGGTTCAAATGCGCCGGTTTCATGGAAGAGCGCTTCGTTCTGCAGGATGGTCTGTTCGCCGGTTCCTTTGAAATATACCGGCTCGAAAGCGGGATTTTCGGGGTCCGGGCCTCTGAAATACAATTTTTCGTTCAAGCCGTTTCCGTCCTGCCATTTTTTGGTTTCGCTGTTGTGGTAGTTGGCGGCCACATCTACCCCACCATGGATCAGGTTGCCCAAGCCGATTTCTGCGCTAATTTTTCCACCGCCATCCTGATTGTTGCGTTCGGTGTCAAAAACGGTACCGATGTCTCCTCGTCTCGGACGAAATTGTTCACTGAATCCCTGGCCTGTGGCGTGATACAAATCGTAGGTAAAATTAGTCAGCGGCAGGTTGGGGTTTTCCTCGATATAGGCCCCGTCTTTTTCCCGGTTCACATCCAGCAATACCTTGCCTACACCTGCATTGTGCGCGTATGCGTAACCATAAGCCGGTACGGAGTCCGTATTGGTAGTCAAAAATTTTTTGGAATAAAACCCGCCAATGCTACCTCCCAGATTGATGAGGCTCAACTCCCCTCCCAATTTCAGACTCAATGAGCCGGATACTTGGGTTTGAGGCATTTCAAATGTGGGCGTGTACGTGGGTCGAGCAAAATTCAGGGATATGCCTGCCAAGGATTGTTCCACATGTTTTCCTTTCCCCAAATTTCTTGTAAGAGAGGTATGAAAGTTGATACTTTCCAGGCCCTCTACGCTACCAACGCGGGCGCCGATGCCCAATCCTGCTTGTGTTGTTCCCTCTTTCTCTTTGAGATTGGCACTAAACCCCACCTGAGGTTCAAAAAACGCCCCGGAACGGCTGCTAACGCCGAAAGAGGTCTGAAGAGAAGCGCTAAAAGGATAACTCTCGTCTTTTGAGCTGATGCTCGGCGCAATAGAGGCCTCCAACTCGAAGCCATGGTAGTTGTTGTGGTTGATACCCAACTGAAAACTTCCGCCAAACTTCACCACATCCAGACCGGTCACTTCTACCGAAAAACCCGTGTTGATGCCGATATTTTCTTCGTCTTTCAAATTCATGGTTTTTTTGACCGCTTCGCCATTCAGGTCGTCGGGCAGCCCCCTTACCTGGCGGCTGATGGAACCCGGATTGAGGTTCCAGCCCAAGCCCACAAAACTTGCTTCTTCCTCGGGTGTGACACCGGCCGATCTGTAAGCCAAATTGATTGGGTATCCGCCCACGTCCAGCAAGGGAATATTGAAACTGAAATCCCCGGTGAACGGATCTACCAGATTGTTGGCATCGTGCGGGGTAAATGCGTTCACCTCCGGCGTGGTTGGCCCACCATCCGGCTTTAATAGCGCTAACGCTTGGGTCTGTTCTTCCTTTTCCAGTTTGATCTTGGGCTTCAAGTTGGTCGCCTTTTCAGAGGATTCAACAGGCAACTCCCTGTGAGTGGGCCTCAATAAAGAAGGGATTTCGCCGGCAATCTTGTGGGCGGTATTTGATGACCACAATGCAGTACTGGAGGCGAGTATTTGAGTGCAAATACAAACAAGGCAGACAAAAGATGAGGCCGGATGTCTGAGCCTTTTCAGAAGAAGGAATTTTGCAGTTGGCTTCGAGGATTTCGGGACAAAATCATGTGGAAACTCTGGATGGCAGGGAATCGTCATACATTAGTTGATTTGATCGTCACTTGTTTGGATGTAGTCAGTTCGGTTAGTCGGCATCAATTGGAAAACCCCAACTTTACCGATTTTTTAGGCACCAATAAAAAAGCCCGCTCCTCCGGCAGAGTGCCGAAGGAGCGGGCTGGGTTATCATCGTCGCAGGGCTTTTGTCGCATTGGCTACTGGTTTGGCAGGCGAAAAGTACAAGCCTTTTTAATTTCACCAAACAACAGGAGCAAAAAATTTTTTACTTGTAACGCTCAATCATTCAACTTCAGCACCTTCAAAAACGCCTCCTGCGGCACCTCGACATTGCCGAACTGCTTCATGCGTTTTTTGCCTTCTTTCTGTTTTTCCAGCAGTTTGCGTTTCCGGCTGATGTCGCCGCCGTAGCACTTGGCGGTCACGTCCTTGCGCAGGGCGCTGATCGTTTCCCGGGCGATAACTTTCTGGCCGATGGACGCCTGAATGGCGATCTGGAACTGCTGGCGCGGCAGGAGGTCTTTGAGTTTTTCGCACATACGGCGGCCCATGTATTCCGCCTTGGAGCGGTGGATGAGGGCGCTGAGGGCGTCCACCTGCTCGCCGTTGAGTTTGATGTCGAGTTTGATCAGGTCGGTCTCGCGGTAGTCGAGGATGTGGTAGTCGAACGAGGCATAGCCACGGGTCATGGACTTGAGTTTGTCGTAGAAGTCGAACACGATCTCGGCCAGCGGGAGGTGGAACGTCAGTTCGAGACGCGTGGGGGTCAGGTAGGTTTGTTTTTGCAGGATGCCCCGTTTTTCGAGGCAGAGGGTCATGATATTGCCGATGTAGTCCGGCTTGGTAATGACCTGCGCATAGATGTACGGCTCTTCGACGGACTTCAGGTGGTTGGGGTCGGGCAGTTCGGAAGGCTGGCGCACCTCGAAGCGTTTATCCTTCATATCGGTGGCGAAGTAGGGCACGTTGGGCACCGTGGTGATGATGTCCTGGTCGAATTCGCGCTGGAGGCGTTCCTGCACAATTTCGAGGTGGAGCATGCCGAGGAAGCCGCAACGAAAGCCGAAACCGAGGGCGGCGGAAGTTTCCGGTTCAAAAACCAGGGACGCGTCGTTCAACTGGAGTTTTTCGAGCGAGTCGCGCAGGTCTTCGAAGTCATCATTGTCCAAAGGATAAACACCCGCAAACACCATGGGTTTCACCTCCTCAAACCCCTTGACGGCTACGCTGCACGGCCTTGCCAAATGAGTCATCGTGTCGCCCACTTTGATCTCCCGGCTGACTTTAATGCCGGTGATGACGTAGCCCACGTTGCCGGCCTGGAGTTCGCCGGTGTCCTGCAGACCCATGCGCAGGATCCCGACTTCTTCGGCTACTACCTCCTTGCCGGTGGCCATGAATTTGATCTTGTCGCCCTTGCGAAGGGTGCCGTTCATCAGCCGTACGTAGGCGATGACGCCGCGGTAGGAGTTGAACATGGAGTCGAAAATCATGGTTTGCAGCGGCGCTTCCGGGTCGCCCTTGGGGGCGGGAATACGATCCACCACAGCAGCCAGAATTTCCTCGATGCCGATACCTGTGCGGCCGGAAGCCGAAATAATGTCTTCGCGTTCGCAGCCGATCAGGTCAATGATCTGATCCTGAACCTCCTCGATGTTGGCGCTTTCCATGTCCACTTTGTTCACAATCGGGATGATTTCCAGATTGTGATCCACGGCGAGGTACAGGTTGCTGATCGTCTGGGCCTGAATACCTTGTGTGGCGTCCACGAGCAGCAAGGCGCCTTCACAGGCGGCAATGGCGCGGCTCACTTCGTAGGAAAAATCCACGTGGCCGGGCGTGTCAATCAGGTTGAAAATATACTCCTGCCCGGTGGCCGGATGGACGTAGCGCATCTGGATGGCGTGGCTCTTGATGGTGATGCCGCGCTCGCGCTCGAGGTCCATGTTATCCAGCGCCTGATCCTGCATGTCGCGTTTGCTGATGGTTTTGGTATGCTCCAGCAGGCGATCGGCGAGGGTACTTTTGCCGTGGTCAATATGGGCGATGATGCAGAAGTTGCGAATATGTTGCATTTGATTGATTCGATTGATTCGATTCGTCCGATTGATTCGATTTTAGCCCGCAGGTGAACCCTGCGCTGAAAAATGGCCGCAAAGGTAGTTTTTTTCCTGTTGGGGCACGATGCCTGGTTATGCAGCAGGCCGGGAAATTTTTGCACCTTGTTTGCGTTTGAAAAACCGCCTCGCCGGGAGTGTGTTCAGAAAATACCGTTAGCGTTATGCCAAATCGCCTTTTTGTCTGGTGCTTTTCAGCACTTATTTGCTTTCCATTGCCCTTTTTTGCGCAATCCGTCTTCGATTCCCTGCGGGTAGCACACCGCGCAGAAGTGTTTTTTGCCTTTGGCAAACATAACCTGGATAGCACTGCTACGGCAACGCTCGACTCTTTTGCAGGCGCCTGGAAGGCAAATTCCAATTCGTATCTGGTGCGGATTACCGCTCACACCGACTCGGTGGGCAGCATAGTAAACAACACGGCACTGTCGCAGCGCCGGGCCAATGCCGTGCGTGACGCTCTGGCACAACGCGGGGTGCCGGAATCGCAGACCCGGATTTCATATTTTGGTGAAAATCTGCCTGTCACCGAAAACGACACGGAGGAAGGCCGGCAACGCAACCGCCGTGCCACGCTGGAACTGCAGACGGCCATTCCCATGTCGCCGTACTTCGGTAAGGTAACGGATAAAAACACCGGAGAAGGCATCGCCGCCACGGTGCATTTTTCTACCCGTACGCGGCGTGATTCGGTGCTGACGGACTCGGCAGGGCATTTTGCGGTGCGCCTCCCAAAAGACTCGGTGGTGAAAACCGAGGTGTACGCCGCGGGCTATTTTTTTGAATCGGCTTTAAAAAAAATACTCGGCACACCGGAAATGCTCCGCCGGATGCAGGCCGAGCCGCTCGTAATCGCGTTGCCCCGGGCGGCCTCCGGCGAAAAAGTGGCCATCAAAAATTTCTATTTTGTCGGAAACGAAGCGATCCTGCTCAAAACCTCGGAGCCGGAACTGCCCAAAGTGCTCAAATTTATGCAGGTAAATCCTGAAATCCGGATCGAGATCGCCGGGCACATCAACAACCCGTTCAAGACACCCGAACAACTTGAAAAATGGGAGTGGAGCCTCGCCGTCAACCGGGCCAAACTGGTGTACGACTACCTGCGGCGCAGCGGGGTTGCCGCCGAGCGCATGACGTACAAGGGCTACGGCAATACCGAGATGTTGTTTCCACTTCCCTCGGCCACCGCAGAGCAGCAAGAACAGAACCGGCGGGTGGAGATACGGGTGAAATAGAGGCTGTGTCAAAAGTCCCGGAGGGACTGCATCTTTGTAGATGTTGCGAATATAATTTCTTCGCCGTTCCATCGGAACGGCATCTAACTCGCTCCGATACCATTCCGATACCGGCGAGCGTTGATTACTCATAATTCTCACGCCAAGCCCTGAAAGGGCTATATGTTTATAGCATGGGAATGTGGCACATTCGAGAACCCCGAAGGGGTTTTATGTTTATCTAACGTTCTGACATACAACCCATTCAGGGTTGATGCTCGAATCATTTCTCTTCTATAAACATATAACCCCTTCGGGGTTTAGCGCTATAAGTAATCAACGCGCGCCGGTAATGGAACGGTGCAAAATATTCTTGGGCACTATCTACTTTTGTACAACTTCTGTGTACATCAGCGCCGGATCATCTTGGCCGTACGCCAGTTTTGGCCTTCGGCACGCACGCGTACCACGTAGAAACCGTTCGAAAGATCGGCTACCGGGATTGCTTCGCCAGGTTGCACCTGTACATCGCGTTGCAAGGAGCCGTCCACACCAATTATTTGTACGTTGAGATTGTCTTCGTCGTCCATGCCGGCTACGCGAATCCAGTCGGTCGCCGGGTTCGGATACACTTCGATCGAAGGTTCGGTATCGGAAGCCTGTTCGCCGGTGGAGGTGACCGCTCCGGCAAAAAGCCAGTGGTAGGCATCGGCAAACTCGCGGCGCCAGAACCACTCCGAGTGCTGGCCGTCGGCGGGCAAATGCACTTTGAATTCGGAGGCGTCAAAGCCTGTCTGCAGCATGGCGTTCGTCACTTTTTGAATATCCTGCGTGACGTAGGCGGGTTCCTGACCGCCGGCCAGGAAATATACTTTTACGTTGTTGCGCTTGCCCATTCCAAGGATGTGGTTGGCGGAATTATTTCCGGCAAACCAGAAGGACGGAGAAAAAACGCCCGCTTTGGAAAACACGTGCTGATACTCCATGATGCCGTACATGGAGATGAGGCCGCCCATGCTGCTGCCCATAATAGCGGTGTGTTCGCGGTCGGGCATCGTGCGGTAGTTGGCATCCACGTAAGGCTTGAGCGTATTCACAAGGAAACTCATGTACGAGCCGCCCTGACCGCCGCCGCCGTAAAGCGGATTGTTCCAGGGAGAGTATTCATCCATGCGGTACACGCCGCCATTTTCAATGCCTATTACTATACAGCCATGGTCGCCTTCGGCAAAAAGTTCGTCCAGCGTTTCATCTACTTCCCATTCGCCTGAGGGGCTGGCGGGGTCGAACAGATTCTGGCCGTCCTGCATGTACAGCACCGGGTATTTTTTATTGGTTGTAGTGTAGTCGGGCGGCAGGTAAATCCAGATGCGGCGCGTGCGGTTCAGTTGCGGCATGAAGAAATTGCTGCTCAGTACTGTAACGCTGCCTTTGCCCGGGCCGGTAGCAGGCAAATCTTCCCAGGAGAGAATGTTCGTCTCAAGGGTTTGCGGGTAGCCGGTGTATGTCACTACATGATCCGGTTGAAAACCGCCGGCGGCATTGCCCTCCACGCTTGCCCAACTGCCGCGGGTAAACTTGAATCGAACCGGGCCGACGGAGGGGTTCAGGGTGATGGTGTATTTGCCGTTGGCTTGAGGGGTCAACTTCATGTTCGGGTCGCCCGGGTTCCAGTTGTTGAACGTCCCGGCAATGTGGATGGACGCGCCCGCCGGCGTATTGGCGGGTACGGCGTTTACCACCACAGTCAGCTGCGCCCACAGCACGGCAGGCAGCAAGGTCAAACTCCCTAAGAGGACACAAGAGCGGTACAAGTTAAGCATACGCCAAAGTAGTTTAGTTTTCTCAAAAATGTAGTGCAGTGTGGCGGGAGGCTACTGTACGATTACGTTTTTTCAAGTTGGTTTTCTAAAAAATCAAGGCTGAAAAAAAATGGCCCGATTTTGGTAAAGTGTGTATGTATTGATTTTATCCCTAATCTTTTTGATCGGCCCGGACGCTCCATCCTCCCATACTGCCGATCTTAATCATCCTGCTGCGGGCGCTTTTCAAATGGTGTTTTCGTGGCGATCGAGGGGAGCCAACCTTCGAGGTAGTTTTTCCACAGCGATTTTTTTCCCGTGAATAAAACGAACGCAATCTTTCCTGCAGCTTTCAATGGCCGGATGGACTGTGTGTAGCCGAAAAACACCGAATGAATGGACTTAACGGCAATACTGAAATACAATGGAAAATACGGGTGGCAAAGGGGAGGGTTGATTATGTACTTCGGGGGGCGAAGATGACCGCTTTGCAAATGGGCTAATTGTCGTGCTAATGTCAAGCTATACACGAACGGCCCGAAAACTTTCGACAAAAACGCCGATATGACTACCGAACAACAAGGCAAGGATACTAAAGCGCCAGCGAACCCATGGATCACAAAAAACATATGTCAAGTGTATGACAATCCGTGGATTGCAGTTACTCATCGCGAGGTAGTCAATCCGGCAGGAGGAGACGGGATTTACGGGGTAGTTCATTTTAAAAATCTGGCGATTGGAATCGTGCCGTTGGATGAGGAAGGCAATACCTGGTTGGTGGGGCAGTATCGGTACACGCTGGGGCGGTACAGTTGGGAAATCCCGGAAGGTGGTGGCCCGATCGGTATCCCGCCACTCGAATCGGCCAAACGCGAACTGCTGGAAGAGACGGGGATCGAAGCAGGGGTGTGGACAGAGTTGCTGGAAATGCACCTGTCCAATTCCGTTACGGACGAGTCTGGAATAGCCTTTGTAGCACAGGGACTCCGGTTCGGAGCCGCTCATCCGGAGGAAACAGAGCAGTTGCAGGTACGTCGCCTCCCATTCAGCCAAGCCCTGGAAATGGTGCTTACCGGTGAAATTACCGATGCCTTGTCCATGGCGGCTTTATTAAAAACAAATGAGTGGCTGCGAACAGGAAAAATCACCCTTCAGAGTCTGTAAAACTTGAAAACAGCCTTAAAAAACCAAAAACACAACGCATTGATTTTTAAACCCTTCGATGTTAACGTAATGCAAAATCAAAATAAATATAAAGCAAATTTAGTTTATTCCGGCATACATTTGTTCACTTTTTAGTCAAAGAGTGTGGCTGTCGAAGTTGATTCCGAGTCTAAACAAACGACAAGACTTAAAAAAATCAACCGGCAAAACCAGACTCGATTAATCGCCATGGTAAACAAAGCATCCCTCTTCATCCTGTTGCTTCTCTCCCCGTTTGCATTTATGCTGGACTGGAGCAGCGTCTCGATAGCCCCCACCCACGCTACCAACGCCAATATCATTACGGTAGATGAGTTCAACAACCATGCATCCGCACGTTTGGCATTAATGGCTCCGCCGGCTCGACCAAAGCCGCTTATTCTCAAGCGCCAGGTACATCCTGCAGTATTGCACCATACGACCCCCGACACACTTCCATACCTGCCGTTTGATGCACCTCTGCTGGAAGCCATGTACGAGCAGGCCAACTACCTGCGCCGTCCGGACTCCAAAGAGTACCCGGTAAAAGGCATCAGCAAATCGGAAATGCTCCGTACGGTGGAACTGCTTCAGGATTGTCAGGTGCTCCAACCGGAAGCCCTGCTTGATCGTTTCGATTTCTACAAAGTCAAGACCGATCTGAAAAAAGACAACGTACGGATCACAGGCTACTACACGCCGATTATAGAGGCCAGCAAAACCCGGACGTCGGAATTTTCAGTGCCCCTGCTCCGTCGCCCTGCTGCTCATGTTCCCTCCCCTGCCGCCATCGAATCGGGCGCGCTTCAGGGCAAAGGTCTGGAACTGGCCTGGGTGCGCTCCAAACGCGAAGTCGCCAATGCCCAGTTGCAAGGCTCCTGCTGGGTAGAGTACCCGGACGGCAGTCGCGAACAGTTTGGCTTCGGCGGTTCGGTAAAAGGCGCCGGCGGCAAATATGTATTTTTCCAAAAAATGAGCGACGAAGACGTGATTGGTGCAGGCTACTTCCCGCTCACTGCGGGCTATTCCGTTGCCGTTGACCCGCGTTTTATTCCCATCGGCGCTACCTTGCTTGCCGAACTCCCCGATATGGATGCTGCCGGCAATTTGAAAGGTTATACCTACCGTATCCTCTTCGCTCAAGACCGCGGCGGCGCTATCCTGACCACCAAACGCCTGGACCTGTACAGCGGCATCGGCCAAAAGGGCCTCTCGGAAGCCCGCAAGATCAATGGCTTTGGCCGCTTGTGGGTACTGTTGCCCAAGCAGTAGATTCCATCTTTCAGATAAAAACGCCTCACAAGTTGCGCTTGTGAGGCGTTTTTCGTTGTCTGGGCAACAGCGCAAGCCGGGATTAATAATTTCGTACGACTTCGCCCCTGCGCTCAAAAAAGCGCAGTTCCAGATCACGCCCGTCAAACACGGCATACGAGCAGGCAAACATCCATTCGCCGAGGTTGACATAGCGGCTGCGCCCGTTTTTCAGAAGCCAGTCAATCGGCAGATGCCGGTGCCCGAAAATGAAATAGTCCGGTTCGATACCTTGCGCGATCTTCCGGTTGGCGTACTGCACCAGCCATTCTTTCTCTTCTCCCATCCAGTAGCGCTCTTCCGACGGCATAGCGTCGCGGCTTTTTTGAGAGGAAAACCCCGCGAGCCGCGTGCCCAGGTCGGGGTGGAACCACCCGAAGAGCCATTGGCTGAGCGGATGTACAAACACTTTTTTCATCAGTTTATAGCCCCGGTCGTTCGGCCCCAGTCCGTCGCCATGGCCGATGAAAAACGACTTGCCGTGTAAATCAACCTGAATGGGCTTGCGGTACACCGGAATGCCGAACTCTTGCTCGAAGTAGCCGAACATCCACAGGTCGTGGTTGCCGGTGAACACATGTACCGGCAAACCACCGTCACGCAGTTCGGCCAGTTTGCCCAGAAATCGCGCGAATCCCTTGGGTACCACTGTGCGATACTCAAACCAGAACTCGAAAAGATCTCCCACTAAATAAATCGCCTCTGCATCGGGCGCCACGGTATCCAGCCAGCGCACCAGTTGCCGCTCGCGCTCGCGAGCCGGCAGGCGGCCGTCAATGCCGAGGTGAAAATCGGAAGCGAAGTAGGTGTTTTTCACGGTAGATATGCGGCAGCAAGTTGCTTGATCACAGGCAGGGGATTAGTGTTCTTCCAGCCAATAGGCTTCAATCATCTCAAAGAGGGGTTGGTGTTCGGGTACGAAATGGCTGCCTTGTAACTTGTCCATGTCGAACCAGCGCAATTCGGCAATATCGTCGTCGGGGCTTGGTTCGCCGTCCGACAGGATACAGGCATACAGGTGGGTGATCACCGAATCGGACGAG
>JAEUUV010000309.1 GCA_016787285.1 Saprospiraceae bacterium | reverse complement strand
ACGTCTGTGCCTTAGGTCTGTGTAATGTCTGTGCGAAATTTATCGAGTTTGGCTGCGTAGAGTATGTCTCACAGACGCTACACAGACCTAAGGCACAGACGTTACGCAGAATTTGTCAATTAAATATGTCCGGTTACTTACAAACCCGGAAAGTCTAACAACAAGCGCAGGGTCAGAAACAAAATGAAATCCCGGTATAGCAGGTACAACACAGAAAAACCGGCGAAAAACACCAGGGTTTTAAGGGCAAGCCAGGCCCAATGGCCGCCGTAAAAATACCGGGTAGCAAACAAGTGAACCGGCAAGAGCAAGACGAGAAATGCCGTCAAAAGAACCATCCCTTTAATCTGAAAAAGCAGCACAATCAGCGTGCCGCCGACCATGAGCAAGAGCAGCAGAAAGGCAAACCAGTGTGTCGCAAAGATGAGGTGGCAGAGGAAGTACGGGTTTTGGCGGAAAAAAAGCGCGAAAAACAGTGTGCCGAGCAGGGGCACAAAAAGGTAAAGCAACACTTTGGTCAGGCCGGCGCTTTTGGCGTCAATGGTTTTGATGGCTGTTTCGACCGCGATTTGTTCGCGTGCCGCATAAGCGTCGGTCAGGTCTTTCAGGCGTTCGCCGCTCCAGATTTTTGATTCGGATTCGGAATGGTACACCCACTTCAGTTTGGGCGAAAACACATCGTTGTCGCCAAAGAACAGGAAAAACGCGAGGTTGAGCAGCAGGAATAATTGCAGGGGTTTGAGGTACAGGTTTCGCCGTCCGGCAACAAACTCGGCAGTCAGAAAGCCCGGTTTTGACACCAAAGCCCGGAGGGAACGCAGCGCCTTGGAGTCGAAATGCGTAAAATGCTCAGCCAGCGTTTGCGCGTACTTGCGCAAGTGAAAATCCTTGGCAGACACCCGCTTTTCCCCGCATTTATGGCAGTATTTTCCCTTGAAGGTCGCGCCGCAGGAGGGGCAATTTTCCGGAGGATTTAGTTCTGGCAGATGCATGGCGAAGTAATTTTCCAGCGGACGAACAGCCCCTGCCCTACCGCGGCACTTCCACCTTTTTCACCAATTCGTCCAGCACTTCCCGCACGTGGTAGCCTTCCATTTCGCGGTCGGGTGTGAGGATTACGCGGTGGTTCAGGGCCGGGAACACGACATAGCGGATGTCGTCGGGCGTCACGAAATTGCGGCCGTTGATAGCAGCAAGGGCTTTGGCGGTTTTCATCAGGGCGAGCGAGGCGCGGGGGCTGGCGCCGAGGAACAGGTCGCCGCTGTTGCGCGTGTGGTGTACGATGGCGGCGATGTAGTCCAGCAGTTCTTCGCGGATGAACACCTGCTCGATGCGGCGGCGGCAGTCGGCGATGTCGGCAGGAGCAAGTACCGGCTCCACAGTTTCGCGCAGGGCGCCCGTGAAGTCGTTCCGAAAGCGGCGCAGGATGATTTTTTCTTCCTCCAGGCTGGGGTAGTCGAGCACAATTTTGAAGAGAAAACGGTCGAGTTGGGCTTCGGGCAGTTTGTAGGTACCCTCCTGTTCGATGGGATTTTGAGTGGCCAGTACAAAAAACGGGCTGCCCATCGGGTAGGTATGCCCGTCCACCGTCACCTGAAACTCCTCCATGACCTCGAACAGGGCGGCCTGGGTTTTGGCCGGAGCGCGGTTGATTTCATCAATGAGTACGATATTGGAAAAAATCGGCCCGGGCTTGAAGTTGAACTCCGATGTTTTCATGTTGAACACCGGCGTGCCCACCACGTCGGCGGGCATGAGGTCGGGGGTAAACTGGATTCGGCTGAAATCCGACGCGATGGTGCGCGCCAGCAGTTTGGCACTCAGCGTTTTGGCGATGCCCGGCACACCCTCCAGCAGCACGTGCCCGCCGGTGAACAGCGCCACCAGCATTTGGTCGAGCATGTTTTCCTGACCCACGATCACCTGGCCGATCTGCGTTTTCACACGTTCGGCCCGCGCTTGCACGGGGGATACGTCCACGCCTTCGGGTTGTGGTTCTTGTTCCGGTTCTTCCGGCATTTCCGGGGTTTCAAAATCGTCGTTTGTCATTTCCGATGTATTTTTTCTCAATCTGCAATAACTCAAAACTCAAAACCCGACACTCAAAACTGATCAAGCGCCAAGGTCGGGCTATCTGTGGAAAAACCCCAACTCGGCAGATATTTTCCCGGCAAGGGCCATCTTTGCGTCGCCTCCCCACTCAAAACTCAAAACTCAAAACTCAAAACTGACAAATGTTTGTCAACCACCTCCACGATACCGAGCCGCGTTGGTTTGCCGTGCATACCCGCGCCAAGTGCGAGAAATTCGTGCAGCGGGCGCTGGCGAAAAAAAACATCCACGCGTACGTGCCTTTGCTGCGGCTCCTGCGCCGCTATGTGCGCAGTACCCGGCTGACCGAGAAGCCGGTCATTCCCGGGTATGTGTTCGTGAAAATCACCAAACACGAGTACCTGCCCGTGTTGGAAACCGAAAACGCCGTGGGTTTTGTGCGGTTCGACAAGGACCTGCTGGCCATTCCCGAGCCGGAAATTGATCTGCTGCGCCGCATCGCGCTGGAAGACAACCTTGACGTGAGGGTCGTACCCGGCGTCCTGCTTGCCGAGGGCGACCCGGTGGAAATCAACGGCGGTGCGCTCACGGGCCTGCGCGGCCACATCGTGAAAACAGAGGGCAAACACCGCTTCCAGGTGGCGCTGGAGCGGCTGGGGTATAATTTGCTGATTACGGTGGATGCGGGGTTGTTGGGGCGGGTGTGACGCAGACTAAAACCGTACCCGATACTCCAGACTCGCCAGAAAACTGCGCGTCAGTCCGTCCGGACGGGCATCGCGCACCACAAGCGGCAGGCCGACGCCGAGTTGCAGTGCACTGGATTCGGACAGGTTGTAGTCCAGAAATGCGTTGGCGTTCAGCGTCAGGCCCTGCGAACCTTCGATTTCCCGTTCCACGTTCGTTTCGTCCGTGTACTTGTCGTTGGCTAAGTGAAAAATGGGCAGCACGCTCGGCGTCAGGGTCAGTTTTTCGCCCAGCGAAAGCGGGTACGACAGCCGCAACAGCACGTCGCCGCTGCGCTGGAACTGGTTGGTAGACGGAAATTCACGCAGGGCTTCTGCCGGCGAATTGGCCGCGAGGAACACATTTTCGTTTTGCGTCAGCGGCTGCTGGAGTGCCACGGCCAGTTGCAGTTTCCGGATGGCGAAGCCAAACCCGAGCACCAGATCGAAGGTGCCGAGGCTCGACTGGTAGTCCATCGGCAGCGGAATGCCGTCATGCTCCGTGTTCGCACTGTTGAGCGGGATTTTCAGGCCGGCCGTGAACCGCGCCATTTCCGAAGCGGCGTAGTTGGCGGTCAGGTAAATGTCCGACAGGTTGAACCGGGAAATGCCGTTGCCCGATTGGGACAGGCTGGTCAGGCGCAGGTCAGCGCTCAGTTTGTCGCCGAACTGCCGGTTGTATTCGAGGTGATTGGACAGAATGCTGATGGAATTGTCGGCTCCGCCGAACGACACGCCGGCTTTGACCTGATTTTGCATTGGGCCGGTGGCATCGCCGCTTTCCTGTGGTTTGAAGCCGTTCAGGGTACAGACACCGGCGTCGCTGCATCCCTGGCTATTGGCAATTTGGGCAATGAAAAGGGTAAAAATCGTGGCGAAGAATCTGAATTTAACCATGTGTTGAAGACTTTGTTGGATGATTGCTGGTTGTTGTTTTCACTTATGCCCTCGTCCAACGAGTTCGTCGTCGGACGAGGACATATCTCGCGCTACCTGATACTTTTTTCAAAACACAGGCTGGTGTCCACTCCGGCGTACTGCCCGTAGTTCGGAATTTGCCGCCAGGCGCATTTCCGGTATAACGCAATCGCTTCCGGTTGGTTGATTCCGGTTTCGAGTACACATTTTTTGTAGGACAACTCTGCCGCCCAGGCCTCCAATTCGGCCAGTATCCGGATTGCCATGCCTCTGCCCCGCGCTTCCGGCAGGGTGAACATGCGCTTGATTTCCACCGTGTCGGGCGCAAATTCCTTGAACGCTCCGCAGGCCACGGGCCGGCCATCTTCAACAACAAGCACCACGTGCCGGATGTGGTCAATCTTGTTGAACTGGTGGTAAAAGTCGTGGTCGTCGCCGTCCCGCACGGCCAGTTCGGCGTCGAGCAGTCGGACGAGCGCGACGAAATCGGGGTTGGTGGAGTCGGTGCGGAGTAGAATTTGCATGTTAAGAAGGCGGACTCATTAAATTGACAAATTCTGTGTGAAGTCTGCGCATCAAGTCTGTGCATCGTCTGTGAGAAATACTCTACGGTGCGCCGAACGCGACAAATTTCTCACAGACGATGCACAGACTTGATGCGCAGACTTCACGCAGAATTTTCTCTCAAATAACTTGTTTCACATACTTAGTTCGGCGCCTGATTCCCCTTCAGGTACTTATCCAGGAAAGCCAGGATGGCGCCGTAGCCCTTGATTTCGTTTTCCTTTTTCACAAATCCGTGGCCCTCGTCGGGGAAGATGACATACTCCACCGGCACCTTGTTTTTCTTCATGGCGGCCACGATCTCGTCGGACTCGACCTGCAACACGCGCGGGTCATTGGCGCCTTGCAGCACCATCACGGGGTTTTTCACCCGCTCGGCGTGGAACAGCGGCGAGATGTTGTACAGGCGCACGGAGTCGGCAGTGTTCGGGTCGCCCAGTTCCTCGTACAGCGCCTTGCGGAAACTCTCCCAGTACGGCGGCACCGACTTCAGGGTGCGCAACCAGTTGGTCACGCCGAAA
>JAEUUV010000305.1 GCA_016787285.1 Saprospiraceae bacterium | reverse complement strand
GCTTTCCAGTCGTCGGCAAAACTGCCGAGGTGCGGAATGATGAAATTCACTTCGGGGTACTCCGTGGCGAATAGTTCGATGGCGGTCACGTTCCCCATCACGTCGTACAGCACCGGTAGCCGGTAGGCGCGGGCGGTTCCGCATACTTCGCGGGTCAGGTCGGCGTCGTGCCGGTGCGCCTTGATGCCCCGGAAACCATGTTCTTCCACCGCTTCCCGCACCAGATCGCGGATGCGGCCCTGGTCGCGTGCGGCATGCACGAAGGCAAATCCGCTGAACCGCTCGGGATACCGGCGCACCAACTGTGCCACGATCCGGTTGGCCGTTCGGTAGTCGGAGTGGAACGCCGCAAACAGGTTGACCTTCTCGATGCCCGCCTCATCGGCCCAGCGCAAAAACTTGCTCAGGTCGGCTCGCGTGTCCCAAGGGCCATTCATGCCGTCGCCGGGACCGTAGTGGCAATGCGCGTCTATCACTGGAGCCTGCCTTAGGCGGCCTTGCCGGCGTTCGCGCCAGTTCGGGTACCGGCGAACAAGAGCGCTGCCGGAGCAGGCCGGGCACCTGCACGCAAGCGGGTGGCCGGTGCCCGACATGCAGCCGCGCAAGGTATCAGTATAGAAAGCCATGAGGAGAAGCGGATGTAGTCAGGCGGTGACGGTCAGTCACCGCCTGACATAGTGCAAGAAATTACGCCACTTTGCCGCGCTGCTCCAGGAGCCGGCGTTGCAGGTGGATCGAAGGTTGAACGGCATCTATCCGCCCGCCCGTGGTGATATCGGCTGTGAGATCCACCCCGGTGACGGCGCGGTAGGCGTGCATATACGACTGGATTTGCGGTCTCCAGAAGTTTGCCCAGTTTGCGGCTGAGTGTCGGTCGGGTATATTGGCCCAGTTGCCGAAGCGAATTGAAAGCAACAACTGCTCGCCGTACGCCCCCAGGTCGCGGAAGTGCAATACGGATGTCTTCGTCCAGCCCATAAGGTTGTTGAGTGCTGAAACACGATCCATCCAAGGTTCTGGAAACGCCACCATGATGCGAGTGGGGAGGAATTCACGGAATTCAGGTCGGGCCAACAACCACTGTTGCATGAGCATCTCGGCACGCGCCACAGAAGGCAGGTCGCCATATTGATTATGGGCGCCTTCTGACAATACGAGATGGACTTCCTTGAGCGCGTTCAGAATCGGGAATGCATCAGGCTGTACCGTCATATCGTCGGCTTGCTTGTAGTACTTGTTGGTCAGATTAAGCAAGGTGTGGAAGGCCTCAATGAACTTGGATCGGCTGTCGGCAAAGCGCATATTCTGAACGGCAGTCCCCTGCAGTGTGATGCCGTAATGATGATCGTACTCATAAGCGCGGCGGCGCACGGTGAGGCGGTGCTGCTCGTCCTGCAAGTATCCCCAAAGCAGGTTGCTGAGCGGGCGCAGCGGGTCAATCGCCAAGTGCGCAAGCGGGTCAACCGGTCCGGGAGCTTTGATGTTCTGAAAACGCCGACTGATAGCATTCAACCCTTGCACCATCATGCTCTCCTCGTGCCAATAGGACCAAATAAGTTCAAGAAAACATGGTGTGGAGAGTTTATTCTGAATAATCCCAAAACAGTTTGTTTCGGTGACGGTACTACCCGGAGTCAGGTAGTTCTGCAAGGCCTCTTCCAAGGAAAACGTCTTCAGATCGGAATCCTTTAGCTTGCGCCGGATAACCGCCAGGTACGGAATGGTTGATACTGCACCGTTCACCTCTTCCTTGTACTCATTCCACCATTCGTCCAGTTTTTTCGAATCCGGGTTGCCATTTACCAGAGGTACATTCTTGTTGAGGTTCGCCAAAGTTTCCTCGTCAAAAGCACCATCCGTCATGCAATTGACCATAACAAATGCTTCAGTGGCGACTTTCAGGCTGTTGTACCCGTCAACGCCCATGAACGGCAAGGCGCGGCTGTTGCTCAGGCTCTCCACCTTATCTCGCATTTTCGCACTCTTGGTCACCGACGTTTTTTGCTTCCCACAGAATATTTCATCCATAAAATGATGAAAATTCGTAAACGATAAGTCCTGCGTGCTTTTCTGAATGATCATCCATAAGGCGAGATCGTAGGTGATCTGGCCGGCTGATGGCTGCAAACGTGCGTTGATAGTGTTGGACAGTTTGCTGGCAATAGTGGCGCTCAGGTCGGCGAAAGAGTCGGCGATCTCATCGGCTACTTTGCCAATGCTGTTCGTGTTGGAGCCTCCGCTATCGGCGAGCAACAACAGTTCATAGTTCAGCTTCAATTCGGCGTTAATGGCTGCGAAGGCTGGGTCATCAATGTACGTGGTGTTAACCTTCAAGGCTTCGGCCGACAGCGGCCCCTGGAGTACAATCTCAGGGTGGAATATTCCCGTCATACCGGACGATGCGATGGGCGTTTTGCCAACAAACTTGAGTTGGATGAGCCATACAGATGAAAACAGATCCACATCGGGTGTTGATTGTGGTGTCGAGTACGACAGAGTTACCGCTGAGGGGAAGTTGTTGGCCGGAGTAGCCAGGTTGACATACTGTGCAGTCAACTTCGTGAATACTTCGCTCGATAAAAACGCCGTAAAACCTGCTTGTGTACCCAGATCCAAATTATTCAGAAATGCATTCTGGCCCGACAAGTCGCCGTTAGGCGGGTCAACAATTTCTACCAATCGCGCCTCAAAGGACATTTCCGATGAAAAATCGATGTCGTAACCGATCGTCGTTTGGTTAATGTCAAAATCAATTGAAGACAGCTCGAAGATCAGTTCCAATGGTTTTAGCAAACCATTTGCTCCCGGCGTTGCCTTGTATTTGGCAAAAAACTTAGGGAAATTCGGCTTCATAATTTTCAAAATTTAAAGTGAACGTTGTTGTTGCATAACCGCCCACTGGAACAGCATTCCTGTGAGGGTTTTGTTTTCGGCAAATGGGGTGACGGCATGGTCGGCCCGGGCCTGTCCGACGACGGCGAACACCATGCCCGGGCGGGCCGAATACATGGCCCGGGGGCGTTGTTGCCAAAGTCGGTACATCTGCCGGAGCCGCTCCGGTTGTCGTTCGTCCAGCGGGAACACGTCGCGCAACGCCGCGCCCCGCAGTGCCTGCGGCCGGTGCTGCAGGACGGTCTGTACAAAATCCGGTAATGCCGCGTGCAAGGCCCGGATGATCGTTTGTTGCGCCGCGGGCTGCTCGCCCGGCGGGTAAAAATTTTCCCAGATGCGCTCCAGCCGGTCCCATTGCGGATCGGGATAAAGCGCCCGCCCGAAGGCGATGCTGATCTTGACCCGAATCCAGGGGAAGGGGTGCGGGTCGCCGTCGGGAAGCCGGAACACAAAGTACTCCGGCAGACTCACCACACCGATCAGTCCGGTAGTGGCGCTCACGCCCAGCGTGGCTACCGACCACACATCGGACAAAATTTCCGAAATCCACAAGCGGTAGAGTTTCCAGGCGGTACTGCGCTGCGGCTCCTGTTCGGCCTTTTGCTCCAGCACTGCCGTGACGGAGTTGACCAAGTCGAGCAGCGCTGCGCCCTGATGCCCCACCTCGTGTACCAATGACGAGCCGATGCCACTGCCCACCATACGCTCCCTTGGCACCTTGATGATGGCCACCGGATTGGAATGACCGCCCGGCAAGCGGGTGCGGGCACGCCGGATGGCGGCGCCATGTCCCCGGTCGAGGTAGCAGATCAGGGGCGGCGGGCGGTAGTAGTCGCCTTCGAGGCGCAGGGTGTCGCGGGCGAGAATGTCGAGTCCGGCCAGCCAGATTCCCGTTTCGTGTTCGCTGCGCTGGTTGAGCACGTCGGCAAAAATGTCGAACGTGTCGAGCAGGGCGTTGAACCGCAGTTTGAGCAAGGAAAAGGCCATTTGAAGCCGTTTCGGTGGCTCTTCCTGATTGGTCTTCAGCCCGGTGATGAACCGGCGTACCTGTCGTCCCAGTTGTTTACGCCCATCGCGGATCAGGTCGTGGATGTAGCGCAAGGCCCGGTTTTCCAGTCCGGCAGCGACCACCATCGGCATGGTGGCCTCGAAGGGTTTGACCTGTGCAAGTCGTGCCAGCAACGCTTGTGCTTCGCCGATGAGGTGTTGCCGGTGAAAATCGGCCACCTGTCCGGTGGCACCTTCCGGCGCTTCTGCAACTACACGCCGGTCAGGATGAGCTGATTGCCTTGCCGGTACCATGTTCCACTGTTTTGTGTTTGTTGTTCAGGCGTAGGCGGTGCCATTGGTTCGTCGGTTTCCTGCATCATGGAGCCGGCGCCGCGAGCGGCCCAAAGCAAGCCGGGGAAATTCCGGCGCGCAGCCTGACTCAGGATACCATGTACAACACGAGGGTTGACCGACCGACCAGACTGTGCCTGCTGTGCGATCTGGCCGGCAGTGAGCCGGGCGGTACGGATGAGTTTGCGGGCAAGCGGCAGTTCGTTTTCGTACTCGGCCTCGTATTCGTTGAGATAGCGGTCGGCAAGCCAGGAGCCGGCTTTGTTGCCCCAGTCGGAGCCGGTTTGGCCGCCGATATAGCCGCCGATTTTGGCGCCGAGTGAAGGCAGGGCTTGCCGTCCTACAGACTTGAGGCCCGACACGACCTGGCCCTTGATGGCCTGACCCATCGGCGAGTTGTACAGTTTTTTGGCTCCGCCCCAGGCGCGTTTGAGCAGTTTACCGAGGAAATAGTCAAGTTCGGCTTCGCTCTGCACATTGAGCAGTTCATACGCCAGTTCGTTTTCTTCCATTTCAAGTGTTACCTCGGAATTGAGATCGTATGCTTCAAAATTTTCGTAGTTCATGATAGAAAAAAGTTTTGATGGTTAGAGTGTTACGATGATTTGATCGCCCTGGCGCGTCCAGGTGCCTGAATTGGGAAATTCAGGTGCAGGAGCCGTTCCGCCCCCGCCGTTGGAAGCGGGGTTATTGAGGGTAACGCTGCTGCTACCTACAGGTGTGAGCAAGCCGGGGGCATGTTTGGAAGCCGCCACTTTGAGCGCGTTTCGGGCGATTGCCCAGGGCGAAACACCCCTGCGTCCGCGGGCGCGACGCATGCCGGATGCCGTGCGACGGGCGGCGGAGTTGGACAGGCGCACTACCCGGCGGGCGATTTCGAATTCGCGGTCTTCGTTGCTCATACCCTCCAGGTTTACCTCAAACAGGGTGGAAGCCCAACTGCCGAGTTTGCCGCCGATCATACCGCCCACCGGGCCACCAAAAAATGAACCGGCCGCTTTACCTACGACGGGCAAGGCTGTTTTGGCTACCTTTTTCAAACCGCCGATGAGCGCCTGGCCTGCGCTTGACTTGGCGAAGTTGGATACGCCGCGTGCCGCCCGACGGACAAGTTTGCCCAGAAACTGGTCGAGTTCTTCTTCGCTGTTCACCGCCAAAAGTTCGGCTGCCAGTTCGTATTCGGCTTCCTGGCTAAGGCCGTACTCGTCTTCCCACTCTTCTTCGCCTTCCCATTCGCCTTCGAAGTCGCCTTCATACTCGCCTTCGTAATTGTACTCCTGGTCAAATTCGTTGTGGCCGAATCCGCCTTCTTGGAGGAAGCCATATTCGTGGCCCATTTCCTCGTTCATGATGCGATCCATGTTGTGCATAGCAGATATTTTTTTAAATGAATGATGGAGAAAAGCATGCTATGACAACATACTTTCAAGCGAGATGCCAGAAAATACAAGTCATTGAAAGTCAATACATATAATAAAATAAAGCGAAATTTTTTTCGGAAACCCCGAAAAGAGCATGGAGACGGCGAATTTTTTTTCAGGTGCTTTTTTGTTTGAAAAAAATTACATAACCTTCAAACTTACAGCGATTTATAAAAAATTACTTACCGCTCATTCCCGTCAAATACCAGCTCCACCAACTGCATCGCCGAACCGCGATACTTGCCGGCAAAACCGGCGGGCAAAACGACAGATAGTGGCAGCGGGTTTTCTGGGAACGTACGCAGCCACTGCACCTCGCGATACGAGGCTCCATCCGAATGATCCGGCTTAGGTTCCGATTGTGCGATACCCAGGGCCAACAGCCGGTCATTTTGGGTCACCGCAAAAACGACATCACCGATGCGCATTCTGCGGGATAACGCACGAACGCCTCGTGCAACAGCAGGTTTGGCCCCTGAAGCCAGGGCGGGCCATATTTCATCAAACAATTCTGCATCCCACATCCGGTGCGCGACCCAGTATGGGCGCAACAAACCCTTTTGGTCAACTGGTAGCCGGTGTACCCTGAAGAACGTGGGCCACAGTGCACCGGCTTCTTGCAAGCGCACCCACCATACCCCGGCGCCACTGCTGATGCGCCGGCGCAAATCCGTGCGTGGGATGTGCGTATTTTGAAAAAGCGGAAATGCGGCAAAAGTCTTGACCTCGGCAGGCCGTATTTTTCGTATCGGTACCGACAAGCCCTTCAGGCGGCTGAGCTCTTGCCCGTATGCGGCAAGCAGCGAAGACTCGTCGGTTACCAGGAGATTTTCGGCGTTGCTGTTGTAGGTCCAGTTGAATGAGCCGGTGAGTAGCAGCCGCTCGTCGAGCAGGGCAAATTTGTGGTGCATTAGCGCTACGTCACGGTATGCATACAGAATTCCGCCAAGTTTTATGAATTTTTGAAAATCCAGCCCATTCGCGTGAATGTTCTGGCTGTCGTACTCCAGCACACATTCGACCTGTACTCCCGCCCGGAGTTTTTTCAGCAGAATCTCAAAAATATCGCGGTGAGAAAACCAGCAAACGGCCATCCGGATGCTGACATGGGCATCGGCGAGGTGCCGGCAAAGCACCGCAGACAGGTTTTGGAAATATACTTCAGGCATTGTTTTCTGCCTTTTTTCAATTCAAACTCTGCATACCTCTCAGGTAGACGCCGGCGGTTCTTCAGTGGTTTTCTGAAACACCTTCCGCAACTGGCTTGGCAACAAACTGATGCGTTGTCCCAACCAGCGCTCCAGTGTAATGGCCAACAGCGCGTAGCCCTCGGTCACGCCCGGCGCCGGCACTACAATGATGACAAAAAAAGGCAAGAAGCGCGGGATGTCCCGCAACTGTTCTTTGGCCTTTTGCAGCTCTTCAGCCGTGGGTTGCTTGTGCTTGGACAAGAGGAGCAACTTCCCTGCGCCATGTCTGGCATACGTCCGCATCATCTGTTTGGTCTCCACTCCTTCCAAAAATAACGCCCACAACAGCATGCGCGGAAAGCGGATAATGCGCCGGAATTGTGTGCGGATGTAGTACATGGCGCGCGGGTTGGGGAAGGCAATCTAAAACGAGCGGTATCAAGGGCTTATTTCTCCGGCACCTTGTTCGGATTCAGCAAGTCGTAAAACTGGTCAAGTTTCGGCAAAATGATGATTCGGGTACGGCGATTGGTAGCGCGCCCGGCGTCGGTATTGTTGGAAGCCAGGGTGTTGTATTCGCCGCGTCCGGCAGCAATGAGCCGTTTTGGGTCAATGTTGTAGTTTTTTTGCAACAACCGTACCACCGATGTAGCGCGTTTCACACTGAGATCCCAGTTGTCGTCCATGCAGGCATTTTTGATGGGTACATTGTCGGTATAGCCTTCCACCATGACCTCCAGATCGGGGCGCGACTCAATAATCTTTGCAATTTTTCCCAAAACCTCATGCGCGCGTGGCGTGAGCATGAAACTGCCGCTTTGGTACAGCATCCGGTCGGAGAGGTTGACGAACACCACCGTCTTGTCCACTTTTACTTCCACATCCTGATCGTCAATGCCGTCGCGCAGGACACTTTTCAGGTTGACGGCAAGGGCAAGGTTGATTGAGTCAGCACGGGTACGGGCCAGTTGAAGCAGGTGGATGTACTTGTCTTTTTTCTCCAACTGCGCGAGTGTTTCGCGGATGTTTTCGTTGGCGGATTTGGACAGGGTGGTAAGATCGGTCACTTGTGTAAGTTGGCGGTCGCGTTGAGCCTGTACATCGGTGACCTGCGCTTTCAGGTCTTTGATTTGATCTTCCCGTACCTGAAGCGCTTTTTGTGAGCCGCCCAGATCGGCCTGCAATTTGAAGCGCTCCTGTTCGCAAGCAGAAAGGCGGTTGCTCAGGTCGCTGATTCGTGCGCCGCAGGCAGTAAGATCGCGGTTGGCCGCCTCAAATTCAGACTGCAGGGAGAGGTACTTTTTTTTGCTGACACAGGCCCCGAGGGCAATAGTTACACAAAAAAAAAGGAAAATTCTGGTGGTATGGCGCATGGTTATGAATTAAAAGAGGCTGAAGAATTAACTGGAATCAAACCGTCATGATTTCTTTTTCCTTGGCGGCCACGACATCGTCAATGTGTTTGACATACTTGTTTACAAGTTCCTGCAAGTCATTTTCGGTGCGCTTGCCCAAATCTTCCGGCAATCCATCTTTCACCGCTTTTTTGATATGATCAAGCCCTTTATGGCGCGAATTGCGCACACCTACTTTGCTCTCTTCGCCGGCATGTTTGGCTTTTTTGACCAAATCTTTGCGCCGTTCTTCGGTAAGGGGCGGTATGGATAGTCGAATGATCTCGCCGTCGTTGGCCGGTGTGATACCGATGTTGGAGTTTATGATGACACGCTCGATAGGGCCGAGCATGTTTCGTTCCCACGGCTGCACCACCACGGTACGGGCATCCGAAACCTGAATATTTGCCACTTGGGCAATGGGTGTAGGGCTGCCATAATAATCCACCATGAGGTCTTGCAAGATGTTGGTAGAGGCTTTCCCTGTACGTAGTTTGGCGAGTTCATGGTCTAGGTGTTCCATGGCTTTGTCCATGTGCGACTTGGCTTCGGCAATTATTTGTCTGACGTCTTCCATATTGTTGAATCTTGTTTATTCTGTCACATGCATTCGAAATTTGCAAAGAGCGGCAAATTTGACAAGAATTCCGGGTTTTCAGGAACAGAACAACCGAAAATGTACACACATAGGTTAACAGTTTCCTACGAATTGTACCAGTAGCATACTGATTTGGGGAATGTGCGTACTTTTCGCACAAAATCGGGCGGAAGCCTAAAGAGTACAAGTATCCATGCCGGAATTACAGGAAATAAAACGCACTTTGAGTCGTATCGAAAAATTGGAGCGCGAGGTCAACCTCAAGCAGCTGCAGATCAACAGTCTGTTGGCGATCACGCAGGCAATAAACGAAAACGTGTCGGCAGACGGGCTTTTCAACATGTACAATTCGTTTCTGCGTTGGGAAATAGGTATCCGAAAAATGGCTCTGTTTTTCAAAGAAACCGGAAAATGGGAGTGTGTAACCTCACTTGGCGTAGAGGATCAGCTGCTCCAATACGACATTAACCTCGAGCTGCCCAGTTTCCGATCTACCCGAGGACTTGAAAATTCCGAGCATCCATTCGTTCGCGAATTCGACCTGGTAGTGCCGGTCATGCACAAAGATGAACCTATTGCATACGCGTTCATTGGTGGTTTTATGGACGAAGACGATGTGTACAACAAAGTGCAGTTTGTAACTACCATCACCAACGTGATTGCAGTGGCCATTGAAAACAAGCGTCTGTTCAAAACCCAACTTCGTCAGGAAGTGCTAAACCGCGAGGTGGAACTGGCTGCCGAGATACAACGCACGTTGGTTCCATCCAGGCTTCCGTCCGGGAGCAGTTACCAATTGTCCAGTATCTACAAACCTCACTTTGCCGTAGGCGGTGATTATTATGATGTAGTCGAGTTTCCTGACGGCACCATTATTTTTTGTATTGCCGACATCACCGGTAAAGGCGTGGCCGCAGCACTGCTCATGGCCAATTTTCAGGCAAATCTGCGCGCACTTGTCACCCGTTGCCAAACGTTGGAAGAAATAGTTCAGGAAATGAATGCCGCTGTGTTTCGCGTCACTCAGGGCGACCGGTTTATCACGCTTTTTCTGGCCCGCTATGATGTAGATAGCCGTACGCTACACTACGTCAACGCCGGACATACTCCCCCTCTTCTGATTGGCACAAACGGTGAAGTAGTACCGCTCAAAAACGGATGCACTGTGCTCGGTTGGATGCCGGAATTGCCCTTTCTTGAAATAGGTGGTGTTTGCCTGACCAATGAGGCTACTTTGTTTACCTATACGGATGGCCTGACTGACGTTCGAAACGATGCAGGAGAGGATTTTAGCGAAGATAAACTCATTACTTTTTTGCAAAAACATGTCCAACTCGGCGCCAAAGACCTGAATACACGATTACTTGAACACGTGGAAATGTTCCGCGGACACCAGCCATTTCCCGACGATATTACCGTGCTGACTTGTAAAGTTTTCAAATAAATCAAACCCCAAGTAAAAACAGTACCCGTACAAAACAGATGTACGAGTAGCGCCTCTACCTTTGTCGGCCAAAAAACACCATGATACAACGTATTCAAAGCTTGTTCCTTTTGCTGGCGACCGGGGCACTCGGAGGTCAATTTTTTGCACCCTATCTGTGCGTTGGTGCGAACGACCCGGCACGCGCCATCACTTCTTTGTCGGATGGCATGCTAACCCCACTCGATAATCCCGGCCTCTTGGGTTTAACAGGATTGGGGGCACTTATATCACTGATTGCCATTTTTTTGTTCAAAAATCGTCCACTGCAATCCCGGCTCGCACTTTCATCTGCCGGTATTTGCGTAATGATCACAGTTTTATTGGCATTTACGACCAAAATGACGCTTGACCAAACCCCTGAAGGCGGCAGCATTCAATTTGCCTTTGGCGTGGTATTACCCGCGCTTGCCATTATATTCAACTGGCTTGCTGCTCGCGCTATTCGCAAGGATGAGATACTGGTGCGTTCGATGGACAGACTTCGATGAATATTTCGTCGCTTCGGAAATGTTCTCTGGTTTTTGAATCTTGATTCACGTCATCTACCCGGATGACCAAATCGAGTATTCAGGTAGCATGCACTACCTGTATTTTGCACCCCGTCCATCAACACAGGCTTCTGTTTAAAAACTGTGACCCATTTTGATTTTCTTTTTCTAAACATGGCCTACATTTGCGCTGTTTGGATTTTATCTAAATCCCGAACTACTCTTTCATACCTGGACTATGCAACGCCGCTATCGAACGATCCCTGATTTGAAAGTACACGAAAGTGCACGTGCGCTTGCGTTTGAAGACCCGATTCTTGCAGGAAAATTAACTGCAATGGGCCTTTTACCCGGTACTTTGATAGAGATGGTGCGACGGGCCCCCTTTGGCAACGCCTATTATATCAAAGCCGACGGCGTTCGACTTGCCCTCCGTAATGAAGAAGCATCCAGTATTTTGATTGACGCATGAGAGATCAACTCGGGGATAAACTGCCGAATATTGCCTTGGTGGGAAATCCCAACAGCGGTAAGTCCACTATTTTTAATCAATTGACGGGGTTGCGTCAGAAGACCGGAAACTTTCCGGGTGTCACAGTAGATGTAAAAGAAGGTCGCTTTCACTTACCCAATGGGCGGGAAGCAGTACTAACCGACTTGCCGGGTACCTATAGTCTGTACCCGACGGCATCCGACGAAAAAATTGTAGCAACTGTACTCACTAACCCGGAAGACAAGCACTACCCGGATGCCGTGGTGTATGTTGCCGATGCCACCCACCTGGAAAAGCACCTGCTTTTACTTACTCAACTACTCGATCTGAATTTGCCGGTTGTGCTTGCGCTCAATATGTCGGATACTGCTGCCCAAATCGGTATCAAGGTGCATGCAGCAAAACTGACCGAACGACTTGGGATACCTGTGCTAATGGTGAGCGGGCGTACAGGAGAGAATATTCCCAGGTTGTTGGGTGAAATCGAAAAATTGATCCACACCCCGCCATCCAAACGAAAGAGTTTTTACTCGTTTTCAGAGGCAGAAAAACAAATAACCGAAGCAGTATGTCTGAACCTTAACATATCCAGTCCCTACGCTGCTCTTTTAATAGCCCACCATCATACCTGGCTTCCTTTTCTGACTTCGCAACAATCCAGTACCATCGCAACTATTGTTCAAAACAAAGGCTTTTCGTCATTGAAAAACCAGGTGGACGAGACATTGGAGCGATACGACCGGTTTACGCCAATCGTGCAAGACAGTGTACAACGCCCGCCTCAGTTTCCGAGTACGCCAACGGATCGAATTGATGAAGTGGTAACGCATCGCTGGTTTGGCCCATTCATATTTTTCGCCGTCATGCTTCTCGTTTTTCAGTCTATCTATGACTGGAGTACGATACCAATGGATTTAATCGAATCTTTCTTTTCCAACCTGAACGTTAGTTTAAAAGACAACCTACCCGTACACTGGACCACAGATTTATTGACTGATGGTATTTTGGCAGGATTGAGCGGTATATTGGTATTCGTACCTCAAATTGCCATTTTGTTTTTTTTAGTTACCCTTTTGGAAGAAGTCGGGTACATGGCACGTGTAGTTTTTATGTTTGACAAAACAATGCGGCGATTCGGAATGAACGGAAGAAGTGTAGTGGCCCTTATCAGCGGCGGGGCTTGTGCCGTACCGGCCATTATGAGTAGTCGTACCATTGGAAACTGGAAGGAACGGCTCATAACTGTCATGGTGACGCCGTTTATCAGTTGCAGCGCACGACTGCCAGTATATGCCGTGTTGATTGGTCTGGCTGTTCCGCCGGAAAAAGTACTCTGGATTTTTACGTGGCAAAGTCTGGCCTTCGGAAGTATGTACGCGTTGGGAGTAGTAGCGGCGCTGGGTTCAGGCTATGTGATGAAAAAAATTTTGCGCACACATGAAGCCTCCTACTTAGCCATTGAGTTACCGGTCTACAGGATTCCACACTGGAAAAACCTATGGCTGAACGTCTGGGAAAAAGTGTCGGCTTTCGTAATCGGTGCCGGTAAAATAATTCTCATCATTTCCGTCGTGCTGTGGGCATTAGCCAGTTTTGGGCCGGGTACTGCAATGGAACAAGCAACTACATCGGCTCATGCTGTTGCGGCTGCAGAACAGTTCGATAGTTCAGCAACCGACGACTTGGTAGCAGCTTACAGACTGGAGGCTTCTTATGCCGGCTACCTGGGTAAGGTAATCGAGCCGGCCATTCGCCCCTTGGGCTATGACTGGAAAATCGGCATTGCGATTATCGCCTCATTTGCTGCCCGAGAGGTGTTTGTAGGCACCATGTCAACCATATACAGCATTGGCAGTGCCGAGGACGATGTTTTACTCCGCGAAAAAATGCGTTCGGCCACATTTGATGATTCCGGCCTTCCAATTTACACGCTTGCTACGGCTCTGTCCTTGTTGGTCTTTTACGCACTGGCGATGCAGTGCATGAGCACCCTTGCGGTGGTTAAACGTGAGACAAAAAATTGGAAATGGCCGTTGATTCAGTTTGGCTTCATGAGTACATTAGCCTATTTGCTGGCATGGGTTGTGTACAACTTGTTCATATGAGTTAAAAGTGGTGGAAAACTTTTCAGTAAATAAGCAGATTTCCACACTCGGATGAACAACTCACAGCAAAGCCGGAAATTCAGCGGATGAATGTGTAGAACCGGCCCGATAGCCAACGGAAATTCACACCGGATCGCTTCGCCAAACGACTAATAGCCTGCCGGCGCCTGTTTTCCACAAGTTTGTTGATTGCGCGGCAATAACCTGAAAAACAGGTGACTACTAAACAGAAACGGTGTGAACAACTATTGAAATGGTATGGAAAATAAAAGAGGGTAGTGCAGTTATGCGGTTTTCCACAAATCCACAGTGCTGATGATGAAGGGTGGGTTTTTTAATTTTAAAATATTTAAATCAACTATCAATAATAAGGATGTGGAAAACACCTGAAGCAAATGCCCGTATCGTTTGTTTCATGTCTTCACCTTCATCGCATGCATCATCAGACTTATGTTCTCCTTTACTGAGTATACCAAAATTCCCCGTGTCGTGAAACTCTGGCTCCTTACGGGCCTGGTTATGATTTTTTTTCAAATCGTCATTGGTGGGGTTACCCGCCTGACCGGTAGCGGGCTGAGTATTACCCGCTGGGAAATAGTGACAGGCAGCATACCTCCATTGAGCGATACAGCATGGCAAGAGGCTTTTGACTTGTACAAGGCTACGCCCCAGTATGCCAAGATAAATGAAGGCATGTCCATGCATGAATTCAAGTTCATTTACTTTTGGGAATACTTCCACCGGGTATGGGCACGCCTGATGTTTTTTGTTTTCATCATACCGTTTGGCTGGTTTTTGTGGCGCGGGATGTTTTCTAAACGGATGGTACCTCAACTGATTGTCGTTATGCTGTTGGCCGGACTGGAGGGATTCTTCGGATGGATCATGGTCGCGAGTGGCCTTATTCACCGTCCATGGGTAAACGCCTACAACCTGACCTTGCATTTGTGCATGGCGTTGATAATTTTTAGTTACTTGCTTTGGATAACTTTTTCGGTCTACTTTCCGAGAGTGGAGGTTTTCCACAATCGAGTGTTGAAACAGTATTCGGTGGCCTTGCTCATCGTCGCTTTTTTCCAAATTGCTCTTGGTGCCATGATGTCGGGAACTAAAGCCGGGCTTATTGCCCCTACTTGGCCGGACATGCATGGCTCGTTTTGGCCTGCGGTCTTGTTGGATGCCTCGCATTGGACAACGAGCAGTTTTGTCCATTATGACTCTAACCCGTTTATGCCAACCCTGATTCAATTTTTACATCGAAATACGGCTTACTTTCTGACAATATTGTGTTTATACTTTTACTTTAAAATACATTCGTTTGATTTACCCGATTTATTAAAAAAATCCGGTAACCTGTTATTGGGAGCTTTGTTTGTGCAAATTTTGCTGGGGATTCTTACTTTAATCAATTGTGTTTCAACAATTCCAATTGTATTAGGTGTACTTCACCAAGCCGGCGCTGTTTTTTTATTAGGGTCAATAGTCTTTGTAGTTTTTCAAATACATGCAGGAAAACTTTCACACGATTAGATTTGGAGTTGTATCGTTGCAATGTTATTCACAAGGTTATCCACAATTAATTTGTGATTTTGCGTATTATCTGAACATGCCGGAAAAATGGCTAACCTGCATGCCTGGACTTTCTTGAAATACAACTTGGGGTGCCAAACAATCTGCCATAATCACTACTTTTGCTCATCATCTTTGAATACCAACTTCCAAGCAATGAATGTCCCGGTCATAGAAGAAAGTGGATTCAAGTACATCGAATCCGGCAAGCAGGGGGGAGAGACCTTGCTCTTGTTGCATGGGCTTTTTGGTGCGCTCAGCAACTTCGAATCCATTTTCAAGCGCTTTTCCGGCAAATACAATGTCGTGATACCAATGCTTCCAATTTACGAAATGCCAATTCTGGAAGTATCGGTAGTTGGGTTGGTAGATTTTGTTTCAAAGTTTGTTTCATTTAAAAAGTATGATAAAGTGCACCTTTTGGGTAATTCGCTTGGTGGACACATCGCGCTGCTATATGCAATTGCGCATCCTGAGCATGTTGCCTCAATCACTTTGACGGGTAGTTCCGGGTTATTCGAAAGTGCTTTTGGAACTGCTTTTCCCAAAAGAGGCGATTACGATTACATTAAAAAGAAAACAGGCGACACGTTCTACGACCCGTCTGTTGCTACCAAGGAGCTGGTAGACGAGGTGTTCAGCATTGTCAATGATCGTCTAAAAGGCCTTCGTGTCGTTATGACGGCTAAATCTGCTGTTCGGCATAATCTGGCTGACAAGTTGCATAATATAAAAGCCC
Source organism: Saprospiraceae bacterium (assembly GCA_016787285.1). GTDB lineage: Bacteria > Bacteroidota > Bacteroidia > Chitinophagales > Saprospiraceae > M3007. The sequence goes on along the minus strand of JAEUUV010000305.1, from coordinate 10,751 downwards.
CTACACTTTTGGTATGGGGGAAACAGGATGCTGTAACGCCCCCGTTTGTGGGCGAACAATTTCACGAATTAATTGCCGATTCTCGACTTCATTTTTTAGACAAATGTGGCCATGCTCCAATGATGGAAAAGCCGGAAGAATTCAATGACATTCTTGAAGACTTTTTAAAGGAAGTAATTGAAAAGAGAAGTTTTGCTAAAGTGGAGGAGGCTTAATGCAATTACTTTTTTATTGCAGATTTTCAAGTAGCCAGTTGCGAAAACAGGTATACAATGGCTGCATGGGAACATCTATTTTTTCAGCGGCTTGAAGTCTCGCTAAAGTTGAAGGCATTGATATTTCCGTATCCAATATCGTCTCAACTTCTTCCCTGAACTTGGCAGGATGTGCAGTTTCCAGCACTATTCCGAACGCGTCGTGATTTCTAATTGTTTCCTGATACTTTTTCCAGGCTAGGTAGCCCACTGCTCCGTGAGGATCAAAAACATAGTTATGCGTACTGTAAACGTATTGCATGGCTTCGCGAGTTTGGATATCATCGAATGCAAAGCCAGATATATGTTTCTGCATCATGTTCCACGTGGAACCACACAAGTGTAGCATTCGTGCAAAGTTGGAGGGGTTGCCTACATCCATTGCATTGGAAATTGTTCGAATACTTGGTCGAGGGGTAAATATGCCGGACGATAAATATGCTGGAACTGTATCATTTGCGTTGGTAGCGGCAATGAAGTGATGCACTGGAAGTCCCATTTTTCTGGCTATCAACCCCGCTGTCAGATTGCCAAAATTTCCCGAGGGCACTGAAAAAACGATTGGCTTGTTATTGTAGGCCACTTGCTTGTACCCCTCCCAGTAATACATTACTTGGGGAATCAGTCGGGAGATATTAATGCTATTGGCTGAACTGAGACGAAAAAGTTGGCGCAGTTCCTTATCTAAAAAAGCCTGCTTAACCATACTCTGACATTCATCAAAAGTACCGTGCACTTCAATAGCCGAAATATTGTGCCCCAATGACGTGAGTTGTTTTTCCTGTATTGGGCTTACTTGACCTGAAGGGTACAAGATGACGACACGAATTCCCGGCGTTTTCAAGAATCCCGCTGCTACCGCTCCACCAGTGTCCCCGGAAGTAGCTACCAGAATAGTCAGTGATTGCGTTTCTCCCATATTAAAATAGGCCATAACCTGCGCCATAAACCGCGCGCCAAAATCCTTGAAGGCCAAGGTGGGACCGTAAAAAAGTTCGAGAATGCCAGTTAAATCATCTAAATGAATAACCGGAGCAGGAAAGGTTATCGCTCCGGTTATAATTCGTTCTAACTCCAAATCAGGTATCTCCTCTCCGATAAATGTCTTGGCTATTCCCAAGGCGATTTCCTGGAAGGTCAGATGTTTCAAATGAGTTGAAAATTCTGCTGGCATAACCGGTATTTCTACCGGCATAAAAAGCCCGTTATCTACTGGAAGCCCTTGGAAAATTGCCTCGCGCAGGTTTGTGCGAAGCGCAGGATTGTTGGTGCTGTACAACTGCATACGACGTGTAATTTGCGTGTGGAACAACGGGGTTGGTAGATAATGTTCCACATGGAACATTGATGCTATATTTTGGTGATGCGCACTTCTACCCGGCGGTTGAGAGCACGTTGTTCTTCGGAAGTGTTTGCACTTACCGGATACTTTTGGCCATACCCTTCGGTAGATATCCGATGTGATTTAATACCCTTTCCAATCAAAAATTCGCAGATCGCTACAGCCCGCTTTTCCGATAGCACCAATAAGTCTTCATCTTTACCGACGTTATCGGTGTGTCCTTCGATCCTGATTTCCAATCCAGGATTTTCTGTGAGAATGCTGGCCAGACGATCCAGTTCAGAAAATGATTTCTCCAGAATGACTGCTGTAGATTGCTGGAAATATATGGGCCTCAAATCAATTTTGGCGTCTACCTCAAGCGGGTCGAGCCACAAGTCAACCTGGTAGTACTCCTGGAAAAAGTAGTAGTCCTGCCGGAAAAAGACCTCCTCGGTTTGCCCGATAAACGCCTCTTTTCCCGGAGTCAGGCCAAAGCGTACGCCCTTTGGGATTTTGAGTGTGAAAAAACCATTGATTGAAGTCAGTGTATTTTCCGGCACGTTGGCCGCACCGTACCGGACGACAGCATTGGGCATCAGTTCGTGCGTCTTGCGGTTGAATACGCGTCCCCGAATGCTGAACTCGGTGGGTTGGGGTGGCGCGATCCGCACTCGAAAAATATCGCTGTTGCCGTCACGTGTGGAAGTAAAGTACAGGTAGCCGGAGGTCATGTTGAAATACGGCTGACTCTCATCGGCTCGGGAGTTTATCGGCTCTACAAGTCGTTGCGGCTCACTCCAGTTTTTCCAGGTTTCATCGAGGCGTTTGCACATGAAGATGTCATTGCCTCCCGAACTTTCCCAGCGGTTGGAAGAGAAAAAAAGCGTCAGATTATCTTCCGAAAGAAATGGGGTAGTTTCCCGTTTTTCAGAATTCACGGTACATCCCAGGTGCTGAGGAGTACTCCATTTGTTGTTGCCGACGTTGAAACAAACGAACAAGTCCATGTCCCGGGAGTCATGCCGAACTGCTGACAGAATTAGTACCTGACCATCGAAACTCATCGTCAGGTTTACATCGGAGGTGATGGTATAGTACTCAGCGATTTCGACTGGAACAGGGAAGGTCCACGTACTGTCTACTCTTCGGATAAGAGAAAACCCTTTTGTCATGTCCCCTTTTTCCGAAAACTGGTTGATGCAGTAGAAGGCGTTTGGATCGGGCGTGATACAGGTGATGCTGTTAGGTAAGGCATTGTTGAGTGGTTCAGCCGGATGCTCGAGATAATAGAAATTCGCCAGCGTATCACTCTCGGCAATCCACACATCCTGATTAAACGGAGAAGATGCGGGATCATGCACTGACTTTCCCGCCAGTTCAGAATAGGCGGTTCGCAAAATGCGCTCGTACTTTTCCTGAGGATATTTCTTGTACAGGTCTACGCTGTCAAGAAACAAGTACCGGTTAAATTCAGGGTATGCTACCCGGGTAAAATACAAGGTATTGCCGTCGCGGCTGGGCACGGGTGTGATCTCGTCGTATGCCGAGTTGATAAATTCGGGTAGTTTCTCGAGTTGGAAGAGAACTTCGTTTTGGGCGGGAACAAGTTGCTGGAGCGTAAGCAAAAAGAATACGAACAGATACTTCATGGGTAGGAGGGAGTTGAAGGTAACAAAGATAGGCCGACAAGCACCGAGCCAAAAACGTAAACCGACAAATCTTTGTTACCTCCCCTCCTTCACCTGAATCGTTTTTCAAAAATCTTCTTCCTCCATGCCATTGTCTCCGGCAGCGACTGGAGAAGCGGAAGCAGAACGGGCCGGCGAACCGGATGCCACTTTTTCCTTGATCTTTTGTTCGATCTCGGCAGCCATCTCCGGATTGTCTTGCAGGAATAATTTGGCCGCATCGCGACCCTGTGCAATTTTTGCGCCTTCGTAGCTGTACCAGGCGCCGCTTTTTTGAATGATGTCAAGGTCGGTGCCAAGGTCAATAATCTCGCCTACCTTGGAAATTCCCTGCCCAAAAACAATGTCGAACGATGCGACCCGGAAGGGAGGAGAGAGTTTGTTCTTTACCACCTTCACTTTTACCTGATTGCCCACCACATTACCGTCTTTGTCTTTCATGGCTGCGCCACTCTTGCGAATGTCGAGGCGTACGGAAGCATAAAATTTTAGTGCGTTGCCACCGGTAGTGGTTTCGGGGTTGCCAAACATCACACCGATCTTTTCGCGAAGTTGGTTGATGAAAATGCAGCAGCAGCCCGTACGGCCAATGGCTGCCGTGAGTTTGCGCATAGCCTGACTCATCAGACGAGCCTGCAAACCCATCTTGGAATCGCCCATTTCGCCTTCAATCTCCGAGCGAGGCACAAGCGCCGCCACAGAGTCTACCACAACAATATCTACGGCGCCGGAACGGATGAGGTTTTCCGCAATCTCCAGTGCCTGTTCTCCATTGTCGGGCTGACTGATGAGCAAGTCGTTGACGTTTACACCCAGATGCTCGGCGTAAAAACGGTCAAAAGCATGCTCGGCATCAATGATAGCCGCGATACCGCCCTTTTTTTGACATTCCGCAACGGCATGAATTGCAAGCGTTGTTTTACCGGACGATTCCGGACCATAAATCTCGATGATTCGGCCTTTGGGATATCCGTAACAACCCAATGCGATATCCAGACCTAAGGATCCGGAAGGAATTACTTCTACTTCTACGGCCTGCTTGTCGCCCAGGCGCATGATTGTGCCTTTGCCGTAAGTTTTGTCGAGGCGGTCAATAGTCGCCTGCAAGGTTTTAAGTTTGTTGTCTTTTTCCGTTGACATAAGCTGCGTTGTTTATTGAAAGTGGCGACAAAAATAAACAAAATGTTTTTGTGTGTATCTGTGGTGTTATATTTTTTTAAACTCTATTTGTGTAGAAATTGCTTGATTCAATTGAAAAACAAGAGATTATTCAATTCAATTGCTTGAAAAAATCTTAAAAAAACTCTCGAAAGTGTTGCCTGAATTCGATTCGCCTGCTCGCCTGAATGCTAAATTGTTGGGTAATGGACTCGGTAAATTAATTTTTTGTTTTAAAAATAAGGCCTCAAAGATTGCTGATCTGAATCATGTCAAACCTGTTTTTCCCGGAGTATACTTTAATTGAACATCTCTGAAAATCCAAGGTTTTACTGCTAATTTGGCTTGGCAAAGACAACTTTGACGAAGTTTGCACCCTGTGGCATCGAAACGAGCAAAACAATTCAAAACCGCTCACCGAAATGGCAAAAACAATATCGGGCTTTTCCAAACTGAGCAAACGCCAAAAAATTGAATGGTTGGCGGCTAACTTCTTCCAGAATCCTGTAGCCGCCGAGGCGGAGTTGGTGGCCTGGCACCGCCGCGATGAGGCACAACAGCGGATCATTGACGGATTCACAGAAAATGCGGTCAGCAATTTCACTCTGCCCTTCAGTGTGGCGCCTAATTTTCTGATCAACGGACGGGCATACGCCGTACCCATGGTCATTGAGGAAAGCAGCGTGGTGGCGGCCGCTTCCAGTGCTGCCAAATTCTGGCTCGACAGAGGAGGCTTTCACGCTGAGGTGTGTGGTGTAGTGAAACTCGGGCAGGTACACTTCCGCTGGGCCGGCCGACCGGATCGTCTGCGTGCACTTTTCCCTGCATTGAAAACACACCTCGTAGCCTCCAGCAACGACCTGACGGCCAAAATGCGCCAACGTGGCGGAGGCTTGCTGGACATCGAATTGCTCGATTTTACCCACATAGAACCTGAATATTACCAGTTTCGTGCCTCGTTCAACACCTGCGACAGCATGGGCGCCAATTTTATCAACTCTGTACTGGAGCGATTCGGCGAGCAGATGGAGTTTTTTATGGAAACTGCCGAGGGAATCGCCGATCACGAACGCGACGTGGAAGTGCTGATGTGCATCCTGTCCAACTACAACCCGAACTGCCTGGTGCGCGCCTGGGTGGAATGCTCCGAAAATGAACTTGAAGACCTGGCCCGCGATGCAGGACTACCCGGACATGCCGCCGTGGATCGGTTTTGCACCGCCGTCCGGATTGCTGCAATAGACCCCTATCGGGCCACAACCCACAATAAAGGAATTTTCAACGGAATTGATGCCGTCATTCTGGCCACGGGCAACGATTTCAGAGCCGTGGAGGCCTGCGGACACACCTACGCCTGCCGAAGCGGCCAGTACCGCAGCCTCAGCCGGGCATGGGTGGAAAACGGACTTTTCCGATTTGAACTGGAACTACCCTTGCCTATTGGTACAGTAGGCGGATTGACGGCCCTGCACCCCTTGGCCAAGCAGGCACTCGATATGCTGGGCAACCCTTCGGCACAAGACCTGATGATGATTGTGGCGGCAGTGGGGCTGGCTCAAAACTTCGCAGCCGTGCGTTCGCTGGTCACAACCGGCATCCAACAGGGGCATATGCGTATGCATTTGGTTAATATTCTCAACCACCTGGGCGCAACTGAAGATGAAACAACTGCAGCACAAGCGCATTTTTGCCGGCAGACAGTCAGCTTCAGCGGCGTGCGGACTTTTCTGGAAAACGCTCGTTCGGGGAGCGGTGTGACGTGATTTGCGCTTGCAGAGTCAATAACAACGCGGAGGACGCAGATCAAACGGATGCCCGCAGATTCTAAAAATTCGTGAAAATCTGCTTGTTTTGTGTCCTGTCCTCCGCGCTGCCATTGTTGGCGCGCTCGGAAAAAATCCGCGAACATCTGCAAAATCCGGGCACTCCGCGTTGCCATTGACCCTGCGAGCGGCAAATTCGTAAATCGTACTTCGCCGCTCAGATATCCTGCTCCATTTCTTCGTACCGTTTTTTGTACACGTACTGCGGTGTCCGGCTGTATAAAGTGCGGTAGAGTTCGCATGCTCGGTCACGGTGGGGCTTGGGGTTGTCGGCTACTTTACTTAGTTCGTAGTGAACCGCGGCTTCCTCGCGTTCGGTGCGGGCAAGCGTTTGCAGTTGGATGAGTTGGCGCAGTCCCTCGGCGCGGTTACCTTCGGCCAAAATGGTCTGGGCGCGCAGAATGTTGGCGGAAAATGTCAGTTCGGCATTTCCGAGCGTGAGGGCAATATCGCGCCCTTCTTCCAGCAACTGGCGGGCGGCGGAAGGATCGCCGAGTTGAAGTTGAACCGTACCCTTTTCGATGAGCGAATGCCCCAGCACCAGACGGTTGCCCATGGCACGGGCATATTCGATGGCTTCGCCGTAGTATTCCATGGCGCGCTTGAGATCCCCTTTGAAATACCAGTTGTCGCCAAGGGTATTGAGCGCTTTGGCGATGCCTTTTTTGTAGTTCAGTTCGCGCGAAAACGTGAGGTTTTGTTCCTGCAATTCAGTGGAGCGATCAAATTCACCCAGCGTGGAAAGCAGGTCGCCGATGAGGCCGCTGGCGATGGCAAGCCCCTGCTTGTCGCCGAGTTCCTGACACAGGGCGAGGTCGCGCTCGAACATCTCCATCGCTTTGCCGAAGTCGCCTTTTTTCTCCCAAACCGACCCGATACTGCCGATGCAGATAGTCATAAAAAGTTTATTGCCGAGTTCTTCGGAAAGTGCCAGTCCTTTTTCGAGACAAAGCAATGCGCTGTCGAGACTGCCTTTTTCTAAGTAAATAATGCCAAGGTTGGTGTACAAGGTGGTGAGGCCCTGTTTGTCTTCGGCGCGTTCGGCAATGTCAATTTGTTCCTCCAACCAGCGGATACCTTCGTCGTAATGCCCCTGGTTCATAAAAATGAGGCCGAGGTTGGCCACAATGGCGGCGTTTTCGGCATCCCGCTGGAGCGACCGGTTAATCTCAATAGCCTTTGCAAACCAGCTCTGGGCCGACTCATAACTGCCCTGGCGGAAAAAATAGGTACCGAGGTTGCCGTAGGTTTTGGCCATGCCGACCTGGTCGCCCGCAAGTTCAAAACAGGTGATGGCCACATCAAGGTGCTTTTTGCCGTCCTCATACTTGCCGCGCAGCACGAGCAACTGGCCCAAACGGCGGTTGCCCCGTCCGATGAGGTACCAGTCGTTGAGCGATTTGGCGCGTTTGAGCGCCTGCCGGTACTCCTGCTCGGCTTCTTCCCATTGACCGATAAGTTCGTGGACAGTGCCTTTTCGCAGTTGGAACTTGACCAACTTCTTGCTCTTGCTGTCGCGATCTGTCAGGTTCCGGATGAGCTTGTCGAAATACTGGATCGCCTGCCGGTTCAGGAAATTTCGCTGGGCGTATCGGGCCGCTTTTTCAAGGTACTTGTTGGTCTTTTTTTCAATTTCCGCCTGCTCGTAGTGGAACGCAAGGTCCACAAACCGCTCCTGAGAATCCGGATAAAGTTGCTCGATGGCTTCGGCGATGAGTTGGTGCAACTCACGCAAGCGGGTGCGCAGCTGCATATCGTAGGCAGCCTCGCGCAGGAGTGAGTGGCGGAAAATATACCGCAACTCGTTCATGGCGTGCCAAATCTGCCATTTTTCAGCCGTTTGCACCTGTTCTTTGAGCACGAGGTCGAGGTCGCCGTTGTATTTGACAAACTCCTCCTGCCTGGCCATGACTGCCGACAAAACCGGCAATTCAAACTCGCGACCGATGACGGCGGCGGCTTTCACCGTTTCCTTAACCAGGCCGCTGAGCCGGTCAATACGGGCCATCATAATTTGCTTGACGGAGTCGGAAATCTGGATTTCCTGGTTTTTCAACTGCAGTAACCCGCCCGTTTTTTTCAGCATGTCGGCCTCCTGGAAATAATCGGCCATTTGCTCCAGATAAAACGGGTTCCCCTGCGTCATGCGCTGGAGCAATTCCATCAAATCGGAGTGCAGGGCGCCTCCAAGGCGGGCTTCGGCAAAAGCGCGCAGGTCGTCGGGCTGAAGAAAATTCAGGTCCAGCTCGCAGTGCGGTACCTGGATTTCCTGGAGTTGGTTCAGCCGGAAAATATAGGCTTTGCTGCCGTCATCTTCGTAGCGGCTGGTGGCCAGAAAAATCAAGGGGTACCCCTGTGCCCGGCGGATGAACTGGGCCAGAAATTCGCGCGACATATCGTCGTACCAGTGCGTATCCTCCAGTTCGATCACGGCAGGCTGAAGAATGGACTCGGCCACCAACAGATTTGCCATGGCAGACAAGGCATTCTGGTATCGCCCGCGGGCGTCCAGTTGCTCCCAAAGCGAGCCGGGGAACTGAATGCCGACTAAGGCAGCCAGTACGCTTTGCGTGCGGGCTATTTCCCGGCGAATGGCATCGGCCTCCGGGTGTTTGCTTTCGGAAAGGTCGTAGATCAGTTCGAGAAAATTGGACTCGAACAGTTCGCGATTTCGTTCGGTCGTATTGTCGGGGCTTTGCTCGAAGTAGTTTTTGAGCAGGTAAATAAACGGGTTGAACGGCTTGCGCAGAATCTGGTCGCTCTGGCAGTTGAGCCAACTCACCGTCATGGTGTCGCGAATAGAACGCCGAAATTCATAGCTCAGTCGGCTTTTCCCGATGCCGGCTTCGCCGAAAACGAAGGCGACCCCACAAAAACGTCCGTCGCGCAGCGGCGCAGCGAAATCCTGCAAGGTTTTGAGTTCGGTGGCACGGCCGTAGTATTCGCCACTGAACGAGGTGCGCCCGCCGAGGTTGCGCCCGCTGAGCAGGTAGGTGGGGATTTTGTTTTCAAAACCCTTGTAGCGCTCCTCGCCCCGGAACACGAATTTGAAATTCCGGTTGTGCTGTACGTTGTCGTCGGCCACCACTTCGCCCCAGTCGGCCTTGGCCATGAGGCGGGCTGCCAGATTCACGCGGGCGCCCACGGCGGCATACTGGCAACGCTCGGCGCTCCCGATAACGCCGGTAAACGCCAGCCCCGCCGAAATTCCGATCCGATAACGGGCGCCGGTCAGTGATTCCAGGTGCTGGAGTTCTTCCTGAATGGCTGCGATAAATTCGAGCGCGCGTTCGGTGTTGTTTTCGAACGAAACCGGCGCGCCGAACAGGCAGCAGATGACGGCGCCTTTGTCGCCAAAGTCAATTTCCTTGAAATAGCCACCGAAGTTGAGGCTCTGGTCGAGCACTACGGACGTGAAATGGTCGAGCGATTCGTGGGTATTCACTCCGGAAAATGACAGGAACACGCTCACCACGTTGCGGAACTCTCCGGCGTTGCCTTCGGCAAAAGCCTCTTCCGGCAAAAAGTCGGCGATAATTTTAGCGTCGGGCGTCGGTAATTTGATAGCATGCACACCTGATTTCGCTGCCGGAATCTGCTCCAGATCGAGCCGGAAATACCCGTCTTCCAGCGGTATGGCGGGCAGCGTCAGATCGTGGTTGGCCGTTAAAAAGGCAGCATCGCACACCACTTCGAGGCTGGCGGCATGGGTTTGAGCCTGGGCACAAGATTCAATGGGTTGGCCGTGGAAATAAAATCCTTTGCGGCGGTTGCCCACAATACCCCACTCTACATCGCCTGCCGACAAGCCGATTTTGATGCCGATGTGGTGCTCTGCCAAAAGTGAGTCTGCGTCGTTTTGATCCCGGAGAAAACGTTGCATCGTGGCTTGCGCCGTAGGCAGCACCCCGCTGACACTTCGTTCTGTCTGGATGGGGAAAATTGCGGTGAAACTATCCCCCGCGAAGTACGGGATGAAGCCGCCGTGTTCGTACACCAGATTTACCGTGGGCTGGAAAATGTGGTTCAGGATATACGACAAATCTTCGGCGCCTTCGGCGCCCTGCTGCATCAGTTTTTCCGTCAGGCGCGTAAAACCGCTCAGATCCACGAACATGGTATACGCCTGCAAACGCCCCCGAAGGAGGCCGTGGCGGTAATGCTCCTGAATAAAATGCGGCAGGAAATGTTTCAAAACGGACGACAGATTTGTAGCGGGCCGCAAGGTACGACAAAATGGAAAACCGCCCCGGTACAGGCTTTGGGTTTGTTGTGCCGGCGACACGTCCGCTCAGGTTCAGCGCCGCCGGCCAATCACATCGCGGGCCGAGAGTAGAAGCGGCTTCCAGTACGTGGACTCGGTTACGTTTTCCCGAATCACGCCCCGGCTGGTAGTGCTGTGTACCACGACAATGCCCGAACGGGTACGCTCCACCACCAAGGCTACATGCTGGATATTGCCCGGGCTTTTCCCGAAAACCAGAATGTCGCCGGGTTGTACGGC
>JAEUUV010000246.1 GCA_016787285.1 Saprospiraceae bacterium | reverse complement strand
ACGCTGAGCCGTTTCCAGGTTGTACTGGCGGACAAAAGCAGGCAGGAGGCCGACCCTGCGGCGTTCTTTGCCGACGCCTGGATGTTGAAACAGCGCCTTTTGCCTGACTCCATCCTGAACGGTGCCGGCAATCTCGTCATCGTGCCCGACGGGCCTCTGGCCTATCTGCCTTTCGAGGCGCTGCTGACTGCTCCGCACAGGGGTGCATACGGCAAGGCGCCGTACCTGTTGCGTGCATATGCGGTGCAATACGCCTGGTCGGCGGCGCTGCTGACCGAACCCAATACCCGGCAATTGCCGGAAAAATTCATGCTCCACGTGGCGCCATTTGCCGGGGGCGCCCGCAACGGACTTGCCCCCCTGCCCCACAGCATGCGTGAAATACCGGAAAATTCCACCGCCGATCAGTTGCAGGGCGACCGTGCTCTTGCCGATTCGTTTTTAAATAAATCGTCCGCCTACGACATACTGCACCTGTCTACCCATGCACATGCCGGACAAAAAGAACAGCCGGGCATCGAGTTTTCGGATCGCACCGTAGCACTTCCGGAACTGTACGCCCAGCGGCTGAACGCTTCGCTGGTAGCGCTCAGCGCTTGCGAAACCAATGCCGGTCAGTTTGCCGAAGGCGAGGGCGTGCTGAGCCTGGCGCGGGCGTTTGCCTACGCAGGCGCGCGCAGCCTCGTAGCCGGCTACTGGTCGGTGAACGACCGCTCGACGGCCAAACTGTTTGCCGCATTTTACCGGCATCTGAAATCGGGCATGATCAAATCAGAAGCGCTTCGACAGGCCAAACTCGACATGCTGGCCGAACCCGGCGCCGATGCCCGCAAGATGCCCTACCACTGGGCAGCGTTCACGCTGTCGGGCACCGACGGGCCGGTATCTATGGCCGTAAACAGGTGGGCCTGGTGGCAAAAAACGATGCTGGTGTCGCTTATGGCGGCACTTGCGAGTCTTGTCTGGTGGAAGTTTGGCCGCAGGCGAACCATCTGAACCGGGTTTGAGAAATAAAAAAGGCCGCACATTTCGTGTGCGGCCTTTATTTCGTGGAGAATACCGGATTCGAACCGGTGACCTCTTGCATGCCATGCAAGCGCTCTAGCCAGCTGAGCTAATCCCCCATTGCTGAAAAGCGGGTGCAAATGTAAACAGCGTTTTCAGATACCAACAAGCGAAGGGAAATTTTTATTTTTTTGACAATCGCCGGATGTACGGGCGGCAAAGGTTGAGCGTCACTCCAGCCGCCGCACCGTCAAATCCCCCTGGTACAGACCAGCCTGTTGCATCGTTTTGGCGAATGCAGCCGCTTGCCGGGCCGCCACCGACTCCTTTGCGTACAATTCGCCCACCCGCACGATGTAGCCGGCGCCTTCGCCAATGCAGTTTTTCGGCAATACCGAGCCGGGAATTCCCATACGTTGCAGGGCTGCGACGCGTTCGTCGGCCAGGTTTTTGCCGACAAACGAATTGTCTTCCAAAAACCAGCCGGTTTTACCTCGGTACTCGCCGCATGGATCGGCGCCAACAGCAGGTTCCGGCTCATCTTCGTTGCCGGAAAGGTTAATTGTGGGGACCTCCTCCTGTTTGCCGCCTGCAGGCGGCGTGATTTCCGGTACTTTAATCGGTTCCGGATCGGGAGTTACGCCGGCCGCTTCCGGGTACTGTTTTGGTATGCCGCGCGGGTCGCGGGGGCCTTCATACAGGTAGCCGTACTGGTCTTCGGGATTTTCTTCGGGGCGTTCCACCACGTCGCGCACATCGTCGGCACGGACCGTAAGCACCCGATAGCCAAGCGGTACGATAGCCATAAGGGCCAGTGTGAATACCCATTTTTGTACACTCTGGCCGGTCATGTAGCGGTCGAATGCCGTATCGGCGTTGCCCAACGGGCGGGTAAAGGCGCTCCAAAGGGCCTTTTTTACCGGCTCCCAAAACAGGTAGCGCACCGGGCGGACAAGTTTGTTCCAGGCCTGGCCGATCTCGTCGGGCATGGAAGTGCGATATCGAGCCAGGACGCTCATGTTGCCCGAAACGGCACGGTACCAGTCGCGTTGGGTTACCCACTGCACCATACGCCGGTCTTTGCCGTAAATACCGAGCCGGGAGGGTGTGGCCAGTACCCGCACGCCGCCTTTGTGCGAGATTTGCACCAGACCAAAACCATTGTACACGCATTGACTTTTCAGTTCCAGCAGGTACGGATCGGTAGGGGCGGGGAACACATCGTCGGCTACGGCAATCCACTGCTCGTCGGCGAAGTATCGCTTGAACTGCTCGATGGCATAGATGTAGCGGTACTTGCGCCAGCCACGCATGGTGAAATACCAGGTAAAAAACCCTATCAGGCCAGTGCCGAGTACGAAACCGAGATTACCGGCCCATTGCAAGCCGACCAACCAGGGCAAACGCAGCGCAAAGGTGGCGCCGTAAGCCACTGCCGCCACGACCGCCCCGAACGCGAGGCAGTCCCAGGTAAAATACACCACATTCAGGGAGAACTTGACCTCTTCGGCCTTGTCAATTGAACTTGCCTCATAAGTGCACACAAACGGGTTGCCGTCGTCTTTCCGGAACGACAACATCCCGTCGGCTACCAGACCTCCGGCGCTCACGTTGTCCAATTCAGCATACACCGACTCCGGGCGATATTCGTACCGGTAGCGGTAAAATTCCTTGAGGTAAGGTAAAAAAGCCCGTTTGATATCGTCTTCAGTCTGCATTTACACTTTTTTGTTCATCTGCTGCTCCACGCGTTGGGCATCGTACTGTCGCCGGCGCAGAATTTCGATGTAGCTGCGGGCTTTTGAGTTGCCGTATTTTGTCCAAGCCGTTTCGGCCCATTCGAGCGCAACTTCCAAGTTGCCTTTCACCTCGGCCATTACAGCCATGTTGTAGGCGGCGCGACCGGCAGCCTTGGTGTTTTCGCCGGCGGTGGCTTCTATTTTTTTCCAGATTTCGGCGGCTCGATCCCAATTTCCGCTTTCGGCCAGGCGGTGGGCTTCCTTCATTTCCGTTTGAAAACCCTTGACCTTGTGGTAGTACTCGCGTTTGACCTGAATATACACCGGCGCGATACGCATGCCGTATTCCTGGCCGACAATGAACGACACCTTGCGCGTGACGGAAACCTGCGAAGGCAGGTTGGACAAGGCCGCACGTTCCGTACTGCCCTGACCGGAGTTTTGCAGGTACTCATCGGTCACCACCTCGTCGAAAATGACCTTGCCGCGCGGGTCATAAAACCGCCAACCGAGCCGTACACCGGTGCGCATGTCGGACACATAGTCCACTTTCGTGGTCGTGGTGCCGTCTTTGTTTTTTTGTTTGGTTTCGCGGCGGCGGGCGCTCTGGCTGTTGTCGGAGTCGAACGATTCGATGGCCACTACGGCGTCGGCGGAGTAATCGGCACAAATGCGTTCCACTTCAGCCCAGGGCAGTGGCGCCGGCAAACTGCCTCCTGCCTGTGTGCCCTCCATTTCGATACCCGTACTGATGACCCGGAAGCGCGGCGTGCGTTGCAAGGCATCGGTTAGTCCGCGCACGGCTTCGGCCCGACTTTGACGGTCCTGTCCGATGGCCTCGCCGCTGAAAAGGCCCTCCAGCACATTCAGCCAGCCACTCGACGGTTTACTGCGATCCACCACTGCTACTTTGGTGATGTGATCGGGCACTTTGAACTGGGCAGGCTGCAGCACCGTCAGGGAGGTGGATTTCATGCAGCCGGTCAAGAACGAAAATAGCGCAAAAAGGAGAAAAAGACGGTTCAGCATATCAGGAAGGTTGATTTTATAGCCCGACAGGATTGGACGAGGTTTGAAATAGCATAGGTTGCATGGAGATCAAACCTCCACTTTCCAGTACGCCTCTTCCAGCGGTATCGCACAGTCGCCAATATGGGGCAGGTCGTTTTCTTCGTAAAACTCGGTGTCTATCCAGCGCTCACCTTCCCGTTCGAGAATTCGGATATGCCGTTCTTTTTGCGAAACGAACACAATCTGCTTCAGACTGGGTATTTTTTTGTAGCAGCGGGTTTTGGCCGTTTTGTCCAGATACTCCGTGGAGTCGGACAGGATTTCAATCACCACGGAAGGGTTCAGGGTGGCTTTCATATTTTTAGAAGACTGGTGGAATTCATGTTCTCCGCACAATATCAGCAAGTCCGGATAAAAGACACTGTTGCAATCCGGGACGAAAAGCATTCGATCTCCAATAAAGACAGAACATCCTCGTTCCCGGGCACATGCCCCAAGCAACAAAGCCAGGTTGCTGGCAATTTGTCCATGCTCCGGCGATGTGTACGCCATTGCCTCTATTTTCCCGGCCACAAACTCATGCCGGCCTTCAGCCTGAGCCTCGAAAGCGAAGTAATCGTCAAGAGAAGTGCTGGTATGTTTTTCCCCTATGGATTGTGCTTTTGCAGTCATAAAGCCACCTTGTTTAATTTTTTTATCGGAAAAACCGGACGGAGTCTCTGGTTAGTTTTCTGCAAAAGTACTTTAAAAGTCGCTCCTGATTTTGCTCTATTTCTCCTGCTGCAATGCTTCAATCGTACTCGGCGGCAGGTTGCGCAAATCAAGGATCATCAGGCCGTCGAGGCAGTCGGAGAAATTGGGGTCCACGTTGAATGCGATAAACTTTGCATTCTGCTTGAGGTACTGACGGAACAGCACCGGCACTTTGAAGTGCTCGGGTTCGATGGCCTCCACGAAGGTTTCCAGTGCATCGAATTGCCCGTGCAACATTTCCGCCAGCAGCCGGGTGTTTACCGATTTGGTTTTCACCCGAAACGGTTTGCGGGGGCGCACGAGTTTGGCCAAATTGTCATCGAAGCAAAAGCGCCGCACAAACTCCACGATCACACTTTTGGAGACATCGGAAAATTCCTTGCTAATGCTGACCGGCCCGTACAGGTAACGGTACTGCGGGTTGGCGAGCAGAAAATGCAAAATCCCTTTCCAGAGCAAAAAGAGCGGCAGTCGGTGTTTCTGATAATCCGGCGCCACGTACGAACGCCCCAATTCTACCGCTTCCTGCAGGATTGGGTAAAAGCCGGTTTTCATCTTGAACAAGTTGCTGGTATAAAACCCGTTGATGCCGAACCGGCGGAATATTCGGTCGCCCAATCCCAACCGATAACCGCCGACTATTCGTCGGGCCACGCGATCCCAAATGACCAGTTGCAGGTAGTAGAGGTCGAATTCATCCATGTCGCGCGGTTTGCCGGTGCCTTCGCCTACGGCGCGAAATGTCAGTTCACGCAGGCGCGCAATCTCGAACATGGCGTGAGGCAACGCTGAAAACGGTGCTACAAACACATCAAAATCACCACGTGCAGTAATGTGGCATTCGGGAGGCAGCGCGGCAAAGTCGGCGGCCACGAGATCGGGATTGGTTGGCGAGGCCAACGGAGCCGGCTCCTGTTGTTTGTTTTCTGAAAAATGCTCCGGACGAATGTCGAATGCCGATCCGAGGGAGAAAATTTTCGCCTGTAAGAACTTGCCCCACCGGCGAGTGCCCTTAAGGTCGGCAATGTCCTCCGGCAAGATCGGATTGCCGATGCGGACGCTGATGTGCAGCGGCTGCTCGAAGCGCGGGTAAGGTGCGCCGGGAATCAGGTTTCGTCGGAGTAAGGCGCCTGCCGGAATGTCGGCGCCGAGATGCACCGGTACGATGGGTACGTCAATTTTGCGCAGTTGCTTGAGGATTTTTGTGCGCAGCAGGTTCTTGCCGAGGTTGCCGAGCAAGTTATCCGAGAAATCAAGCGCAAGGCCTACCGGCACTCCTTTTCCTATGTACTTGTCCACTTTTTTGGCAAAATTCATGCGCAACAACCGGTCTTCTACTTTCCCGCCCTGCGGCAAAATTGTCATGGGCCGCAGCAATGGTGGAGGCTGGAAGGGGTACGGGTGCAACACCTTGGCAGAAGCAGCCTGCGGAGCCAGAAGCGCCAGCAATATCCATTCGTCTAATCCAGCCAGGAGGTGGTTACTTACAAATACCGCCGAAGGCATTTTGGTCAGCAATTTCAGGTCAAACGCGTCCAGATCAAGTACCACGTTGGCATCGGCGAGTTTGGCTTGGGCGAGCAACAGCGTATTGGATGTCCGCATGGTTAGTGCTTTTTACTTTTCTCTTGAAAAAAACAAGACCTGCCGTTTGTCGCCGCTTTGCATCAGAAGCTTGAGCGTATCAGGCGACACATCCAGAATTTTGACCGTATGCTCCCGTTGCGGCGTATCCGTAGTGTCGGTCAGGTACAAATACGCACCCGCGAGGCGATATGGTCCCGACTCCCGATAGTAACCGATACTACGGAAAACGTAACTTCCTTCCGGCGTCAGCAGCAGTGCCACCGAATCGAGCGGCATCTGAACCCGTTGGCGGTCTTCAAAAAAAGCCACGGCTTTCCAATTGCCCGGCACATGAACCGGATCGGGCGAACAAGCGGCAAATACACCGAGCCAGACGGTTCCCAAAAGCCAATTCATCAGTTTCATCACAAAAAGCATTTTTTTAGTGATGAGCGATGAGTATCATTGGGCGTTCATTGCTCAAAACGCACCACTCATCACTCAAAACTCAAAACTCAAAACTCAAAACTAATTAAAACCCGTTTTGCCCGTCAAACACATTTTTCCGATAGGGTATTCGGAGGAAGTCGAGTGTGCTGCCGGGTTTTACGGCAATAAAAAACTCGTAAATATTTCGATCAGGCCACCAGCGCAGGCTGAACTGCCAGCAATGCAAATCGCGGGTAAAACCGATATCAGGGTACGCGAGACTTTTTAATTGAAAATCGTAGCTGATATTACCGATGTCAATGCTCCATTTGGGCGTAATCGGGATACGTCCGGAAAAACTGATGTTGTTGGTGCCGATGAGAAAAGTATCCCGGTTGGTGCCGAAAATCTGCCTTCTATCAAACGATATCCGGTGGCTGACCTGAAACTGGTCAAACCAGTCGAGAAACCCGTCGCGTACAGTCGCTTGAGCCGGCTGGCCGGCAGTCGGAGTTTCCGGAGTTTTGGCAAATAGTTCGCGCAGGTTTTTGATACTCGACTGCGTGTTTAGGGCAAAACCGTAACTGGCCAGGCGCAGCAGTTTCCCTTCTTCATTGATAGCGAATTTGTTGATCCTGGTGCCGTTCTCACTCAGGATGTACGGATCGAAGGTGGCGTTCCAGGTCAGGTTTGTGATGCCCTTGAACAGGCGGAACAAACCACCCGTGCTGATTGTGCTCCACTTGAGCGTATCGCGGGTGAGGCTGTAACTGCCGGAGAAAGCCAGGTTGTCGAAGATGCGAACCCGCTTCACCGTGTCCCGTTTGGCCGAGTAAAACTTCATTTCCAGAATATTACTCAGGCTGTAACTGATGGCTAAGTCACGCGGGCCGCTGGTCGGGCGGCCAAACACGGCTTCATCATAAATTCCGTAATCCCGAAAGGTTTCACGTCCGGGTCGGGCGCTGGTTTGCACCTGACGGAAGTAATCCGACTCGGAATAGTCGGGGCGAAATCCGGTGGAAATTGAGGGTTTCATGGTATGTCTAAACCCGCGAAACCACCCTTTTTTGAACTGCTTGGTAAAAAACAGGGCGGTGTTGGCCGATATGCCGATCTCATAAGTCCGGAAAGGTTTGAAACCCCAGTCGCGATACACCGTGTCGCGCCCCCAGACGGTGCTGTTGCTGTCCACCACCGCGATGTCGGCCACGGTGTCGTAAGCGTACTGAATCTCGTTGATGAATTCGCGTTCGATGGAGTACGGGTACCAGTTTTCCTCGTAGTTGATTCGCGGCGCCAGGTTGATATACTTGAAAATTTTGAAGTTGAAGTCGGTACTGGCCTGATGCTGAATACCCATGCGCGCACTGCGCAGGGTCTCGTTGGTGAACAGCAGCGTATCAATCACCTGCATGTCGTTTCGCAGGCGCGACGAATAGGTGAGCGAAATTTTTTCGTACCACTGCTCCTTGCCCACAGGGTTGGAGCGCTTGAACGGGAATATGCGCTGGAGGTTGAACGTGGCATTGGGAAAACTGATGTTCATCAGCCGCGTTTGTGTGTTCTGGGAATGGCTGAGGCTGGCATTGAACTGGTAGGGTTTGCCCGGAAAAGTCTGGGAATAGTTCAGGTTTGAACTCAACTGGTTTTGCACGACACTCGCATAGTCGTTGCGGTTGCGGTTCTGGTTGCGGTTGGTTTCGATGTTCACAGAGCCTCCGAAGGTGCGGTTGGGATGCGCTTTGGTATCCTGCTGGTGCGACCACCGGATGCCGAACGACTTGTTGGACAGCCTGTTGGCCTGAGGGTCTTCGAGTACGCGGTCGTTGTATTGCAGGCTGAAGTTGCCGTTGTACAGGTAGCGTTTGTTGTACCGCACATCGGATTGTATGCCCCAGGAGCCGCTGGTGTAGGCGTTGAACCGGAATGTCAGGTCAAGGTGATCCGAGATTGGAAAATAGTAGCCCCAGTCCTTGATGCCCAGACCTTCTGCATTGGCAAACTCAAAATCGCGCGGGATGATCAGGCCCGATTTTCGGGTTTTAGTGATCGGATAAAAGCCAAACGGCAGTACAAGAGGTGTGGGAATACCTCCGATTTCCACATTGGAAAAACCGGTCACCACCAATTTGTCGGGAATTACTTTCAGTTTACTGGTACGAATGCCAAAGTGCGGCGTCGGGTGGTCGCAGGTGGTGAGTATGGCATCCTGGTTGTAAATAATGTTTCGGCTTTGCCGGGCGGTATCTTGCGTCGGTTGTCCTGGCACGAATTTGGCTTTCTGCCCCAGCACGTACAGGTCTTCCTGTTTGGTGCGCGCTTCGTACACGATACCTTTTTTTGACCGGAAATTGTAGCGCAGTTTTGTGGCTGTGAACGACTGCGTGCCGTCTTTGAACTCCGGCAGCCCGGCAAGCGTGCCCGACGAATCGGGGTACTGCTCGGCAGACACTTCATTTTTGTTGTAATCCACCAAAATGTAACCCGCCGCGAGGTCAATGGCACCGTATTTTACAAATGCCTTTCCGTAGAGATGGAGTTGCTTGTTGCGCACATCGAACCACATAGAGTCGTTCGACCCATACTCCACGGGTTCGTCCAGCGCTTCAGAGGAAACGCGCGCAGAACTGAAATCCACGATACTTGAGTCGCGCAGCGCCGCTGCCGCCGAGTCGCGCAAGCCCGGGCGCGGCAGTCCCGGGAAGCGCAGCGTCGTCGAATCTTGCCCGGGTGGGCGCAGCGTATCCTGCGGCAACACCGGTACCTGGGCAAAAACAGGCGAGCAGGCGAAAACGAAG
Source organism: Saprospiraceae bacterium (assembly GCA_016787285.1). Lineage (GTDB taxonomy): Bacteria > Bacteroidota > Bacteroidia > Chitinophagales > Saprospiraceae > M3007. The sequence goes on along the minus strand of JAEUUV010000246.1, from coordinate 439 downwards.
ACTAATTGCCGGAAAAGCCGATATTTGCCCATGTTTTTTTGAAGACGCTCCAAAATGTTTGATAACGACGAATGCGCATGAGAAAACAAATTGCCCGACAAACGATTCTTATCCTGCCGGCGTGGCTCTTTTTGTTTAATTTTAACACCGCCACCGCCTGCGAACTCCATACCAATTGCGCATCCCCGCATTTCAGCGCGGGCAAAGGTATGGAATCTTGCCCCGTATTCTCCCCCGAATGGCTCGGCAAGGTTTTCAACCCACACAGCCCCAAAGGAGCGCCATTCGCTAACACGGGGCGCAACCCTGTGTACCGCATCAAAAAAGTGGTGCTCGACGCCGGTCATGGAGGCAAAGACCCCGGCTGCAAAGGCGCATCCTCCCAGGAAAAACACAACGCTCTGGCCATTGTACTCAAACTCGGCGCCCTCATCCGGGA
>JAEUUV010000187.1 GCA_016787285.1 Saprospiraceae bacterium | reverse complement strand
CCGTACTTCCTCGGTGTGAGCCTTGGTACAGGCAGCGGGGACGAGTTCATCCCACGCCCTCGTTTGGCCTCGGCGCCATACGCGCTGTCACTGTTGGGCAGCACCAATATTTTTCCATCAAGCGGAAGCGTAGGCGTGGGTACCACGACACCTAATGCCAGCGCACAGATGGAGGTGTCATCCACAACCAGAGGCTTGTTGTTCCCCCGCATGACCAAGGCACAACGGGATGCTATTGCCGGCCCGGCAACAGGACTTTTGATTTTTCAAACCGATGACATTTCCGGTTTTTACTATTACTCGGGATCTGCATGGAAGTCGGTTAAAGAATTCACCAGCATTACATCGCACCAAATCGGCGACACCTACCAGGGAGGTATTATTTTTTATCTGGAGCCTTCAGGAGTAAACGGGCTGATCGCATCACCCAGCGTCAACCCGGGTTTTGATGGCGTTACGAGCGCCTGGGGCTGCTCGGGGGTGAACGTAGCGGCAGCCAGAGGGACGGCCATCGGCAGCGGGCAAGCCAATACCACTTCCATCGTGCGCGACCCTTGTGCGGCTATTGGCGGCGGCGGGGTTGCCGATCTGGCTGCCGAACGTGCCGATGATCTGATCATCAACGGATACAGCGACTGGTACCTGCCTTCCAAAGATGAACTGGAACTCATGCACAAAAACCTGCATGTAGCCGGCTTGGGTGGCTTTAGTGCCAACGCATATTACTGGAGTTCTTCTGAAATAGACGCCACAACTGCCTGGCGTATGCAATTCACCGGTACTGCCGCCACCACGCCAAGTACGGGTGCGAAAACCACCGCGCATCAGATACGGGTCATCCGGGCTTTTTAATTTAGCGACGCAAACCTGCCGGGTTTTCAAAAGCCGGCAGGTTTGCGTCGCTTTCAATCGAACCATTGTTTCCTCCGATGAAAAATTCAATCGCTTTTCGAACCTCCGTGTTTGCGCTGTTCTTTTCCGTTTTCGTTTCGACGCTCCATGCCCAAACGGCCGTCCTGTCCGTACAGGGCGTACTGCGCAAAAACGACGGCAAAGCCGTAGACGACGGCACCTACACCCTCAAATTCAAACTCTGGAAAGACCCCACCAGTACCAACACTTCCGACAAGGTTTGGGAGGATTCGTTTACCGATGTGGAAATTACGGGCGGGGTGTACAATGTACTGTTGGGTACCGGATCGCAGCCGCTGGATGCACCCTTCGATCAGGCGTATTACCTTGGTATAAGCATGAGTTCCGGGCCGGAATTGCAACCCCGACCCTTGCTGACTTCGGCGCCATTCGTGTTGTCACTTCAGGGGCAAAACAACATCCTGCCCTCCACCGGACCGATGGGCGTGGGTACTGCCCGTCCGGATACGACCAGCGCTTTACTTGCTGTGGAATCCACAGAAAAAGGGATGCTGATTCCGCGTATGACACAGGTGCAACGCAATGCCATCGCAAGCCCGGCCGACGGACTGCTTGTGTTCCAAACCGACAATGACCCCGGCTTTTATTTTCGCAACGGTACGGCTGCGGCCTGGCAACCAATTGCATCGCTCAATGTGTCGCCCATAGCGCTTGGCTCCCTTCACGAAGGTGGTTACGTATTTTATGTGGACGAAACGGGGCAGCACGGCTTGGTGGCAGCACCGGCCGATGTGACGGTGTCGCCTTCCATGGGAGCCGGCAGCACCTGGTACTGGGCCTCTTCCAATGCGGGTACTGCCAGCGAAGCCGGCGGCACTGAGGTCGGAACAGGGCTGGAAAATACCCTTACTATGATGCTTCAGGCCGGCGACAAAGAGGACTTTCGAGCTGCTTATGTCTGCCATGAGTTAGTAACGACAGACGGCTACAGCGACTGGTTTTTACCCTCTCTGGAAGAACTCCGGTTGATGTACCAGAATTTGCGGCTGCAAGGAATCGGGAGTTTTGTCACCTCCATGAATGATTCTTCCGATTATTACAGTTCAACCAGTGTTTTCAATGACTCCGACGATGCCTGGTTCATCAATTTCGGCAGTGGCACCCAGGGCCAAAAAACCAAGACCAGCAACTGCCGTGTGCGCCCTGTTCGCGCCTTCTAGGCATACGTTCTGAAAGCCCCGCAACGATTCAACTTCCTTTTTTTATGAAAAATATACTCTTCGCCCTTGTCTATGTTGCCGTTGTGTTTTGCTGTCCAAAAACCGGACGATCCCAAAATGCAACCCTGTCGCTTCAGGGCATTCTTGTGCAGGACAACGGTCAGGCCGCTCTCGACAGCACGTACCAACTTACGTTCAAACTCTGGAAAAGCGCCACCAGCACCCTGCCCGCCGATCTGGTCTGGAGCGATGTGTTCAACGGTGTGAAAGTCACCGGCGGGAAATACAACGTGATCCTCGGCTCGGGGGCCGCTCTGACGGCTCCGTTTAATCAGGCCTACTACCTTGGCGTGAGTCTCGGTAGCGGCTCCGGTGCGGAGTATATGCCACGCCCGCGCCTCACCGCCGCGCCGGCAGGGTTGGCCTTATTGGGCACAGGCAACGAATTTACCTCGGGTGCAGCGGTCGGCATCGGGACAACAAGCCCGGCTGCTTCGGCTATTCTGGACATCAATTCAACGGCAAAAGGCTTGCTGATTCCCCGCATGACCGATGCACAAAAAAAGGCTATTGGGCAACCGGACGCAGGTACAGTAGTTTACCAAACCGATTTGCTGAAAGGATTTTACTACTACGACGGCGCCCGTTGGCAACACATCACCGGCAGCGTGCGCCAGGTGGGCGAATCGTACGGCGGGGGCATCATTTTTTATGTGGACTCCAAGGGCCAGCACGGCCTGATTGCCGCTGAAACGGATCAGTCCACCGGCGTCGCCTGGGGCTGTTCCGGTACGCCGATTACGCATGCCTACGGAACGAAGCGAGGTAGTGGTTTGGCCAACACCCAATCCATTATAGACAGCTGCTCAACCTCCGGAATCCCCGCGCGTCTGTGCGACGAATTGGTGCTCAACGGATATAGCGACTGGTTTTTGCCCACTAAAGACGAACTGGACCTGATGTACGACAACCTGAAAGCCGTCGGCCTGGGCGGGTTTTCCAATGCCTCGTACTGGAGTTCCAGTTCGGTCAGCGGAACCGATGCCTGGTCGCAGAATTTCAACGGAGGCGCCCAGAATTCGTCAGCCAAAACATCTTCGTTTCGCGTTCGGGCAATACGAAGGTTTTGACCGTCCCGTACCCCCATCACCGAAAACAGATTTGTTTCCAACCATTTTTGTCGCTCATGAAACATCTTCGCTATACTCGGCTGTTTGCTCTTTTGCTTTTTATTTTTGGAAGTACGGCCCTTGCCTTCGGCCAGTCCGATCCTGCTTGCAATCCCGCGGGGTCTGCATCCGTTCGCCCCGGGCAAGTTTTTTTCAACTACGGCTCGGGCATTGACGTGCGCAACTCCTCGCGCCGTACCGATATGATCATCGGGCAAATGCTCGTAGGGCCGGTCACTACCCCAGCCAACGACATGGCATTTGGGGCCTTCGGGCAAATCCTGATCCCGCCTTTTTCACCGATCGTGACGGCTACGCAGGGCGACCTGCTCGACCGTATCCAGATTTCCTGGGTGCTCAATCCGCTCGGCCCCAATCCGACCCAGGGTTTCAACCTGTACCGCGACGGCGTTTTCCTCGCCACGGTGGCGAATAATATCCGCAACTACAACGACTTCAACGTCATCGCCGGACGACCCTATAACTACGAGGTGCGCGGCATCAACGTGTATGGCGAAGGCCCCGCAGGCAAGGCACTCGGCTTTCAGGTACCCAATGGCGTGGTGACCGGCCAGGTACAAACCATGAACGGCAGCCCGGTACCCGGCGCGCTCGTCACCCTTACGCCTATGCAAGGGTTTTCGCTCAAATTTGATGCCGCCGACGGTGCTTTTTTCTACGACACGGTGAGTATTTTACCTGCAACAAACGGCGAGTGGACGCTCTCGTTCTGGATGAAAACCGATAGCGCCACGGCAAATGCCGGTATGCTGGAACTTAACCCGTTTCCACTTTTTTTTCGCTCTATTGCCAGTACGGGAGGGAACAAAGGCATTCAAATCGCCCAAACGGCAGCCGGTGCGACGCTGCTTTCTGCCTCAATCCCCGACAGCACCAAAAACGAGTGGCACCACATTGCGCTTTCGGTGGATGCAGACGGGAAAGGACGGCTTTATCTGGACGGAGCACTCGTTTCCATTGGCACCCTGCCACCGGTGCCTTCAGCCACCGAAGTGCGCTTCGGCGCCCGTACCGGGCAAACCGGCTGGGCGGGCCGGCTCGACGAAGTGCGGATTTACCACCGTCGTCTCGAAGAAATTGACCTCGCCGAGGTGATCGCAGGTACGGCTTCATCGCTTACGCCCGATCTGAAATACTACTGGAAATTAGACGAGGAACAGGGCACCAAATCATTCGACCTGATCCGGCGAACCAAGTTGTACTTCTGCGGCGCGGCTTTCGACACCGACCGCCCACCCGTCAGCACTTCCGGCCTAACCAATGAGGAAGGTTTTTATCGCATCGAATCGGTCAGTTACAGTACGGGCACAACCTTTCTGGCGCGTCCGTCCAAGGATTTTTACATGTACCGGGCGTTGCGATTTGTGCGCAGTCAAAGCGATACGGCTACCTTACCTGACTTCTCCCTGACACCCAAGGCTACCATTGAACTATGGTTGAATAGTGCCGGCCCAGATGGAACACAGTGTGTTTTTTCTAAAAAATGGGGCACCAACGAATTTCGCCTCCTGCTCACGCCGAACGGCGCCGACAACGACATCAAGTTTTACCTCAATGGGCAGGAAAAGAACTTCGGCCTTTTGGGTATGGGGTACAAACATCTGGCCTTCACCATTGACAGTAGTGGCGGTAGCCGCACCGTGACTGCGTATAAAAACGGCACCTCGCTGGGGAGCCATACCTTTACCGGGGTCGGCGGCAACTGGTCGGACCCGGCCGAGGTCTGGATGCTCGGCGCCCGTCCAAGCGGTGGTACAACAACCGACCACTACGGAGGACTGATTGACGAAGTGGCTATCTACGATACCACGCTGAGCGCAGCGAAAATTCTAAACCACGCCCAGTTCCCGCGCGACATGCAGGAAAAAGGCCTGCGGGTTTACTTCGCACTGGACGAGGGTAGCGGCAACCGCCTGAACAACAGCGGTTCGGTGCTGCTGAGTTTTGGCACCGCTTATGGTACGGAATGGACGCCCTTTGCCGCCCGGCAGGCCACGGAACCGCACGTGTTCTCGCCCGTCACCCGGCAGGTGACACTCAATCCCAGCATCACGTCGGTGGATCAGGTGGATTTTACCGACCGCTCCACGGTGCCGGTAACTGGTTATGTGCGTTACAAAAACACCGATTGTTTTGCCCCGAACGTGGAGATTTTGGTGAATGGAGAATCGTTCAAGCCCAAAATTTTCACCGATTCCACGGGCAAGTTTTTGATTGATTTTAACCCCGGCGACAATGCCATTCTCGAGCCGAAATTTGAAGGGTATACTTTCATCCCCGCAACATGGGAAGTAACCAATGTGACCAGCCCCATCGCAGGCATTTTGTTCAATGTCACCACCACCCGCAAGGTGTCGGGTAAGGTAGCCGGTGGTTTGTGCAAAAAATCCATCATCGAAGCACCTCCGGGAACCGGCACAGGTACCGTGTGCACGGTCAAGGTACGTTCGGCAGACGGCTGTCTGGAGCGGGAAATTACCATTGACAACCAGGAAGGCGATTTTGAATTTCTGGAATTGCCCCCCCTGGAAAGTATGACCGTGGCCGTAGTGGAGCATTCCGACCCGGATATCAAAACGGCCTTCCAGGTGCAGGGCGGCTCCACCGTAAACCTGACTACGAACGACACCATCATTGATTTTATCTACTTCGCTCCGCCGGAAGTGGAAATCGTGAGTGGACTGGACCCGGTCGGCCCTTCTTGCCCGACCATCGTACTGGACAAAGACCAGTCCGTCACATTGATCATCAAACTCAAGGAGCAGTATGTCGCTACCATGACCGACGACGGGGTTTGCTACCTGGACACAGCCGATTTTCGGATCATCAACGGCTTTTCGGACGAAGTTCTGGACACCGTGATGAGCGGCGGGGAGTTGAAATACCAGTTCGTCGTTGGGCCGCCTAATCCCTCGCCGCCTTATTTGAAAACGTTTCAGGTGCTTGGTACTTCCGTAGCCGGTCGCGAGGGCAGTCTGACCGTTCAGGCTGTGGTGACCGGCATTCGGAGCAAGGAAAATACGTTCACGACCATGCTTCCTGAAACGCCGTCCATCATTTTGCGTGACCCCCCGGGCGACGGTAGTTCGGCATTTTTGGAAAAAAATACCCAAGCATGCAAATCGTACCATGTCGGTTTTGATTATGAAGTAGGTGGCGGTGGTGGTCTCGAAACGCACCTGGGCGGCAACGTGGAAATTGGCGTTGGCTTGGGGATCATCCAAATCATGAACGCCGGCCCAATTTTCGATATCGGCGCCGAGTTTCAGGTTACCTATCAGAAAATTACCGACAGCACCTTCCAAACCTGCATGTCGGTAAGTGAAAAACTGTCCACAGATGGTGGCGACCTCGTTGTGGGCAGTAACAGCACGCTGGGCCTTGGTGGCGATATATACATGGGCGAAGCCATCAACATCATCTTCGGATTTGCCGATCAGATTTCCTTTGACGAAATGACCTGCACTCCATCTTCCACGCAGGTGCTTAATATTGAACCGGGCAATTTTTCCACTGTGTTCATGTATTCGGAATACCACCTCGTCAATAACGTGATGCGCTACCTCGATGTGTTGGCTAATGATCCGTTGGTGGACGACACGATCCGGACACAGTCGGCAGAGTCCCTTGCCCGCTGGCAGGCAATCATTGATCAAAATGCTGCCCTGAAGGAAAAAGCCAAGTTTATCCGCAATATTTCCTTCGATGCCAATATCGGCTACGAATACTCCGAAACCAGCGACACCACTACGACCAACCAACTTCAGCAACTGGTGAACAGCGAAGAATCACTGGAAAGTCATTTTGGTTTTGAATTCAACAAAGCTGGGGTAACAGGAATGCTCAAATTTGTATCGGCTACGAGCGATACAAGAGTTGATTCTACTTCGGAAACGTCCAGCGGCATCACCACAGGCTATATCCTCGCCGATGACGACCCCGGCGATGCATTCTCCGTGGATGTGGCGATGGACTCGGTGTACAAAACACCTGTCTTTCGCATTAAAGCCGGGCAGTCGTCCTGCCCCTGGGAAGAAGGCACTGCCAACCGGGAGGGCGTAAACTTGCAATTGGCGCCCGGCAATTCCTTTGTGGCCACCAACATACCTGCCAATGAAGCAGCCACCTTCCAGTTGTTACTCGGCAATGTCGGCGCTACCAACGAAACCTGGCCGTATCAATTCTCGGCCATCCCCGAACTTAACCCGCATGGCGCCGTCATCAAACTGAACGGTGGCGTTCTGGACCAGCCGCAGAAGTACATCGTGCCGGCTGGCGAATCAACGCCGATTACCATCACCATTGAGCGCGGTCCGATTGAGTATGATTACGACAGTATTGTCGTGGCCATGCACTCGGAATGTGAATTGAACCGCAACTATGCCCTCGGGCTTGGTGTGGACTGGGACTTGAATTTTTACTCCCCGCTCTACCTCGGCGTGCGTTTTAACCGGCCATGCAGCGAGGTGGCCGTCAATGTGCCCGAAGAAGGCTGGGTACAATTGGCTGCCGACAACAGCCTGCGCCGTATCACCGTATCGGGCTACAACAAAAACGAACCGTTTTTCGAGCGCGTCCGGGTGCAATACCGCCGTTCCGACGGCGACGGCGCCTGGATCAATATCACGCCGCAATCCGACATCCTCAAGGCCGATCTGGGCGATAATTTCACGCAGTTTTTCTGGGAAACCGCCGGTTTGTCCGACGGCCCCTACGAAATCCGCGCCGTAGCTATTTGCACCGGCGATGCCGCTACCGATCCCGGCTATTCGCAGGTCATCAAAGGCCGCATAGACCGCGAACCGCCCAGCCTCGTGGGCGTGCCGCAACCCTCGGACGGCGTATACCATGTGGGCGATGAAATTTCCTTCATGTTCAACAAGCACATCAACTGCAACAAGTTGATCCCCGCCGACCTCACCCAGCCCAACAACGTGGGTTTGTACGATGCCACGACGGGGCAATTGATTGACATTGCCGTGACCTGTTTTGAGAACAAAATCGTGGTGGACCCGACCTTCCAGAACCAGTTTTACGAAAACAAAATCCTGCGGGTCGAACTGCACGACATCGAAGACCTGACCGGCAACAAACGACCGTACCTCGACTGGGAATTTTATGTGGATCGCAACGAACTCGCCTGGCTGACCGACAGTCTCGGCCTGACAAAGTTCGAAGATGAAAACAGAACCGTAGTCGCCAATATCCACAACCGGGGCGGCTATCCGGTACCGTTTACCATCCAGAATATCCCAGATTGGGTGCATGTGTCGCCCGACCAGGGCACATTGGCTGCCAACGAGATTCGGCCTGTGACCTTCAGCATTGACTCCTCTCTGGCGTTTGGACATTGGTCGGACTCAATTGTTCTGCACACCGAAACCGGCGCCAATCCCTTTTTCATGGGCGGTAACGAAGGCTTGCCCATCGGCGTACGAGTCGTGTGCCGCCCGCCGTTCGCAAATGTGAATCCGGCGCTTTTTGAAAACACTATGAGTATGGTGCTTCAGGTCAACATCGAAGGCAATTTCTCCACCGACCCGGAGGACATCGTGGCGGCCTACATCAACGACGAATTGCGCGGACGCACCAATGTGCAATATGTGCCCCTGCTGAACAAATACCTGGCCTACCTCACCATCTTTGGCGATCCCGACGACCTGCTCGATCCGATCCGCCTCGAAGTGTGGGATGCTTCCGAGTGTCAGCGCTATGGGTTTGTGCAGGAAAACTTCACATTCCAGCCCGACAACATCATCGGCACCCCCAACGTCCCGCAGGTCATCCATACCGGCGGCCTGCTCCTTCGAGAAGTGCCGTTCAATTACGGCTGGAACTGGATTTCGTTCAACCTGGCTTTCCCGAACTCCAGTCTGGATTCGGCGCTGGCCACTCTGCACCACCCTGACAATGACCTGATTCGCAGTCAGGGGCCGTTCTCGCTGTACAGCGGCGGCAGTTGGGTAGGGGCATTGGCAAACCTGAACAATACATCCATGTACATTTACCGGGCCGACCAATCCGATACCCTGCGCATGCTGGGCACCCCGCTCGACCCTGCGCTGACGCCCATCCCGCTCGTGAGCGGCTGGAACTGGATCGGCTATGTGCCCAACTACTCGCTTCCCATTGACGACGCTTTGGCCTCGGTACCGGCCCAGCCCGGCGACATAATCAAGAGCCAGGTGGCCTTCGCTCAATACAGCGAGGTGGTGGACGGCCCAAGTACCTACTACCGCTGGATCGGCAACCTGAAATACATGACGCCGCCGAACGGGTATCAGATCAAACTCGGCAATACCGGTACACTTACGTATCCGCCTCCTCCTGCGCCCCTGACGGAAACGATCGCTCAGGCACGAGATGAATCGGAAATCTCCCGGCTGAATTACTGGACGGTGGACCCCACGCAGTTTGAATACAGCAGTACGCTCATTGGCATGCTCCGGGCTAATGGCCAGAATGCCACCACAGACGATATGGAACTGGGTGTTTTCGTGGGTAATGAGGTGCGCGGATCGGCGCAGGCAATTTATATCCAGCCGCTGGATGCCTACCTGTTTTTCCTGACCATGTACGCGAACATTGCAGGCGAGTTGCTGACATTCAAACTGTATAACGACTCCACGCAGCAGATACAAAATCTGGTGCAAACGATGTTCTTTTCGCCCAACCAGCACCAGGGCAGTATCGAGAATCCGGTGCCGTTCGACCTGCCCAGCAGCAGTACAGGCGAAGAAACATCTCCTGCAATAGCCTTCGACGCCTCGCCTAATCCGTTCAGCAGCGAAACCGCCCTGCGCTTTTTCCTGCCCAAATCGGGCGACGTGACCCTGACCATCGCGGATGCGCGTGGACGGGAGATTTTGCGCCGGGAAGTGTCGGCGCAGTCCGGCTCCAACACGGTGATCTGGAATGGACGCTCCGGTTCGGGAGAATGGCTTAGTTCGGGGGTGTACACGGTTCGGCTGCAAACGCAGTCCGGTAGTGTAACTCATAAGGTAGTGGTACAGCGGCTGCCGTGAGAGTGAAGCCGTTGTTCATTACCCGGAACTGTTTTTTTAGATAGAGGCGAGCATGAGCCATTCCGGATTTGTCCAAAATTCGGGATGGCTCATGTTTTTAGAAATGACTACTCCCACAACACACTACGGCCCCGCCGGATATAACGGCGGATATTCACCCAAAATGCTACTGCCAGATAGAGGACCAACGGCGACCCCATTGTGATAAATGAAGTGTAAATGAAGTACTTGCGCACGACTGTAGGGGCCAGGTGCATTTTTTCGCCAAGGTATTGGCAGGCGCCGAACGCATGCCGTTCTACCATGTCTTTGAGCCAGTTATTGAGCATAAGCCAAGCGGGATTTGTATTGCGAAGCAAAAGTAACAAGTTTGTGCCGGAATGGTTTGCTGGTTTCGGATTGGAAAGTTTCGGGCTTTCTGCCGTCGGGCGATTTACCGGAGCGACAATTCAAAAACCCAGGCAAAATCTTCGGGGCCTTTGCCCGGTTTTTTCGAGGGCGGCAACGTGATGCGCACGTCGGTTCCGGCAGCGGTCCATCGGAGCGGTTCGGTGTAGCCGAGCAACCGGACAGTACTGCCCTTTACCGGGACAATGCCGGTCAAAACCAGTTCTTTCGGGGCGTTTTCCATGTTTTCATTCCACAGGTAAATTGCATACAACGTGTTCCCTTTTTGTGTGAACACAACGTTTTCCTGCCTGAAAACGCCGCTTTCGGGCGTTTTTGTCCCGTATATGGCAGTGCTGTTCATGACCATCCACTTGCCGATGGAATCAAGGCGCTCGTACGCCTCGGGGTGCCAGGCGCCGTCAGGGCCGGGCGCTATATTGAGCAACAGATTCCCGCCTTTGCTGACGATATCGCAAAGGGTATGCACCAGCCGTCGCGAATTTTTGTAATTTTCTTTGGTCACAAACGACCAGGAATCGCCCATCGTCATGCAGGTTTCCCAAGGTACTCCGAGTGGTTCGGCGGGAATACCCTGCTCCGGGGTCAGGTAATTTTCGAATTCACCGGGAATCCAGCGGTCCACGATCATAATGCCGGGTTGTTGCCGTCTAGCCATAGCGGCGATCCGTGGCATGTCCACATCCTGGCCCTCCGGGATGCCGCGCTGCCACGATTCCGAGCGGTCAATGGTGGCGGCAGGCCGCACCCAGGCTCCGTCGAGCCAGAGCAGGTCGAGGCGGCCATAGTCGGTACAAAGTTCCTGCAACTGGTTGAACGTGAAGTCGCGAAAGCGCTGGTACCGCTCCGGGTATTTTTTCAGGTCGTAACTGATGTTCCGGTCTTTCGGCGGGAAATACGGCCACCAAAAGTCCGGACTGTGCCAGTCGGGTTTGGAAAAGTAGGCGCCTACCTTGAAACCCTTTGTGCGAAACGCACCAAAGATTTCCCGCGCCACATTGGCCCGCGGGTTTTGCGAAAACGGGCAGTGTGTGTCGGTGATTTTGTAGTCCGTTTGCCGGGTGTCGAACATACAAAAACCGTCGTGGTGTTTCGTCGTGAACACCATGTAACGCATACCTGCAGCCTGTGCGGCTTTCGCCCATTTCTCCGGATCAAACTGCACGGGGTTGAACGTCGTTTGCAGGTTTTCATAGGCCTTTTTATAGGTGTACCAGTCGCCGGCATGCGGGCCGCGGCGTTCGCACCAGCCCTCATCTTCGGGGCAGAGGCTCCAACTTTCCACAATGCCCCACTGGCTGTACGTCCCCCAATGCATCAGCAGGCCAAATTTCAAATCCTGCCATTCCGCCAGGTTTTTCTGCACAAGAGGGTCGGCAGGCGGCACATACAGGCGGGCGTGGTGTTGGGCTGCAAGGGAAAGGGGCAGTACGGCGATTAAAAGCAGAATACGGAAGACGAGCATGGCAGTAATTTGTTAAAAAGCGGCAGCAAAGATAACCTCAGCATTTCGTTTTGTTTGTTGCCCGGCACTTTGATCAAAAAACCGTTGAGGGGAGAAAAATGAACGCTGACCCGGCAATTCGTTTGTTTGATCGAGAACGAGCATCGGGGCTGCAACCCCGGTGGCGGGGCTGGTGTCTGTATGGCCGAACAAAAACACACTAATAATATTGAGCTATGAAAACAAAACTCTTTTTGATGATTGCCCTGCTGCTGGGTATAAACGCTGCCCATTGGGCGCAGACATCCACGGCGAACACCGACACGCAACACCCGTACATTGAGGTGGTGGTCACGCAGGAAAAAGTCTGGCTGCTGCCCGATGATTTGCCGGTAGACCACATCCCGGTGCAGGTGTACAACAACACCGGCAAAGTGGTCCTGCAAAAAGTGTTCACCTCCGAGACGGAAGACTGGTCGCTCGACGTGTCGGGCCTGGCTGCCGGCAAGTACAAAATTCTCATCGGATCCACACAAACAGAGTACCTGACCAAGCAAGGGTCGAAGGGACTGCTCTGAAACTCAAACAAATAAACACATACGGATCAGGTCGGACGGGCAAATGGCCCGCCGGCCTTTTTTCTTTTTTGGGCACTTGTTAGGCGATGCGCGGCTTTTTCCCGAATGTTGCCGCCCGCAATGAACATCATTTTCAACGAAGACTGCATTGCCGGAATGGCGCGCCACTTGCCGGATGCAAGTGTAGACCTGGTCATTACCGACCCGCCGTTCGGTATTGAATTTCAGGCAAAACGCGGGAACTACAACCGCAAGGGCAACCGCGTGCTGGAGGGCTATAACGAGGTAAAAGGAGGCGACTACCTCCAGTTTACCCGCGCCTGGCTCGCCGAAGTGAAACGTGTGCTGAAACCTGGCGGAAGCCTGTACATTTTTTCCGGCTGGAACTACCTGAAAGATCTGCTGATCGCGCTTGACGAACAGGAGTTTACGCTCATCAATCACCTCGTCTGGAAATACCAGTTTGGCCTCGTCACCACGCGCAAGTACGTCACCTCACACTACCACATCCTGTTTGCCTGCGTGGACGATAAAAAGCGCCGTTTTTTCCCTTACGCCCGCTTCGATAAGGATGCCCAACACTCCGACGGTGGCAGCGCCCACTACAAAGACAAGGAGGATGTATGGAATATCCCGCGCGAATACTGGACCGGCGACGTAAAAACCCCAACCAAATTACCCGCCGAGATCATCCGAAAAATACTGGCCTACAGCAGTCAACCAGGCGATGTGGTGCTCGACCCGTTTCTCGGTTCCGGACAGGTTGCCGTGGTCAGCCGGCTGGAGGGCCGGCAGTACGTGGGCTTCGAGATCGTGCCCGAATATTTTGAATTTGTGAAAAAACGACTTGATAGCGGCGTGTATCGGGTGAAGGCAGAGGAGTAAAAATTCACAACGAAAGTCCGCGTTTCCACGGAATAAACTCGTCGTGCCCGAGCCGTTCGGCGCAGGTGTGCTCGCCGTTCGCCACCCGAATGAGGTACTCGAGCAGATCGCTTCCTGTGGATTCTATCCCGGCTTCGCCGGAAATGATGCCGCCTGCATCGAAGTCAATCAGGTCGGGCATGCGTCGGGCAAGCGCCGTATTGGAAGCCATTTTTACGGTTGGTGTCACCGGGTTTCCGGTAGGTGTGCCGAGGCCGGTGGTGAAAACGATGAGGTTTGCCCCCGAGCCGGCGAGAGCGGTTGTGCTTTCCACGTCGTGGCCGGGTGTACAAAGTAAATTCAAACCCGGATGCACAACCTGTTCGGTGTAATCAAGTACATCCCTCACCGGAGAAATACCACCTTTTTGGGCTGCGCCGGCCGATTTCATGGCGTCGGTTATCAGTCCGTCGCGCACATTGCCGGGCGAAGGATTCATGTCGAACCCCGAGCCTGCTGCTTTTGCCCGGTTGTTGTAAGTCTCCATCAGATTGGCAAATTTTTCGGCCAGGTCAAGGCGGACGCAGCGGTGGATGAGGTCCTGCTCGGCACCGTGCAATTCGGGAAATTCGGAAAGAATGGTCGCGCCGCCCATAGCCACAAGCATATCGGAAGTATGCCCGAGTGCCGGATTGGCGGAAATACCCGAAAATCCGTCTGAAGCGCCGCATTCCAGCCCCAGAACGAGTTTGTTCAGGGGGGCCGGGCGCCGTTCTGTGCAATTGGCCTTCATTAGTCCGGCAAAGGTTTTTTTCACGGCTTCGCCGATAAACTCCCGTTCCGACTTGCTCTTTTGTTGCTCCAGCATGTACAGGGGCTTGCTGAACCCAGGGTCGAAGGCGTGAATGGCTTCTTTCAGCAGTTGCATTTGAGTGTATTGACAACCCAGACTCAGCACCGTAGCGCCCGCTACATTGGGGTTCAGAATATACCCGGCCAACAAACGGCACAGGGAGTCCGAGTCGCTGCGTGTGCCGCCACAGCCACCTTCGTGCGTCAGGAACTTGATGCCGTCCACCTGTGGAAATAAACGGCTGCGCCCGCGCTCGGCGCTTGTCTGCAACACATCGGCCTGCAGAATGTCGTCTTCCGTGGCGCCCCGGAGGAAAAGATCAATTAACTGCGGCATATCCACCCCGAATTGCCTGCCCGACAGGTAGCCCAAGGGCTCCAGCAGCGCATCGCGTAGCACGTCAATGTTCCGGTTTTCGCAAAATACCAATGGAACGACCAACCAGTAGTTCCGTGTGCCGACCTTACCGTCGGCCCGGTGATACCCGTTGAACGTTCGGTTTTGAAACCGGGTAACATCCGGCCTGTGCCAGTTTGTTCGTCCGGTTTCGATTCGATACGAACCGGCAGCGTGCGACACATTTTCCTGGTTGATGCGGGCGCCGGCTGGAATGGGTTTGCCGGCCCTGCCCACAAGTACGCCGTACATGATGATCGGGTCGCCTTCGGCAAAATCCAGCGCTGCAAACTTGTGTTTGGCCGGTATGGCCTCCGCCGTCAGGTAAGAGACGCCGTCCAGCCCTACTCGCTCGCCGGCATTAAGGTCCTGAAGGGCTACAATGATGTTGTCGTTGGGGTGTATTTTTAGAATCTGGCGCATAAGCCGTTGTTTTTAGTGTGTGGTTTCAAGTTCAAATTGCCCGGTTTCCCGATTGTACAACACCTCGGCTGGGCCTGCGGGAATATCGTTCGGCACCAGGCCGATGAGGTGAAGCGGGCGGTAAAATGCGGCCTCGGCAATTTCCTCCGGTTGCAAAAGACCGAGTCCGGCGAGGTAGTTGGCGCAGTGCAACATATTGGCCGAGGATCCTGCCAGGGAGTTTTTGCCTTCTGCAAACAAGTACCCCGAAGGCTCAAGTACTACGTTATTCCCGAGGGCAAAGTAGCGCCCAGGCGGCAGTCCGGCAACCGGGGATGAATCGCTGACCAGTACAAGATTCTCCCGGCCCTTCATTTTTAAAATGATGCGAATAAGGTCGTCTCGAACGTGGTGGCCGTCGGCGATGAGCATGGCTGCGAGGCTGTCGGTCACGAGGCCTGCCCACAGCGGATTTTCGAAGCGGTTCAGGTCGTTCGGCAGGCCGTTTCCGAGGTGTGTAAGCGCCACAGCGCCCGCCCGGGCCATACGTTCCAGATCGGAAGTGTGGCAGCGCTGGTGTCCGAGAAATACCCGGATGCCCATTTCGGTAGCGGCGGCGACCAGTTCGGCGTCGCCCGGCAGTCCGGCAGCCATAGTCATTGCCCGGATTTTTCCTTCGGACAGAGTTTGCAAATGACTCAGGTAACGCGGATCGGGCGCTTGTGTGTGCGCCGGATTGTGGGCGCCGATGTAGCCCGGCTCCGCGCAGAGAAAAGGCCCTTCGAGGTGGATGCCCGGCGCGTGCCGTCCGCCCGGCACCGTGTCCATTGCCTTTGCCAGCAAGGGCAGATTTCGGGCATATACTTCCGGTGTAGAAGTAATGACGGTAGGCAAAAAACCGACTGTTCCGCCGGTGACAATAGCCTCGAATGCCCGGCCAAGTGCCACGGAATTCAGATCTGGCGCAGAAAAATCAACGCCGAGATAGCCGTTGATCTGGAGGTCGAAAAAGCCGGTTAGTCGCATGTTCTTTATTAATAAAAACCGGAAATAGCGGATGTCTGGAGTAAATCCCGCTGCTGCAAAAATGCGCCCAGTTCCGACCACAACTGCTCTACCAACCCATCCGCCTTGTTGCCTTCGACAAAATTGCCCGACAGGGCAAGCCGGCAGAGTTGGGGAAAGGCGCCGGGCAGGATGTTCCAGCCTGCTGCCTCGCTCAACATGAGTTGGCGGGTGGAAAAACACCGGCGTTCGGCCATGCCGAGGATGATCGCAACATGTTCCAGCAATTTTAGCAACACGGGTGCCGCACCCTTGTCGGCGACCTCGGCGAGATGGCGGAGGTTGTACAATTTAGCCGTCAGTTCATACACTTCGGCCAGGTAAACATGGGTGATTGTATATGCAAACGCGGCCTCGTCGGCGCTTGTGGCCAGTTCCCTGAGTTCGGCAAGGAGGGCCGGGCTACCGGCAAGCAGGTTGTGGTAAAAAATTTTGTTGTGGCTGAGTGGCCATTCGGTATCTACGGCGGCCGTTTCTGCGATCAGGCCGGCTTCGGTGTACACCCGCAGTTTTATTTTGATTCCGGCCTCGATCCACTCATACACCCTACAGGGCGTGTCGCCCGAACGGCAGGCACAGAACAGTTCCACATCCGAGAACGGGCCGTCGGTTTCACGGGCGACGGAGCCGTACAGTGCGCAGAACAACAAATCCGCCCCGAAATTCGCTGCAGTGCGCTCGGCAACCTGTCGGGCGAGTGCCAGGCGCGCATAGCGATCGTGTGCAAGGGGGCCGGCGAGGAGTTCAACCGATTTGTCGGCGGCGGGTGCAATTGGCATCAGTTCAGGTGTACCACTTGGCCGTCGCTGACGACGGCGGCGATGTAATCGGTCAGGTTGGCCCATTCTTCCGGTTCCAGGGCAAGCGGATTTTTGGTCCAATAAATCATGTCGGCGGCAAAACCGGGCGCCAATTGTCCGATTTCGGTTTGTTTCCGCATGAACGTTGCGCCGTTGATCGTGGCGATACGCAGCACATCCTCGGGTGAATAGCCACACTGGCGTAGCAGGTACAATTCGCGCAAGGTGCCGTGCGGGGTGTTGAAACTGCCGGCATCGTTGGCAAAAATCAGGTTCGGGAACGGCTTGCCCTCGTTCAGGACGGCGGCCGTACGTATAAGCGCTGTGGATTTTTCCCACTCATATTCGGCCATCACGAGGTTTTTGCCGTGCGCATGCGACCAATTCAGCCGGCACTCAAATCCTTCGAGGGTTGGCCCGAGAAAAATGCCCAGTGCCTGCATTTGGCGCAGGTGTTCGGGCGTGGCTTGCAGGCCGTGTTCGATGGAATCCACCCGGGCCTGAATACCGGTTTCGATAGACTCCACGCCTTTGCCATGTATGGAAAAAATCAGCCCCTTTTCCTGTGCATAAGCCCGGGCTTTGGCAAACAGCGCATGGTCGAACACCCATTTGAAATGCGGCGGCTCGGGAAAGAAGTTCGATTCGGGGATCATTTTTACAATGCCGGCCCCTGTTTCGGCCCACTCTTTTTTTACCCATTCCAGGTCGGCTTCCGTTTCCACATGCACGCACCAGTCTTCGGCGAAAGCATTGGAAACCACCAGCATGTAGGGAGAATACTGGGTTTTGGTAATCGCCTTGCCGTTGCTGCGGGCGGCTTCGATACCTTCGTAAATGCGGCGGGTGGTATAACTGGGCGCGCCTTTGTCGCAACAACTGGTAATGCCGTTTCGCAGGGATCGGGCGGCATTTTCCAGGGCTTGCTCCAGTACCTCGTCGGGGCGGTTTTTAATGGTGTCCACCAGATCGGGGAACGACGTGCCGCCGAGCATCAGCCAGTGCAGGTGGCAGTTAATCAGTCCGGCTGTGACGTACAAATCGGGCAGTGCATCTTCCGGGAGACACCGGACGATGCGGCCCTGCTGAAGTTCAAAACGTTCGGTTCGGATGTCATAACCAGTGGAGCCTGTTACGTCGATCGTAAAGGCGGGAAGGGTAGTGGTTTGGCCGTTTTGGGTGCGGATAACGGGTTTCAGCATGTTGGATAGAAGAAGAGAAATCAGGAGATTGAAGGGATGGTGATGATTTTTTGCTCCAGAATGGATCGGTTGATGGCATCGCCGACAGCCACTGAAATGGCGCCTTCGCGTGCTCCGGCAAGAATCGAGTCTGTATCGTAGCAGGCGTTCAGGGTGGTCAGGTCGCGCAGCAAACCGGCATCGCCGCCGAGGTGGCCGCCGTTTTCGACCGGCACGTCAATCGTTTCCATGCCGCCAAACAAGCCGAATATCTGAACCGTATGCCCTTTCGGTACGGAGGCATCTATGCGTTGGGTGTGCAAAAAAACCTGCGTTTCGAGGCGCCCTTGCGTTCCGGTTATACTCAGGCGGTAGCCCTCGAAAGGGGCGGAAAAGTTCAGGGAGTAGGAAAGCATGGCGCCGCCGTCGAACCGGACAGCCGCCACGTAGGTGTCTTCAATGTCGATAGCGGGGTCAAAAACACAGGCATCCGGCCGATATGTTCCGTATTCCTGACCGTTGCGAACACCGGTGTACCCGTCTTTGTCGGCAGTATCAAGGTGTTTTTTATGAAACTGGTCGTAGCGGCAGGAGGGGCGGGCCGTACAATCGGAACAGTGCAAACCCGGAGCGGCGTGGACAGGCTTGTGCTCCGAATCGGGGCCGTAATAATTCAGGGCGCCAAAAGCCGAAACCTGTCTGGGTGCCTGTTCGAGCCACCAACCGATGAGGTCGAAGTGGTGGCAAGCCTTGTGTACGGCCAGTCCGCCGGAATTGGCCCGTTGGCGATGCCAGCGTTTGAAATAACTCGCGCCGTGGAATGGGTCGAGGAAGTATTCCATGTTGACCTGCAATACTTTTCCGATCCGGTTCTCGCGGAGCAGGTTTTTGATAGTCCGGTGCAGGGGAGCGTAGCGGAAATTGAAGGCTACATGCACCTTGCCGGTGCTGGTACGTTCCGCCTCCAAAACACGCAGGCAATCGGTCCAGGTTGTCACCATAGGTTTTTCGACCACCACATCAAGCCCGGCTTTTAGCCCGGCAAGGATGTAGGGCGTGTGGGTACTGTCAATGCCGCTGATATACAAGGCATCGGGCTGCACCTCGGCAAGCATAGTCTGAAAATCTGCGTCGCGATAGCAAGGTAAATGCGCGTGCTCGGGGTGACGGCGTTTGCACACTTCGAAACGGAGCGGGTCGGGGTCAAGCAGGGCGGCTATGCGCACCGGGCTGTGGGGGCGTTGGGCGAGCGGCCCGATAAAAAGTTTGATGGCGCGGTTGCTGACGCCGCATACGGCTATTTTGCGCACGGTAACCTTCAGGTCGGTCATGTTTTGTTTGATTAGACAGTCGTTGTTTTGCCGGGCAAAAGTCATTCGAGCCTCCCGGACGGGAGCACGCCAAGTGTAAAAAAGTATAAAAAAGTGTAAAAGGGCCTGAAAGGGACAAGGTTACCGGACAGGGGGATGCTCCTTGCCGAATTTTTCGAGTACGCGCTCCAGACCCCTTTCGGCATCTACGTCAAACTGGTTGGCCAATTTGAGTACCAGATGCAACAGGTCGCCGATATCGAATTCGATTTCATCGGCTCGCAGTTTGGCGCGCTCTTGTTTTTCTGCGTCGTTTACCCAGGCAATTTTTTGCCAGATTTCTGCCATTTCCTCATTCATGTTGGCAAAAATTTCGAGCGGATGGAAGTAGTCCCAGCCACGAGCCTGATCGTGCTGCAAGACTTTTTGCTGTGCTTCCTGAATGTTCATGCTGACAGGTGTTTTAAGTGTTGACCGGCTTACCGGATGATCGTTATGCTGCCGTGTTCGCGATTGGTTTTTGACTCGCCCAGTAGTTCGCCGACCCATTCGAGGCGCCAGGCATATACACCGGGCGGTACCGGCATTCCTTTCGATTTGCCATTCCAGACCTGTTCAGGGGCCTCTGCTTTGAATACGAGATTTCCCCAACGATCGAAAATCTGGAGGTCGAAACGTTGCCACAGGCAGGGCAGAAACACTTGCCAAACATCGTTCCAACCGTCGTCATTTGGGGAAAAAACATTGGGCGCGTAAAACGGACAGGCCTTGCATGTGACGAAAGAGACAACAATGCTGTCGGTGAGGTTACAATGTGCGGTTTCTCCAGCCAAGGAAATAACCCCCGGCTCGTTAATTTCCAGAAAAAACTCCCGACTTCCATCACTCCACTCCCAGGAGATCAAGCCGGTTGGCACTGTAAGCAGCACACTTTCCCCGTAACAAAGCGTAGTGTCGGCGGGCAGTTGCAATGCTTGCTCAACTGCTACGGCGACGGTTGCCGTATCGCCCGGGCAATTGCCGGCGCCCGGCACGATGTATCGGTACAAGCCCGGCGCATCCATGCCTGCTTTGAAGAGTCCTCCCGGCAGATTGGGCTGCCAGTATCCGGTGGACTCGGGCGTTCCGCCAATTGCCGACAGCAAATTGACCGTCGGGCCGCCCGCGCAAATGGTGGTGTCGCCGGAAATGCCTGCATCCCCGGCCGGAAAAACGCGCAGGTACGCATAGCGCACACCCATGTCGCCGCATTCGCCGTAAAGCCGGACGGCTACGAAACGTTCGCCGCGGGTTGGGGTAGGTGCTGTGTTGGTGTATCGCAGGGCTTGCAGCCCGGCTATGAAGTCGGCCAACGTGGCGGGGCCGTTGTTTTTCAGCGTCAGCCAGCCGGGAGCAGGTTGCGAGACCATCAGCGTGGCCGGCACGACACCGACAATTTCGAGCGATTCGGCGGCTCCGTCCGAGGTCAGTAGGAGCCTCAACACGATGGAATCCACGGGTTTTTCTGAAAAAAGAACGGCATCCAGATCAATAACCGGGCTGTATGGATCGCAAAGCGTGTCGGTAGCAAAACCGTCGTCGAACACGAGTGAACTGTCGTCACCGTCGAGGTCGAAACGGAAATTACTTTCGAGCACCACGTTGTCGAGACCACCGATGTCGGCCTGCGAACGGTATTCGCCTCGGATGCGCAGGGCGGTAATTCCGGCTAGTGCGGCCCGGAATTCAGCCTGGGTCGGCACGGGGCCGGTGATATCGTTGAGCCGCCAGCCTGCGTCTTCGCGCAGCAGGATGTCGTAGTGCGTCCAGGTGAGTTGCGGGTTTTGGGCATTGTCGAAAACCAGGGTCAGACCGGCGCCTTCGATCATTACGTCGGGGCGTCCGCCGAATGGTTGTGCGTTGGTGGTATCGCTGGTGTATTGATCCCAGCGGAGGTAGCGGTCGTAGGCATCGCACTTGTTTCCCCGGAATTTGGGAGGCGCTTCGAAGTACCAGGTTCCGCCCGTGGCGGCATCGGTCACACGGATATGGCCGCCGGGAATACCGCCGGTAGCTTGCCAAACGGCTATGGTACTGAGCGGGTCGCCCGAGGCCCCCCAGTTTTCGTTGTCGGTGTCGAAGGTGCTTTGCTGGGCGTGCAGGGAGGCGGAAAGGAGCAGGAAAAAAAAGGGAAAAAATCTGGACATTGAAACAGGCTGGTATGGGTGTTCAAACAGCGAAAAAATGCAAGGGTTGTGCGACCGGCAAAAAACTGTTTGGTTAAACTTGCGACCAAAAGTACCGCAAAATCCAAATGCAATTCTACATTTGCCCCGGCCCCGCTATTCTCTGACAATCGCTAAACCTGATTCTACTTGTGAGTATTGACGACCTAAAGCCGCAGCGCTGGCTGCGCAAGTTCCGGATCTCCCCCTATCGAAACTGGATAATTGCCGGAACCATTGCCACCAGCGCCGCTATAATCACCACCACCCTCGACCTCTCCAAAACCCGTCAGGCCGCCGCGCTCGTATTTGCACAGCCCGAACTTGACGCCCTTCCGGTTGTTCCGGAAAACATGCGTTGGGGTTTTTCCATGGACGAATTTCAACTGTCGGATGCCGAACTACGCCGGGGGGATATTCTCGGCGACCTGCTGGTAAAGAAAGGACTTGCGTACCCTGTGGTGGCCACGCTGGTCGAAAATGCCAAAGGGGTTTTCAACATCACGTCCATGCGTATGGGAAAAAAACTGTACTTCCTGACCCGGGAAGGCGCCGGCGTGCCGAATGCGCTGATCTACGAACCCTCGCCGTACGAGTACGTGGTGTTCCAACTGGAAACGCCACACAAAGTAGAGTTGGTCAAACGCCATGTCGTTACCGAAATTCGCGCAGCGTCCGGTGTACTGGAAACCAATTTCTGGCAAGCCCTCACCGACAACGGCCTGAACGACAACCTTGCCGACGGCATGATTGATGTGCTCGCCTCTTCTGTAGACTTTTACCATCAAAAGGTGGGCGACCGGTTCAAGGTCGTGTACGAGCAGCACATCGTGGAAGGTGAAGAAGTCGGTACCGGCAAAATTATCGCCGCCGTGTACGAGCGCGACGGCAAGGAGTCGTTCGCATTCCATTTCAAAAAAGAAGGCGAAAAAAACGACTACTACGATTTCGACGGACGCCCTGCCCGCAAGGCATTCCTGAAAGCCCCGGTCAAATTCAGCCGGATTTCCAGCCGCTACAGCCTCAAGCGGATGCACCCTGTGCTCGGTTACAACCGTCCGCACTTCGGTACCGACTACGCTGCTCCGCACGGCACTCCGATCATTGCTGTGGCGGAAGGTACCGTAGTGGAAGCCACGCAGCGCGGCGGCAACGGCAAGTTTGTCAAGATTCGCCACAACGGCAACTACGAAACCCAGTACCTGCACATGAGCGGATTTGCCAAAGGCATGCGCCCGGGCGCTCGTGTGGCACAAGGGCAAACCATTGGTTATGTCGGCTCCACCGGCCTGGCGACCGGCCCGCATGTATGTTTCCGCTTTTGGAAAAACGGCAAGCAGGTGGATCACCTGCGCCTCAACCTGCCACAACCCGATCCGATCAAGGGCGCTTTGCTGGAAGAATTCGAAGTGGAGCGCGACCGTCTGATCGCCATGCTCACCAAGGTGCCGTACCGTACGCGGGAGGAAATATTCGGCAAAAAAACGCCTTCGTCGGTATTCGACTATCCGGATGCCGTAGTGCCGAATCCGTAACAATCGGCCTCATCATTGCAGCGCAGCGGCGCAAAACGGAACTGTCAGCCGTTTTGCGCCGCTGCTTTTTTTGGGTATTTACCCTGAAAGATCACCGATAATAATCCGTGACTTTTGCGGCACCCCCCGTTTTAATGCATCCTTTCACATTTCAAAATCCGCAGTTTTATGAAAAAGTACCCGATCGTATGGTTTTCCCTTTTCCTTGCATTGGCCGTGTGGGCATGCAGCAAGGACGAAGACTCTACCACCCTGCGCATTCGCCTGACAGACGGTCCGGGCGATTTCCAGCAGGTCAATGTGGACATTCAGGAAGTTGTGCTCAAACTGGCCAAAGACACCAGCAAATGGCAGACCCTGCCGACCAATGCGGGCATTTACAACCTGCTTGATTTCCAAAATGGTGTGGATACCTTGCTTGCTTCCGGCTCCATCTCTACCGATGTGCTGAAGGAAGTTCGCCTGGTGCTTGGCTCGAACAATACCGTGATGGTGGACAGCGTGGTTTACAACCTGGAAACGCCAAGTGCCGAGCAATCGGGCTTGAAAATCAAGGTGGACAAGAGCCTGGCAATCTCGCTTGACTCGCTCACGCTTGACTTTGATGCCGAGCAATCCATTGTGAAAAACGGGAACGGAACGTACATTCTGAAGCCGGTGATCAAAGTCAAAAATTGATTTAAATCTTCCGCTTCATCGTGTCGAGCGGCAGCGTGAAGCCGGGCATCACCGACTCGCCGTCGAGGGTTTTTTCACTAAAACCCTCGACGGTAGTCGGTTCTTTTTCGCCCTGACGGTAGATGTAGGCTTTTTCCTCATAAGGGTCTATCAACCAAGCCAGCCGAACGCCGTTGGCCATCCAGGTATCCGTCATTTTTTCCTTTAACTTGCCGAGGCGGTCGGACGAAGAGCGTATCTCCGCGACAAAGTCCGGCACAATCTGGATAAAACTTTCTTCATCGTTCGGGCCTTCCGCCAGGCGTTCAGGCGAAATCCAGGATACATCCGGCATTTTGGTGGCGCCGTTAGGCAGGTCGTATGTGCCGTTAGGGCTGTGCGTTTCACCTTTCCCAATTGCAGTATCCCAGAGGATAAGTTGAAACAAGAGTTGATTTTCGCGACGGCTGGTACCTCTTTTTACTGGTGACATAATGGTGGTTATTCCGTTGGGTTCGCGTTCCATTCGCAAGTCGGGATACTGTTCTGCCAATTGGATGAACGCTTCTTTCGACAAGGGGCGCTGCAATTCAATCGGGCCGAACTCCATGGCGAGTTGCTCGAATGTCCAATGCTTGCGAAGAGGAATGGTCGCTGTCATATTTCAAGGCTGCTAAAAGTGCATTGAGCCACTGCAAAAGTATGTTTTGTGCAGCACAATTGCCAACCCGGGCGCCGGCCAAAAATAATTTACCCTTTGGTCTTAACCACCTTGGCCACAGAACTCATCCTGCCTTCGGAACGCAACTGAACCAGATACACGCCCGCCGACAGCTCCTGCCCGAAACGAACGGTTCCGCTATTGGCGCCCAACGGCTGCACGAGCATTGTTTGGCCAAGCAGGTTGCGCACTTCCAGCGTTGCGTTTTGGACTGTCGGCCACTCGTACCGCAACTGAAATACATCGCTGCTTGGGTTCGGTGTGAGCACAAGCGCGGCAGACGCATCCGGCTCCGGCGCCGAGACAACTCCCGGCACAACCTCAAATGCATCCACGGCAGCCTCGACAATATGCCCCGGGTTGGCATCGAAGGCTACGAAAAGCACGCGCAAGTTGTCGGTGAGCGGCAGGTAATCTTTCAGGTGAATATCGCCCGAAGCGCGCCAACTGCTTTCGGAGTCGGATTGTGTGAACACCGTAACGGTTTGTTGGCCGTTGGTTACCAGCACTTCAAATTTATCATTGGGATTTCCGGTGCCTCCTGCGTTGAAAAACCAGTACCGGAAAGTCAGTTTGGCATCGGCGTAGGCGGCCAGTTGCATGGGTGGCGTGGAAAGGGTCACGGCTCCGTCGTCCACATCATCGGCTCCGGCTTGTCCGCCGGTATTGCCGGTCACATAGCACTGTTCGTTGTTGTCAAAGTCCACATCGCTTTCCGGGTTGCTGATGTTGTTTTGGAAAGTCGTGCGTACGGGTTTGCCCAATTGCCAGAAGCCTGAGGCCGCCGTGGCGGTTTTGCTCCAGCCCAGATCAAGCTCGAAGTCGTCGTAGTATGCGGCCTCAAAGGGGATCGTAACCAAACCGTCGTTGGCGATAGTGGCATCTGTTACCCGATACCCCCAGGCTCCGACCCGGTAGTTTCCGCCACCCATGCAGGGGATAGCGAATGTGCCGTTGTTGTCCGTTTGAACCTGATAGGTCTGAGTCGGGCTGGTAAGTGTAAGGTTTTTGTTGGCCAGGACTGCTCCGGATATTTGATCCACAGCCTGACCGCTCACGTCGAATGCTGTAGTCGGCTCAAGCGTAATGTTTAGTTCGACTACCTGTTCTGGTACGAGCGTTACATTCACAAATTGAGTGATATAGCCGTCTTTACTGACAATTACGGTAGCCGGTCCCGATTGCGCCTGACCGCTTTTGTAAATTCCGTTGTTTCTGGAAACCTTCACCGGTGTGCTGCCGCTACCGTTAAATTTAATTTCCACACCGGCGAGTGGTTGTCCGGTGCATCCGTCCAGGATGCGGCCTTCGAGGTAGCAGGCGCGCTGGTAGGTGGGTGTCAGTACGAAAAGCCTGCCGGTACCGCCATTGGTGTTGGGGATATTGGTGGCGATCAGATTTCCGGAAGGCAGGTACGGATATACACCCCAGCACCCGTCAAAATTGGCTCCGGCGGCCGGCCAGGTGTCGTATTGGCCCACCATGACCAGGTTTTCGGGGCGGTGCGCATCTACAATATTCAGCCCGTCGGTGTACCAGGAGGTAATGGCCCAGTCGTTCAGAATATGCGTGTTGTGCCCGATGGAACCGTAGCCGTCGTTGGTGGAAAAGCGATCCAGTTCGCGGATGTCGCCGGGATCGCTCACGTCGTAAGCAGTCAGGAAAGACGGTACGCGCTCGTCGGTGGTGAGCACGGTGGTGCGGTTGCTGAGCAACCAGGAATTGTGCGCAAAACGACTGGGCGTTTCCACCGAGCCGAGCAGGATCGGGTTGGCTTTGTCCCGCATGTCCACGATGGACATGATGCCGGCATTGATGTGGCAGGCGTAGAGCGTATCGTTGTCCACGTAGCCGTCGTGGATGTAGCCGAGTTGGTCAAACTTGCCCACGTACTCCGGGTTGTAGGGGTCGGCATTCAGGTCATGTACCCGGGCGCTGCTGAAATTGCCGCCGTATGTGTACAGGAAACCGGTTGTTTCGTCAATGTGCAAGGCGTGGATTTCATTCAACTGGCCTGCAATTTCTCCTGTTCCGGTGTAATTGTGGTAATCGAGGTTGGGGTTCGGCAACTTGCCGAGGTCCACAATTTGCACGCCGCCGCCGCCTTCGGATGTGACGTATGCGTAATGCTGATAGACTTTGATTTCTTTCCACAAGTTATCCGGCCCGGGTATCTGAACAATTTGTACCGGATTGGCCGGATTCGTCACATCTACGATGGACAAGCCTTTGGACGCGCCGACAAGTGCGTATTCCTTGCCGTTTTTTGCGTAACCGCAAATGTTGGCCAAGGTTTGGCCGGGGTAATCCAGGGTGCCGCGAAATTGGATGTTAAAATCTTGAGCGCAAAGAAGATTGGCGCCTGTCAGGAGCACAGCAGGCAAAAGCAGCAATTGAACAAGTTTCATGAAACGTGGAAACGAAGTGTTGGTGAGCAATAGCAAGAAAGTAAGGCGCAAAGGTATGCTGCCAGAAAACAGCAATGGCGTCGGAGGGATGTTGAATCGGGGGCTAAACTCGGCTACTGGGCGACAGTTGCCGCGGAAACTCCAATTACCGGCTGCCGCTTGCGATCCGGTTGGAGATGAAAGCGAACAGGCAGGCGGTCCAGAATGAAAACAGGGAATACACCAGCGCCGGTTTGACCATTTCCTGATTGCCGAGCATAACGCTTGCGATGAGGAAGGCTAAGGTCGTGTTTTGCACACCGCATTCGATAGCGGCGGTCAGGCGCGACGGATGCGGCTGCTTCATGTACTGCAAAAAAAAGTACCCGGTGAACAGGCAGGCCGCATTTTGAATCAGGGCTACGGGGGTAATCTGAAAAAAGTCTTCCCAGGTCAGTCCGGCGCCGCCCTGGCTTTCGCTGGCAAACATTTTCACCAAAAAGACAACCGCCAGCAATACCAGCATGACATATTTGGCCGGCTTGCTGATCAGTTGAGCCTGGTAGGGGAAGTAGTGTCGCATCGCCACGCCCAGAGTCGCCGGAATAATGGTGATAAAAAAAACCTGCTGCACCGTATCCCAGAACGGCAGGTGCAGGTCGGTTTCCCGGCCCATGAACACCCGCAGGGCAAAGTTTACCACCAAAGGAATGGAGAACAACGCGAGTATGCTGTTGACGGAGGTCAAGGACAGGGACAAGGCCACATTGCCGCGCCACAGGTAGGTGAGAAAGCCCGACGTCGCCCCACCCGGGCTTGCACTCAGAATCAGAAAACCCACTTTGAGGGTGGCCGGCAAAGGCGCAATCAAATTTATGAGCAACGCAATAACCGGAAGCCCCAGCATCTGGATACCCAATGCGGAAAAAAACGATTTCGGGTAGCGTATGATCCGGGTAAAATCGTCGAACGTGAGCGACAATCCAACACCGAACATAATCAGTCCGAGTACAACACTGACTGCAAGATCAACAATTTGAGTAGGGGCCAAAACGGACAGGTGCATTTAATGTCGGCAAAGGTATTGCACGGCAGCGGTGTAAATGCAATACCCGTCCTATTGTTGCAAGATTTGTCCGGGTGTTTGGCAGGAATGTACCAGACCTTGACACCCGAATCCGGGGCGATAAGTTCAGGGCACCGTCACCTTTGCAGCATCGAATTTTTCAATAAAGTTTTCACAAACTAAAATTACGAAGCTATGAAAATGCACCTGAATTTGATCGCCGCAATGGTACTGGCCGGTTTTACTATGTTTTCCGCCGCTGCCCAAACACGTGTAAATGCCGAAGGCCGTATCCGTATGGCCCGGGAAACCAACCCGGTTGCCACGCCCGGAGGATTGCTGCTTGATGCCGGCGGAACGCGCCGCGTGGTGGTACGCATGGAAATGGAGGGCACTCACGCCCTCCGCGTACAGTTGGCCAACCTGCAGGAATATCAAACTTCTGTTTCCCTGCTTGAACCGGATGGAACGATCCGCTGGGAACAGGAAGTGGCCAACAAACAGGCTTTCGCCAAAATGTTCGACCTGAAAACACTGAGCATTGATCCCGGCGCTTACACCCTGCGCGTGCAAACGGGTGCCGCCACCCTGAATCAGGAGTTGGTGGTCACGATCCGCAGCGTAATTTTGGGCGCTACCCGGCACTCAACGGCTGTCCCGGGAACACCCGCAATGGCAGGCAAGTAGGCGCCCACAACGAAAGAAATACTTCATACATTTGGCAGGGCGGGTCGCAACGATCTGCCCTGTTTTTCAGTCTAAGCAGGCTAAGAATCCAAAGTTGTGATATGACAAAAACTACTGCATTTTTTATCCCATTCGGGCTTATCCTGCTGTACACAGCGGGCTTGAGCGCACAATATCCGGTCAAACGCCTGCAGGATTTTTCTCCGCAGTTCGAGGCATTTGACTTGCCCGGGCATGTCATGGGAAACTATGTCCAATGTATCGCGCAGGATTCGCTGGGTGTGTTATGGTTCGGTACCCAGAGTGGGCTTCAGCGCTACGACGGCCGCAAACTGACCACCCTCATTCACGATCCTTTGCAGGAAAACTCCCTGATCGGTGACTATGTGCAGTGGATTTGTGTTGGCCGGGACGGGACGCTATGGATCGCCGACTACGGCAAGGGCCTGACGCACTACGACCAGGCTACCGGCAGTTTTACCCGCTACAAACACAATCCCGACGACCCGAACAGCCTGAGTGATAACCTGGTTTCGATGGTAGCGGAAGACCGTCAGGGCTTTATCTGGGTAGGTACACACAAGGGTCTGAACAGGCTGGATCCCAATACCGGTACGTGCAAACGTTTCTTTTCCAACGCTTCCGACTCCCGCAGTCTTAGTTCCAATATGGTGCGTTCGCTTTATGTGGACCGACAGGGGACTCTGTGGGTGGGCTGTGGATTCCCCTGGGACACGGAAGACCCGAAAGGTAAAACCGGCGGCCTGAACCGATACGACCCCGATACCGAAACATTTACCCGCTACCTGCACGACCCGGCCAACCCCCGCAGCCTTGCCGACAACCGGGTGCGTGCCTTGTTCGAAGATTCCAGGGGAAATTTCTGGGTGGGTACTATGGGCAACAACGGCTTGCAAATCCTGGATCGACAGACCGGGAATTTTACCCGTTTGCCTTCCGATCCGGGCAATCCCGGAAAATTGAGTACGCCGTTTTTGCGCAGCGTACCGTTGGCTAAACAAGACTTCAGGCAGGTGCTGTCTATTCTGGAAGACAAAAACGGCTGGCTTTGGATCGGTTCCATGTCGGGGCTTGACATCTATGACCCCGCAACCGGCACTGTGCGGCATTTCGAACAATCAAATGCCGCCTCACGTATTCCGATGAATTTTATCTGGAACCTTACCCAAACGCACGATGGCATCATCTGGATGGGTGGAGGCATTACCGGCGGCAAAGTCCTGAAGGCGTTGGCGACCACCCAACTGTTTCCGTATTTTGATACCAAAAAGTTATTGCCTGATGTAAACGTCTTTCTGGAAGATGTCTCGGGCGATCTGTGGCTGGCCGGCAGCGGCCCCGGCTCGAACCGGATTTTCCGGTTTAATCGGGCCACCGGCCAAATGCAACCGGTTTTGCTCGATGCCGAGAGTTCCCCCGGCAATCCGTACTATACCGTATTTTCATTAGTGCCGGATCCAGATGGCCGGATTTGGATATGCACATCCACCGGACTTTACCTGGTTGATCCTGCAACAAATGCGGTAGTCAAGCGGTATCGCCACAAACCGGAAGACACCAGCAGCCTGAGTTCGGATATGGTTACGAATATCCTGAAAGACCGGCAGGGGTTTTATTGGGTAGCGACCTGGGGTGGCGGCCTGAACCTGCTGGACATAAAAACCGGCAAATTCAAGCGTTTTTGGCACGATCCCAAAGTAGCCGGAAGCATCGGAGGGAACCAGACGTTCGGCCTGCACGAAGACGAAAACGGGTTCATCTGGGTGGGTGGAGGCGTCGAACCGTTTGCGGATGTAAGTTCCAATCCGATGTTTCTCGACCGGTACAGTCCTGCCACCGGTACGTTTACCCACTTCCTGTCCGGCGCAGAGTGCGGTACCATTTGCTCGATTATTGGAGACAAAAAAGGCAATATCTGGATGCCTACCATGATGCAGGGCCTGTTTAAGTTGGAACTGAACACCGGGCAAATGAAGCGGTATAACCAGACGAACAGCAATATCCCGAGTAACTACATCCGCTCGCTCGCCAAGGCTCCCGACGGCAGGTTGTGGTTGACTACGGCAAGCGCTCTGGTAGAGTTTGACCCGGAAAGCGAATTTTTCTACACCTACGATGCCATCCTCGGAATCAAGGTGCCGGCCCTTCACTTTCTCGCCATATATACCAACCGAAAAGGAGAAATATTCTTCGGAGGCGAGGGCGGCTTCCATTCCTTCCTGCCCAGAAAGATGACCCGGCAGGAAAGCCAGACCTGGCCGGTGGTACAAATCACCGGGTTCAAATTAGCCAACGAACCCATCCTTCCCGGCCCCGGGTCAATTTTAACCCAGCCCATTTGGGCTACTTCGGAAATCCGCCTGGCACATGACCAGAATGTGTTTGCCTTCAACATGGCCTGTTTTGACTACCGTTTGCCCGATGGAAACCGCCTGGAGTTTATGCTCGAGAACTACGACAAAAAATGGCGCAACGACTTACGCGACGGCGAGGTGACGTATTTCAATGTGCCTCCCGGCGAGTACGTGTTCCGGGTGCGGGGCGCCAACGGCCAGGGCGTCTGGAACCGGATCGGTGTCAGCCTTCGGGTGGTGGTGCGCCCTCCGTGGTGGCAAACGCCGTGGGCCTACCTGTCGTACGCCTTGCTGATTTTTGGAATCGCGTACGGCACCTATCGGTTTCTGCTCCATCGCCGCCTTACTCAGGCCGAATCGGAACGGCTAAAAGAACTTGACGCGGTCAAAACCCGCTTGTACACGAATATCACGCACGAGTTCCGCACCCCGCTCACCATCATATCGGGTATGGCCGACCAGATTCGAGACAACCCTTCCGAGTGGCTGGACGAAGGCCTGGTCATGATCAAACGCAACAGCGCCCGCCTGCTTGACCTCGTCAACCAAATGCTTGACCTCGCCAAACTGGAAAGCGGGAAAATGACCCTCCACCTCCAGCAGGGCGACGTGGTGCGTTACCTCAAATACCTCGTGGAAAGTTTTCACTCCTACGCCCAAGGCAAGGGTGTGCAAATCCACTTCCTCTCCGATCTCGACGCACTTTCGATGGACTTTGATCCCGAGCGGTTGCAGCAGGTGGTGGGCAACCTGCTGTCCAACGCCGCCAAGTTCACGCCTTCGGGCGGGCATGTATACCTCGACGTGCGTTTCCTGAACGAAACCGCCCGCTCTGCGAATGTGCACCGGAAGGGGCATTCATCCGAGGCGCAATTGGTCATCCGCGTGCGCGACACCGGCATTGGTATTCCGGAGGAGCAGTTGCCCCATATTTTCGACCGGTTTTATCAGGTTTCTGCGCAGAGCAACGGTGAAAGCCCGCTTGCTGCTGCTGCCGTGCATAGCGGCGGCTCCGGGATCGGGCTGGCGCTCACAAAAGAGTTGGTCAAACTGATGGGCGGCGACATTGCAGCCAAAAGCCAATCGGGAAAGGGGGCTGAATTTATCGTAAAACTGCCTGTGCATCGTTTGCCGGACGGCAAAATAGCAAACGCGGAAACCCTGCTTCAGGATGAAACTTTTCCGCCTTTCTCCTTCGAGGATCAGGAAGCGCACATGCCGCCTGCGGTACCACATTCCCCTGCATTTCAAACGCCCGCGGCGGTTAAACCGGCCACGTCCCAACGTCTCCCATCCACTGTTCCGCTTATTTTGCTTGCCGAAGACAACCCCGACGTGGTGACTTACCTCGCGTCGTGTCTGGCCGGCGACTACCGGCTGGCCGTAGCCAAAGACGGGCAGGAAGCCATCGAAATCGCTACCGAACAAATTCCCGACCTGCTCGTGACCGACGTGATGATGCCGCGCAAAGACGGTTTCGAGGTATGCAGTACCCTTCGTGCCGACGCCCGCACCAGCCATATTCCCATCGTGATGCTTACGGCCAAAGCCGATATGGACAGCAAACTTGAGGGCCTGGAGCATGGCGCCGATGTGTATTTGGCCAAACCGTTTCACAAGGAAGAATTGCGCCTGCGCATCCGAAAACTGCTCGAACTGCGGCAAAAACTTCATCAGCACTACTTGGCAACTGCCGGGTTGACCGACGGAGCCATTGTGCTCCGCGACCTGCCTCCGGTGCCAGGAGAGGAAGACCGTTTCGTGCGCAAGGTACGCGAGGTCGTGGATGCGCACCTGGACGACAGCAGTTTTGACGTGGAACAACTGTGCCGGGCCATGGCTATGAGCCATTCCCAACTGCACCGCAAACTGTCGGCACTCACGGGGCTGGCCGCCACCAAATTTATCCGGTATGTACGACTCAGCAAGGCCAAGGAAATGCTTCAGGACGAAACACTTACCATCACTGCCGTGGCTTATGACACGGGTTTTACCGACCCGAGTTATTTCGGGCGGGTGTTCCGGCAGGAGTTCGGGCTTTCGCCGCAGGAGTGGCGGGAGCGGGTGTATCAGAATTAATCCGGACATTGCGCCGTGCTTAACACCACCCGTGCTCTGCAAGCGTACCAGGTCATGCGCCTGGGGTCGGTCGTGCTGACCAGTATCCTGCTGGCCAAAAGCGGAATGGGCATGTCGGAAATCGGCGCCTGGGAAGCCTTGCTGTACCTCGGCAGCATGGCGGCGTTTTTTTGGGCAAACGGCCTTCTGCAGGGTATTCCTACCGTATATGCGCGGCTGGGAAACCCGGAACGCGCCGCCTTTCTGTTCAATATTTTTCTCGCTTTCGCGGCAATGGCTCTCTTTGTCGTGTCGGTCATTTTGCTTGGGCAACAATGGATTGTGCCGGCGTTTACCGGACTGGAGCGAGTGCCTTTTCTGGACTGGTTCGGCTTGTACCTGTTTTTCAATTTAGCCACTTTGCCTGTGGAGTATGTGTATCTGCTGCGCGAAAAACCCGCTGCGTTGCTGGGGTGGGGGAGTGTGTCGTTCGGGTTGTATGTGGTGGCGCTGGTGGCGCCGGTGCTGACCGGTTTCGGGCTGGAGGGCGGCATCAGGTGCCTGGCGGGGCTGGGGCTGCTCCGCTTTTTGTGGGCGGTCTGGTTGGTTTTTCGGGTCGGCGCGTGGGTATGGCGCCCCGATTTGCTGGGAAACTACCTGCGGTTTTCCATGCCGTTGGTGCTCAATCTGCTGGTGGGAAACCTCGTCCTGCTTTTCGACAATTGGCTCGTCGGCTGGTATTTTCAGGACGAAGCGGTTTTTGCGGTATTTCGCTATGGTTCGCGCGAATTCCCGGTGGCCACGGCATTGGCTACGGCTTTGGGTACGGCGCTGGTGGCACAAATCGCCACGCAGGAATCGACCGGCCTGGCGGAACTCCGACACAGGACACGGCGCCTGTTTCACCTGCTGTTCCCCATGACCATCCTGCTGCTTTTTCTTTCGGAAAAGTTATTCCCGGTGGTGTTCAACCCGGAATTCGTCGCAGCGGCGCCTCTGTTCAACATCTACCTGCTGCTCACCGCGAGCCGGGTGTTGCTGCCCAACGCCGTGGTACTGGCCAAAGGGCACTCGCGGGTTATTCTGAGGGTGGGTCTGATCGAACTGGCACTGAAGGTGGGACTTGGTTTTCTGTTCATCAACTGGTGGGGCCTTGCCGGAGTCGCCTGGTCGGCGGTGCTGGCCTTTTTTTGGGAAAAAATTGCCCTGATCTGGTATCTGGAAAAACGTCTGGAGATACGCACCGGGGACTGGCTGGATGTCCGGCTGTATGCCGTGTATACCGCGGTACTTGTTCTGGCGTGGGTAGTGGTGGCGCCGTAAACCTTCCAGGTTTTCAAAACCTGGAAGGTTTATCCGTTCATCGGTTGTTTTTTTCATCCGTTTCCACCAGGCCATCGCGCAACCGAACAATGCGGTGTGCGTGCTGGGCAATATCGGCCTCGTGTGTGACAAGAATGACCGTGTTGCCTGCGCGGTGGATTTGCTCGAAAAGAGCCATGATCTCGTGGGAGGTTTTGGTGTCGAGGTTACCTGTCGGTTCGTCGGCGAGAATGATGGCGGGGTCGTTGACCAAGGCCCGGGCTACCGCCACC
>JAEUUV010000232.1 GCA_016787285.1 Saprospiraceae bacterium | reverse complement strand
TTGAGCACCGAAATATTGATCACCACCTGCTGCCCGCAAGAGCCGGAGCCGTTGGAAGCGATCAGCGTCAGCGAGTCGCTGGGTGCAAGCGTCAGATTAATGGTAAACGAACAGGTGGCGGTGTTGCCGCCGGAATCTTCCACCTCGTAGGTTACAGTAGAAAGGCCGAGGTTGAACGTTGAGCCGCTCGCGTTGGGTGAGTTGGGGAAATTATAGGAAGTAGCGCCAACCGACGACCAGCCGATGTTCTCGATGGAGCAGTCATCCAGCGGTGAAGGGCCGATGTTGTTGATCGGCGTGGGGCCGAACACTTCCTGTGTCACATTGGCCGGACAGGCTACCGTAGGCGGCGCATTGTCCACCGGCGTTACCAGGCCCGGTGCAGTTTGCACATCTATCGAATTGAACATCGGGTCAATGGCAAAAATATCGGTAGGCGGCGCATTGGTGAATGTGACCGGAGAAGCCGGGCCGCCCAGCCGGGCAAAGGCGACTTCAAACAGAATGGTATTGTTCGGAAGGCTGACCCCGCCACTAATAGTCGTCCAGGCAAAACCGAGTTTTCCCTGACTGATAAACGTGGTGGTATCGAACCCGACGCCGATCAGTGTCGGATGTATATTGGTGATGTATGCGTAATCCAGATGCGCCGGATTCCAGGCAAATGTGAACTGCAAACCGGCCACATTCGTGAAATTGTCGGCGCGAACCGGCATCAGGAACGTATCCACATCGTGGCAGGGCACTGTCACGGAATCGGCTTTCAGAATCAATGCCTGGGCTTGGGATGCAGCAGGCGAAAACAACGCCGCAAAAAAGAGAAGGATTAGTATTCTATTTCTCATGGTTTCGATTGTCATGAATTTTATAGATGAAAAGGTTTAACGGGTTGAGCGGGTTTAACGGGTTTAACGGGTTGAGCGGAAAGGGAAGGAATGCATCGTAAAATCATATACGCAAACCCGCTCAACCCGCTCAACCCGCTCAACCTTTTCAATCAATCAGAATCATCTTTTTGCGGTCGCTGTGCGTAGGTGTTTCCAGTTCGTACCAGTAGATGCCGGGGGCGCCGATTTCGCTGACGGGAACTGTGATCGCGTTCATGCCCTGGGCATAGTCGCCGGTGATGGTTTTCACCAAACGCCCGTCCACACCGAAAATACGCAACACAACACGGTCGGCCTGCGGCAGGCGGAAACCGATGGTCGTCTGGTGGCGGAACGGGTTGGGCCGGTTCTGGTACAACTCGAATGTCGTTTTGTCCACGTTGCCGTTGTTCAGAGCCGAACCGAATTCGAACTCGATAGACATGGTGCCGCCGGTCGGATTCAGGGCAAAAGCCTCGGTCACAGCCGACGTCGGGCGCAGCACATCGGACAAACTGCCGCTGTTTTTCAGCACGCGGAATGTCAGGGTGAAGAGCACCTCGCCTTCCGGCAGCGTCAGCGGCTCAGCGCCTACCCACAAGTTGGGCAGGTGGCCGTCGGCCACGTGGTTCATGCTGAAGTTGCCAAGCCCGAAGTTGGGCAGTGCGCCGGGTTGTACGTCGGCCAGTTCCAGTACGTTCGGGTCGAAGTCAATCGTCATCTGGTAGGCCTGGCGAGCCGTGAAGTCGTTGGCGCGGAACGGCACGGAGATCAGTTCACCGGCACGTACCGACTGCTCGTTCAGGCGGAAACGGAACACGTCGCCGCTGCGGTTTTGCACGTCGTTGATGATGTTGTTCACCGGTGCGTCGCCGGTCACGTCGCCCATACGCACTGCTTTGAAATCCATGATGGTATCCACACAGCAGTTGAAGGTCGAGGATTGTGGGAACGGCGCGCTAAGCGGGTTCGGTGTCGGGAACGTGTACAGGCTGGGTATGAACTTCCAGTCCGGCGCACCATTGGAGTAGTGCGGCAGGCCGAGAATGATCTGGCGTACCAGCAGGTAGTCCACCAGGTCCACCATGCCGTTGTTGTTCACGTCGCCGGCCACCCACTGGTAGGGGTTCGGCAGCAGCGTTACGTTGGCAGCGTGGAACTGAATTGCCAGCAAGTCGCCTACGTTGATGCCCGCGCTGAACATGGAGGTAACCGACTTCGTCGGCGTTACGACCAGATTTGAAGCGCTCGACGGCACAGCAAATCCGTATTCGCCAAAGGAATCGGTCAAATCCTGGCCGGTAAACATACCGGTCATATCCACGACGACATCCGGTACCGGCGTGCCGTTGCCCGACCATTTGGTGATGGTACCCGTGATGTTCAGGTCGTTGGCAGCCAGGCTGTCAATCATCACCATGCCCGGCACGAGGTTGGCCATGGTAGCCGTGATGATACCGGCGGAATCACGCTGGAAACTCAATCCTGTAGGCGTACCGTCAATCGTTACCGGGCTGGTGGAGCCGACCGGCGCCGTGCCGAGTTGCACGTTCAGGTTGAACACCACCGTGCCGTTTGGCAGATCCAGCGGTGTGCCGTTACCCACCCAGAATACGGTCAGGTCGTTGCCTACTTTGTTCAGGGTAAGCACACCCGGCAATGCGCCGGTCGGCGTGCCGCCCTGAATTGTGCCCACTACGGGGTTGGTCACGTGCATGCTGAACGACATGCCGATCATGGCTTTGAAATTATCTACCGAAACCGGCACCTGCACCACCTCGCCTTGCGAACCGGCTGCGTTGCCGGCAATGATGGTCAATTTGGCGCCCGCCTGCACGATCACGGAATCTACCTGGATACAACCGGAGTTGGCGTCCGTAGCAGTCACGTAATAGATGCCCGGCGGCAGGCCGGTAATGGTAGAACCGGTATCCATCGTACTCCACTCGAAGGTAAAGTTACCCGAACCACCCGTAGCCGTAGCGGTAGCGGTGCCGTCGTTTGAGCCGGCAATGGTTTCCGGCGTGCTGGTAGCGTCAAGGTTGAAGCCGACGTTGTTGCCCAATGTCACCAAAACAGATGTAGAGCAGGTATTGACGTTGCCGTTCACGTCCACTACCGTGAGCACGACCGGGTTATTGCCCAGATTGCCGCAATCGAAGGTGTACACGTCGAGGTACATGGTGTCAATGCCGCAGTTGTCGGTGCTCTTGCCGTCGTCAATAATCGCAGCGGTGATGGATGCCGTGCCGTCGGAGCCGAGGGAAACCACGGCGGTTTCGCAGATAGCCACCGGTTTGCTGTTGTCAATCACAATTACCACGACCGAATCCTGACCTACGTTTCCGCAGGGGTCGGTGGCCGCAATGTACACGTTGTAGGTACCCACTGTGTAGTTTCCGCCGGCATTCAGGCCACCGTTGCCGAATGGCGAGGTGTTGGTTACCACAAGTTCACTGATCGGCGCGCAATCCACAATGAACTGCGCCAGGTTCAGCGATACCGGAACTGCGCAGCTGTCGTTTGTCGGGAAATTCACCGATTGCACCGTGACTGTATCAGGCAAGCCGGGGAACGATGGCGGTGCATCGTCCATCACCGTAATCGTGTTGGTGTGGCTTTCCACGTTTCCGCAGTCGTCTACTGCAGTACGGGTGCGCTGAATCGTGTAGCTGTATTTGCCGCAGAGGCCTTGCGCGATGTCAATGGTGTCCTGCACAAAGGTCACACCCACGAAATTCGAGCAATTGTCGGTAGCGGTGACGTTGGTCGGCGGCGTCAGATTCTGGGAGCACGAAATAGTCACGTCGGGCGGATATTGCGACAAAATGGGCGCTACCGTGTCAAGCACGTTGAATGTTTGCAGGCAGGCAGCCGTGTTTTGAGCCAGGTCAACGACCAACCACACGCGTTCCACCTTGTAGCAATATTGGCCGGAGGTATCGGGTACGACCGCATCGGAGAAACTAACCATCAGGCTGTCCGGGCAGTTGTCGGTCACCAGAGCCATGCCGTGATCCTGCGTGGAAAGGGCATCGGTGCAGAGTACCGTTTTGCTCGGCGGGCAAAGCGTTATGGTTGGGTCTACATTGTCCTGGATGACGATAAAGGTTTCGCACATGGACATGTTTCCGTAAATGTCGGCCACGAACAGTTTGACCGGATGCTGCGTCACGCCGTCGGCATCGGAACAATCGTATGTCAACGTTTTGCTCGGGGGCGCCAGTGGCAACTCATCCAGACGCTGAATGCGCAGGTCAAGGGTGTCGGGGCAATTGTCGGAACTGTTGTTGTTGAACTGTGCCGTATTCACCACCACCGTGCCGGAAGGTTGCAGGCTGGCGCTTACGCCGTTGATGCACACAGCAGTTGGCGGTGTGCCGTCCTTGACGATCACCGTCACCTGGTGCGTCTGGGTATTACCGGTGGTGTCCTTGGCCGTGAACGTCACGACCGTCGTACCGACATTGAAAATAGCACTCAGGTTGCCGCCGTCGGCAGGGTCTGCATTGTTTGTCACCTTGAGGTCAACCCCCGTGGCGCAGTCGCTCACAAATGGCAGGATGTTCACACTTACCGTGTCGTCACAAGTCTGACGATTCGGGTCGGTGGTGACCATAACCGTGTCGGGAGCATTTGCCGAGAACACCGGTTTTTTCGTGTCAAACACCTCGATCGTACGGGTCACAACAGCCGTATTTCCGGAAGCGTCGGCAGTCGTCCAGGTACGGGTAATGGTGTATCTGTACTTGTTCACCCCGTTGATCGGGTTCTGGTTGGATACCTGCGAGGCCGAAACTAAATAGGTGCCGGCGCAGGCATCGAATGCCGTCAGTTGCGGCGCAGCCGGAATGGAATCGCAGGCCTCAATGGTCAGGTTGGCCGGCGCACCCGACAGGATCGGCGCCGTAATATCCCGCACCGTCACAGCCGTGGTGCAGATGGCCGGGTTGCCTTTCAGATCGCGAACCGTAAGTGTAAACGTAGCCGGATTGGGGCCGACATGCGCACAGGTAGCCGTATCGGGGCTGACGCTGAAGGACAGCGGGCCGCACATATTCGGGTCAAAACTCCCGAGATTGAGCATAGTCGTCGTCACTGGCGCCTTGCCCGTCACCGGGTCGAGGTTGACCGTCAGGTTGGCCACACAGATCGCCACCGGCGGGAACACATCGTTCAGTACGGTGATGTTTTGCGGTTGTGTGCTTACGTTGCCGTTGCCGTCGTTGTAGGCCCAGGTGATGACATAAGAACCCGGATTCAACTGGTAGGAGGGCGGGTTGGTGTTCAGGAACGAACCCACCGGGGCGGACGGCGTGCCGTAGATCGTATCGGCCATCGGGTTGCACGGGTCGAGTGCCGATGGAGCAAACACGATCAGCGTACCGCAGGAGTCAATCAGGTCGGGCAGCGAATCAATCGTCGGGATCGGTGCATCACCGTCCAGCAACATCACGGTAAACGAACAGGTATCGTTGTTATAGCCGTCGGTACCGATCATCGTGATCGTGAACGTGCTGCTGTCGGCAGGGGGATTGGGGGCAGGGAAAATGCTCCCCAGCGTGGTACCAGGCGCGTAATCCTGGGTCACCTGCACGTTGCCGCCGCAGTTATCGGCAATACCTACCTGATTGATATAACTCGGCACCTGGGCCGTCGGGCAGGTTGCCAGAATCGTCTGGTTGGGCGGGCAGGTCAGCACCGGTGCTTCGGTATCTTCAATTTCGATGGTAAACGAACAGGTAGACTTGTTGCCGTTTGCGTCTGTAGCCACGTATGAAACCGTCGTGATGCCCACCGGGAACTGTGCCGTCGGGAATATGCCGAACGGCGACATGGTGTTGTAGTTAAACTGGTTGGTCAGGTTCAGGAATTTCGTCACGCTCGAATCGCTGATGTGCTCCGTCACACTGAAGGTCAGGCAGTCCGTCACGTCGTTCGTACCGGCGTTCGGGCGCGGCCAGGCAAACAGGTTGGAACAGGCGCCTGTTGTATTGGGCAGCACGTATGCCTTGCCGCAGTTGGCTGCACTGTATGCCGGTGAAAATGCCGGGCCGTGTACGTCGGTCACCTTGACATAAACCGTTTTCGTTGCCGTGTTGCCGCATTGGTCGGTTACCCGCCAGGTCACAGCGGTAGTGCCTACCGGGAATGCCCCGCCGCCGCCAAGCACCGTCGCGCCGGGCGTCGGCACGAGTACGTCCACAAAACCGTACGACGGTGTGGGATAATCTACCGTGTAGGTGATGGACAGGTTGGCAAAGTTGGTCGTGCAGTTATCTGTTGCATTGGCGGAAGTCAGTTGCATGGTCAGCGGTGCAGAGCAAAAAGCAGCGCTTACCGTTTGCAAATGGAACGTGTCCTGAATATTGATCACCGGCGCCTGCACGTCGCGAACCACGATGCTGTGCGAGGTCGTAGCCGAGTTGCCGGACACATCCGTTACCCGCCATGTGCGGTTGATGGTGTACGAATTGGGGCAATTGACATTTACCGTCACATCGGCCAATTGCACCACAGTCGGCGCCGGGTCGCAGTTGTCCGTCACACCCGAGAAGGTGCCCGTGTTGGCCGGGGCCGAGGAGGCATCGCAGTTGATCGTGGTGTTGGCCGGAGCTACAATCGTGGGCGGAGTCACATCCCGTACCAGTACGATTTGCGAGCAGGTGGCGGTATTGCCGGCGGCATCGGTCACGCGCAGGGTAAGCACGCGGTTGCCCAGCAGCGAGCAGTTGAAGTTGAACGACGAGGCAAACGCACTGCCTTCCACCGAAATGGCGTACGACAGGTTGCACAGCGGGAAGGTGTTGTCCGTGCTGCCGTTGTTCACCGTGGTGGCAGCCAGCGAGAAATTACCGCTTGCGTTCAGGTTGATCGTCGGGATCGAAGCGCAGTTGGCTACGGGTTTGATCGTATCGGCCACCGTCACTACGGCTACACAGGTAGCGGTGTTACCGGAGCCGTCGGTGATTTGCAGGGTATAGTTGTTCGGGCCGAGGTTCGTACAGTTGTACGAAGCATCCGGCGAGGTGTAGGTGAAAAAGCAGTTGTCGGTGCTGAGGTTGTCCACCTGTGGAGCAGTTATCCCGGTTGTCCCGGCGCCGTTCAGGTAGGTGGTGATGTTTTTACACTGAGCGTTCGGCGCCTGTGTATCTACCACACGCACTACAAAGGTGTGTATGCGCACATTTCCGGCGCCGTCTTTAGCCGTGTAGGTGACGGCTGTAAAGCCGAACGGGAACGAAGCGCCCGGCGTTTGCGCCGGCGGGGTCACCGTCACTGGCGGCGTGCAGGCGTCCGTAAAGGTCGGCACCGTCCAGCTATACTGAGCCAGGCAGCCGCCAAGGTTCGCATTTACGGTAATGGTGTCGTTGTGGGCCGGGCCGTTTCCGTCCCATGTCGGCGGCGTGTTGTCGGTCACATTGATCGAAAAGTTGCACACGGCGTTGTTACCGCTGATGTCTGCTACGGTGTATGTAACATTGGTCACGCCGGTATTGAATGC
Source organism: Saprospiraceae bacterium (assembly GCA_016787285.1). GTDB lineage: Bacteria > Bacteroidota > Bacteroidia > Chitinophagales > Saprospiraceae > M3007. The sequence continues at coordinate 318 of JAEUUV010000232.1, read as the reverse complement.
CTGGCTGCCCGGTACCGAACCGGCGCCGGAACCTGTGGTGGCGCCGGAGAGTTGCCACGTCACGGTGCTGCCGGTGCAATTATCAAAATACTGCCCGGGAGCCAGCGGCGAAACACCGAGGCTCATGCCGATACCGGCAATGTTGTTGGTCTGGCAGCCGAGATTGGTCGTTACTGTTTGATTGCCGGGGCAGAGCACCTGCGGTGCAATGTTGTCTATCACATCCACCGTGACGGTGCAGGTGGCGGTATTGCCGACGGCATCTTCCACCGTCAGAGTCACGATGTGGGTACCCGGCAGGTGGCTGCAATCGAAAGC
>JAEUUV010000228.1 GCA_016787285.1 Saprospiraceae bacterium | reverse complement strand
GCCGCTTTTGCGCGATTCCTTGCGCGCCTCGTAGTCGCCCAGGGCACGAGTGTTGGCCTCACTCGCCTGGGTTTGTTGCCCGAGCAGCAGGCTGCTTTGCTGTGCGGCGATGTCGGCCAGGGCCTTTTCCTTTTCGGCCAGATTGCTGGTTTTGGGCAGGAATTCCGCCTTGCGTTCTCGGCGTTTCTTCTCCAGTCCGGCCAGCTGCGCATTGATTTGCCGGGTTTCCACTTGTGCCCAGTTCGCCCCTACCCCGGCCAGATGTTTTTTGCGCGATTCCAACCGCCGTTTCTCTTTGTTGATCTCGGCGTCCACCTTCGTACCCCAAGCGGCGCGCTCGCGATCTTCGGCGGCTTTTTCGGCGCTTCGGGCTTTTTCGGCCAGGTTCAGCACCTTGTCGTGCGGAGCCGTGTCCACCACCTTTTCTTCCGGTTTGACCGTCATATGTTCCACGGCCTCGTGGTTGCCTTCGCGGTTGACGATAAAATCCACGGTGCAAATCCCAGCGGTCAGGCAAAGGCACAGGATGCCGATCGTGATGTCCACCCCGGCCACGCGCTGGTTTTCGAGACTTTGTTTTTCCGCCCTAGGGAGGAAAGCCGCGGCGATCATACGGGTACTGAAATGCACCGACACGCCGTTGAGCCGTTGCACCACGAACGCGATGACCACTGCTGCCCACAACCCGATGCCGGGAAACTGCGGCTCCAGCATTTTTTTCATGCCGTACACGCTCCCCAGCACGACCACGAGGAAGCAAAGCGCGGAAATAAGGGGAGAAAGCAGCAGCCTGAAGCGGCTGTTGAACGCGGCCCAATCCTGTGGGTTCCGACCTGGTGTGATATCCATAGCTGTTAAAGTTTTGTGTGCGTTGTGTCTCCGACCACTCCCTGCCCCTGATCGCCCCCGACCCCTAACGGGGAGTACATCCCGGAAAGAGCAAATTTTCGATTTTACGAAATGTACTCCCCTTTAGGGGTCGGGGGTGATCAGGGGGCGGCCGGGGTCTCCTTCATAAAGAATCTCCCCACATGCTCATCCCCAAAATGGTACTGGTCCGTGGCACCCTTTACCCGGTGGATGAAAACCGGGTTTTCCAGGTGACGCCGAATAATGTCCAGCACCTCTTGTTCGGCTTTCGCAGCGGGCCGGATTTCGGCGTTAATGAGCAGGGTCGCCAGTTGGCGCAGCAGGTAACCGGGGCCTTGCCGGGTTCGGCGCAGCATGATCCGGCGACGCTCGCATTCCTGGCGGATGTGATCCTCGAAGGCCGTTTTGATGTCCTTCGGTACTTCCAGCAGGCCGGTCATTTCCGCCATCCCGATTTCGCATCCCTGCCCTACTATTCCCAGCCGGCTGAGCCGGTAGGCTTTGGGCAGGAATTCCACCACGAAGCGCGTTCGTATGGTGTACGTGCCGATGCGCTCCAGCGCCCGGATTTCAAAGAGCCATTTTCCGGTGATCCCGGTGCCGCGTATTTCCAGAAACCGGACGTCCGTCCCCTCGAACGTCCGGTCGGCAAAACGCCCATGTTGGTGTCCCATAGCCATGTTTGAGTGTTGTAATCTGCAAGTTTTTGAGCCTACAATAAGTTGCAACAAAGTTACTTATTTAGGCGACAAATATGCAACGCTTGCTGCAACTTTGTTTCTGTAAAAAGAAAAAACGCGGGTGAGTCGCTTTCGGCAGGATGTTTTCAAAACTTCGAACGAAAAGCGG
>JAEUUV010000220.1 GCA_016787285.1 Saprospiraceae bacterium | reverse complement strand
CAGTTGTTGGCCGAATTGAACACGTTCAAGGTGTATTGGCCCGGCTGATTCACCGTCGGATTGAGCGTATTGCCGCCTGATACGATGTTGCCGGTGGCGGTTGTCCAGGTGTACTGGAGTGTCGGGCCGGTAGTGGTGCCGGTTCCATTCAACTGAATCTGGGTAACGGCGCAGGTCAACGGGCCGGGGACAGCAGCCGTAGCAACCGGCACATTGGCATCTTTGGCTACAGCAACTGCCGATACCGCCGTGCAACCGTTCGTAGTATTGGTCACCAACAGGTTGTACAAACCCGGGGCGTCCACCACGGGCGATAGTGTGTTGGCGCCGCCGGCAATGCTGCCGTTTGCCGTCGACCACATGTAGGCGAATTCCGGCCCGGTACTGCCGCTGCCGGTCAGCGTTACCGTCGCATTGGTACAGGTAATGAGTCCAGGAGCGCCGGCATTTGCGGCAGGGAGCACGGTATTTTGAGCAATATTCACCTCGTCCGTAGCCGTACAACCATTGGTCGTGTTGGTCACCAGCAGGGTGTATGCGCCGGGTTGGTCAATTTGCGGAGCGAGCGTATTGGCGCCTGAAAGGATATTGCCGCCTGCCGAGGCCGTCCAGGCATAGGTAAATTGCTGACCGGTACTGGACGCATTGCCCTGCAAGGTCAACAAAGTATCCACACAATTCAGCACAGCGGGCGCCCCGGCTGCAGCCACGGGCAGTACTACATCGGCAGGAATGAGCACGTTGGAACTGGCTGTACAACCATTCGCCGTGTTGGAAATTTGCAGTGTGTAGGTACCGGCGGCATTGATCGTCGGAGTCAACGTATTACCCCCGGACACGATACCCGGGCCGGTCCAGTTGTAGGAAAATTCGCTACCCTGGCTGGAAGCCGTGGCATTGAGCGTAATTTCTGAAACCAGACAGGTCAAAGTAGTAGCCGGCCCGGCATTCGCTGTCGGTATGCTGGCATCAGCCGTGACTACCGTGGATGCGCTTGAGGTACAACCGTTAGCGGTATTGGTAACCACAAGATTGTAGGTACCAGTGGCATCCACCACCAGGCTAAGTGTGCCTTGTCCGGAGACGATATTGCCTGTGGCTGTAGTCCAGTTGTAGGTAAAATTTCCGCCCGTGCTGGAGTTGGTCCCGTCAAGTACAAGCGAGGTGACGGTGCAACTCAATTCCCCGCCCGGCGCTACCGATGCCTGCGGGTTGGCCGTGTTTTGGCCGACCGTAACGGAAGCCGTGGAGGTACAGCCCGTTTGAGTATTGACGACGGAAAGTTCGTACACACCCGGTGCGTTTACCAGCGGGCTCAAGGTATTTGCTCCGGAAACGATATTGCCGTTTTGGGTCGTCCAGACGTAGGTGTACTGCTGCCCTTGCGAGGAGCCGCTGCCGTCGAGGTTCATTTGCTGAACCGCACAGGTAATCGTCTGAGCCGGGCCTGCATTGGCGGTGGGGAATGTTTGCTGGGTTATGACTTGCACCGTAGCGGTGGATGTGCAGCCGTTTTCGATATTGGAAACCGTGAGTGTGTACGTACCCACCTGATTTACAATCGGATTCAGCGTCAGATAGCCGCTGACGATATTGCCGTTGGTGGTCGTCCATTCGTAGAAAAACGGATAGCCGGACGATGAGCCGGTACCGTTGAGCGTGGTTTGCGGCGATTGGCAGGTAATGGAAGCCGTCGGTACTGCTACGGCTACGGGTGGCGCAATGTCCTGTGTGACGGTAACAGAGGCGGTAGCCGTACAGCCATTATCCTGATTGGTGACCACGAGGTTGTAGGTTCCCGTTTGTCCGACTTCGGGGTTGGACGTGCCTTGTCCGCTCAGGATTTTGTTGTTCGGCGTCCAGGCGAAGGTGAGGTTGTCGCCGGAGGAACCACTCGCGTCAAGTTCTACGGTGGTAAATGCACAGTTGAGTTGCTGAGCCGGCGCGATGTTGGCCGTAGGATACACGATGTTATCGTCAATGAACACCTCGTCTTCATCCGTGCAACCATTGGCGGTATTGGTGACGATGAGCGTGTAAAAACCGAATGCGTTGACCGTGGGCGTGAGGGTATTTGCGCCCGACACGATATTGCCCGGGTTGGCCACCCATTGGTACGTGATGCCGTTACCGGTGGATGAACCGAAACCATTCAGTTGCAGGCTTTGGCTGGTGCAGGTGAGTACGCCGTCACTGCCGCTGTATGCCGTCGGCGCATTTTGGTCGGCAAGAATATTCACGGTGCTTTGTCGGGTACAGCCGTTGACGGAGTTCGTAACCACAAGTGTGTATGAACCCGGTTGGTCAATCACCGGGTTGAGTGAGTTTTCCCCGCTGACGATATTGCCGTCCGGAGTCCACCACTCGTACTGGAAATTCGGGCCGGAAGACCCGGTAGCATTCAGGGTCAGTTGCGCAACTGCACAACTTAATGTAGCCCCCGGGCCGGCATTGGCGTTCGGCAGGGTCAGGTTTTGCTGCACCGTCACACTGGCCGTAGCCGTACAACCGCTCACCACGTTGGATACAAGCAGGTTGTAGGTGCCACCCTGGCTCACCTCGGGGTTCGGCGTGTTGGCGCCACTCACGATATTGCCGTTTACGGTGGACCAGACAAACACATCGTCCGGCCCTTGGGAGGAACCGCTTGCGTCAAGTTCAACTACCGGGTTGTAGCAATTGACAACGTCGGGAGCGGCAATAACCGCTACCGGCTGGTCAAAATTGGCATCAATCTGTACAAAGTCCTCGGCGGTACAGCCGTTAGCGGTATTGGTGACCACCACGTAGTACGTGCCCGGCTGGTTGATCGTCGGTGAATACGTGTTGGCGCCACTGACGATGTTACCCGGATTGGCCGTCCACTGAATCACAAAGCCGGAGCCGTTGCTGCCTGAGCCTTGCAATTGCAGCGACGGATTCACGCAGTTGAGCAGGTATTCCGGTCCGGCGGCGACATTGGGAAAATTCTGGTTTGAACTGACGTTCACGGTCACGGCTTTGGTACAGCCGTTGTCCTGATTGGTGACCACGAGGGTATACGAACCGGGCTGGTCAATAACCGGGTTGAGCGTAGTTTCTCCGCTGACAATATTGCCGCTGCCCGTCGTCCACTCGTAGGTGAATTCCGGCCCCTGCGAGGAGCCGTTGCCGTTGAGTGTCAGTTGCGGATTCTGGCAGGTCAGCAAGCCCGGTGTGGCGGCGAGGGCTGTTGGCAACGTCAAATTCGCTGTTACTGAAACACTTGCGGTAGCGGTACAGCCGCTTGCGGTATTGGTAACTGTCAGGTTGTAGGTGCCGGGTTGGTTGATTACCGGGTAGGGTGTTGTGCCGCCGGCCTGAATATTCCCGGGAGTAGCCGTCCAGTTGTAGCCGTAATCCGGCCCCTGGGAAGAGCCGCCGGCATCCAGTTCAATGCTGGGATTGTAGCAATTAATCACTTGAGGCGGTGCAATAGTCGCAACCGGCACGTCGAAGTTGGCATCAATGGTCACCTCGGCAGTCGTAGAACAGCCATTGGAAGTATTGGTAACCACAAGTGTGTATGTACCCGGCTGATTAACCGTCGGCGAATAGGTATTGGCGCCGCTGACGATGTTGCCCGGGTTGGCCGTCCACTGAATCGTGACACCGGGTGGATTGGTGCCGGAGCCTTGCAGTTGCGCGGTGGGATGTACGCAGTTCAGTGTTTGATCAGGCCCGGCGTTGGCACTCGGGAAATTCTGGTTTGAACTGACGTTCACCGTCACGGCTTTGGTACAGCCGTTGGCCTGATTAGTGACCACGAGGGTGTATGAGCCGGACTGGTCTATGACCGGGTTGAGCGTAGTTTCTCCGCTGACAATATTGCCGTTGCCGGTTGTCCACTCGTAAGTAAACTCTGGGCCTTCCGACGAGCCGTTGCCATTGAGCGTCAATTCCGGATTTTGGCAGGTCAGCAGGGGCGGATTGGCGGCCACTGCCACAGGCAGCGTCAGGTTGGAGGTCACCGACACGCTGGCGGTTGCGGTACAACCGTTGTCGGTATTGGTCACGGTAATCGTGTAGGTGCCGGCCTGATTGACCGTTGGGTTGGTGGTGTTGCCTCCACCGGTGATGTTGCCCGGATTGGCGGCCCAGTTGTACGTAAACTCCTGCCCTTGGGAAGAGCCGCTGCCGTCAATTTCGACGGTTGGGTTGTTGCAGTCCACCACGAGAGGTGGATTGATTTGCGCCGTGGGTATGTCAAAATTGGAGTCAATCGTGACTTCGGAAGTGCTGGAGCAGCCGTTGGCGGTGTTGGTGACCACGAGCGTGTAGGTTCCCGGCTGGTTGATTGTCGGCGAATAGGTATTGGCGCCGCTGACAATATTGCCCGGGTTGGCCGTCCACTGAATCGTGATTCCGTTTCCGCTGCTGCCCGAGCCTTGCAGTTGCAGGTTGGGGTGTGTGCAATTCAACGTTTGATCCGGCCCGGCGTTAGCGGTTGGGTAGTTTTGATTCGAGTTGACATTGACTGTGGTTGAACTGGTGCAACCGTTGGCCTGGTTGGTGACGATAAGCGTGTAAGAACCGGCTTCATCAATCACCGGGTTGAGGGTATTTTCACCGCTGACAATATTGCCCGGATTAGCCGTCCATTCATACGTGAAATCCGGCCCTTGCGAGGAGCCGTTTCCATTGATGGTGAGTTCCGGGTTGGCACAGGTTAATACCGGCGGGTTGGCGGCGACGGCGACGGGTGGTGTCAGGTTGGACGTGACCGTTACGCTGGCGGTTGCGGTACACCCATTGTCGGTGTTGGTCACCGTGATGGTGTACGTGCCGGCCTGATTCACCGTCGGGTTGGTGGTGTTGCCGCCGCCGGTGATATTGCCCGGGTTGGCCGCCCAATTGTAGGTAAACTCTCCACCCTGCGAAGAACCGCTGCCGTCAATTTCAATCGTCGGATTGGTGCAGTCCACGACAATAGGTGGAGCAATCTGTGCGATGGGCAAATCGAAGTTGGAGTCAATCGTGACTTCGGACGTGCTGGAGCAGCCGTTGGCGGTGTTGGTCACCACGAGCGTGTACGTCCCCGGCTGGTTGATTGTGGGTGAGTAGGTATTGGCGCCGCCGGTGATGTTGCCCGGGTTGGCCGTCCACTGAATCGTGATTCCGTTTCCGCTGCTGCCAGAGCCTTGCAGTTGCAGGTTAGGGTGTGTGCAATTCAGCGTTTGGCTTGGTCCTGCATCGGCATCGGGGTAATCTTGATTCGAGTTTACATTGACCGTAGTCGAACTGGTACAGCCGTTGGCCTGGTTGGTGACGACGAGTGTGTACGAACCTGCTTCGTCAATCACCGGGTTCAGCGTGTTGTCGCCGCTGACAATATTCCCCGGGTTGGCCGTCCATTCATACGTGAAGTCCGGCCCTTGCGAGGAGCCGTTGCCGTTGATGGTGAGTTCCGGGTTGGCACAGGTAAGCGTAGGCGGAGTGGCGGCCACGGCTACCGGCGGCGTCAGGTTGGAGGTGATGCTCACGCTGGCAGTGGCGGTACAGCCGTTGTCGGTATTGGTGACGGTAATGGTGTACGTGCCGGCCTGATTGATTGTGGGATTGGTCGTGTTGCCGCCACCGGTAATGTTGCCCGGATTAGCCGCCCAATTGTAGGTAAACTCTCCACCCTGAGAAGAGCCGCTGGCATCCAATTCCAGTTCAGGCGTGTTGCAATTAACCACACCGGGTGGTTCGATGGTGGCAATTGGAATGTCGAAGTTGGAATCAATCGTGACTTCGGAAGTACTGGAACAGCCGTTGGCGGTGTTGGTGACTACGAGCGTGTACGTCCCAGGCTGGTTGATTGTCGGCGAGTAGGTATTGGCGCCACCGGTGATATTGCCCGGGTTGGCCGTCCACTGAATGGTGATCCCGTTTCCGCTGCTGCCCGAGCCTTGCAGTTGCAGGTTGGGGTTTGCGCAATTTAACGTTTGGCTTGGTCCGGCATCGGCATCGGGATAGTCCTGATTCGAATTGACATTGACCGTGGTCGAACTGGTGCAACCGTTGTCGGTATTCGTCACGACAAGCGTGTAGGAGCCGGCTTCGTCCACCACGGGATTTAGCGTGTTGTCGCCGCTGACAATGTTGCCGGGGTTGGCCGTCCACTCGTAGGTGAAATTCGGCCCTTGAGATGAGCCGTTTCCGTTGATCGTAATTTCCGGATTCAGGCAGGTCAGTGTCGGAGGACTGGCGGCCACTGCCACGGGCGGAGTCAGGCTGGCCGTGACGGTTACGCTGGCGGTGGCTGTACAATTGTTGTCGGTATTGGTGACCGTAATGGTGTAGGTGCCGCCGGCATTGATGGTCGGGTTGGTCGTGTTGCCACCGCCGGTGATATTGCCACCACCGCCGGCTCCCCATTGGTAGGTAATATTTCCCCCTTGGGAAGAGCCGCTGGCATCCAGTTCCAGTTCGGGGTTGTTGCAATCCACTACGGCGGGCGGCTCGATTGTGGCCGTCGGCGGGTCGGTGTTACCGTCCACCGTAACGGTGGCCTCGGCGGTACAGCCGTTGTTGGTGTTGGTGACCAAAATAGTATAGGTGCCGGCCTGGTTGACCTGCGGAGTTAGCGTGTTGGTGCAACAGGTAAAATTCCCGCCGGACGTGCTCCACTCAAACGTGAAATTTGGCCCCTGCGAGGAGCCGTTCCCGTTCAGGGAAAGCGTCGGCAGGTTGCAACTGATGTTTTGCGGCGCTGCAATGACGGCATTGGGAGGCGTGATGTTTTGCACCACATTTACGGCCACGGTGGCGGTGCATCCGTTATCGCTGTTGGTTACGGTGAGCGTGTAGGTGCCGCCGGCATTTACGGTCGGTTCCAGTGTGGTTTCGCAGCAAGTCAGGCCGGGGCCGTTCCATTCGTAGGTGAAATTCGGCCCCTGCGAAGAGCCGTTTCCGTTGATCGTAATCTCGTTGTTGTTGCAGTCAATTTGTCCGTTGACGGTGGCCGCTGCAACGGGTGGCGTCAGGTTGGAGGTGATGGTGACCGAGGCTGTGACGGTGCAGTTGTTGGCATCAGATACCGTGACGGTGTACGTACCTCCGGCAGAGAATGTCGGGTTTTGGCCGCCCGAACCGCCGCTCCAGTTGAATGTATATCCCGGTGTGCCGCCGTCCACTTCGAGGTCGGCGCTGCCGGTGGGATTGTTGCAGTCTATATTGCCGGTGTTGGTCAAACTGGCGGTAAGTTGTGGTGGTTCAGTTAGCGTAAAACTTTCCTCGGCGGTGCAGCCCTGTGCATTGGTAGCGGTTACCATGTAGCTGCCCGGAGCAAGGCCGGACTGGCTCGGGCCGGAGCCATTGTTGCTCCAGGCGTAGGTGAACGGCCCGTTGCCACCGGAAGCGGATGCCGTAGCGGAGCCGTTGTTGGCCCCGAAACAAGGCGGATCGGTGGGCGTCACGGTCAGGGTGACGGTGATTTCGTCGAGCGTGACGGAGCCGGTGGCCGTACCGGTACAACCCGATTGCGTGGCCACACTGACCAACGAGTAGGTTCCCGGGTCGCTGACGGTGTATGTCACCGGGCTGCTGGTGTAGGTATATGTCTCCGTGGTGCCGTTGTTGTCAATCTCTACCACCCAGGGGCCGATACCGGTGAAGGTCAGTGTCAGGTTTACAGTGTCAGGCTGGTTGGCGCAGAACGCGCCGGAGCCGGTGAGCGCAGCGGTCGGGCTGGGGGTCAGGGTTACGGTGGCTTCGGCGGTGGCGGTTTCGCCACAGTCGTCGGTGACGGTTACGGTGTAGGTGTTGGTGCCGGGCGTATTTACCGTGATGGAAGGCGTGGTCAGGTTGTTGCTCCACAGGTAGGTAAGCGGTGGCTGACCGGGGCTGACGATGTCGGGCGTAAGCGTGGCGCTGTTGGCGCCGCAAAGGTCAATGTCTTCCAGTTCTACTTCGAGGGGCTCCTTGTCGTGGATCAGGAAAGTGGATTGTGTCAGGTTACAGGAGCAGGGGTTATCCAATGTGATGACAATTGTTTCCTCTCCTTCAATTATCAAATCAGATAATACATTGACCGGCAGGTCAAAAAAAGTAGCCCCTGCGGGAATAGTAATTGTCGTGGGTAAGGGGTCGTAATCATCTCCGGGTGTAGCGGAGCCGCTTATGGTGAATGTCACTACAAGGGGTTGGTTAATATCACCACCCGCCCGAAAGAACCGGATAAATCCGCCGTTGCAACTTTCAATCACATACTGAAAGCCCTGCGGATAGGTTGGGTTTGCCTTGACTACCCCCCCTGCATTAAAGGAATTTGCTTTTAGAAATACTGCTGAAAAATACAGTCCGTCGGCAATGTCGGCAATGGCAAGCTTGATGTGATAGGTCGAGCAGGGAATCAGGTCTTCAACTGTGGCGGTCAGAACTGACGTCCAGCCATCCAGCGCACATTCCGGCTGACAACACGCCCCTACATTTTGGCAGGGGTTATTGGTGTTGTTGTTCACATAGAATGCCGTGTTTGTCAAATGATTCACATTGTTGATCGCCACAGGCGGATTACCGCCCACAGGGAGCAGTGCAATATTCTGAACGCCACCAGGAATACCGGGGCCACTGACAAAAAAGCCGAAGATGTCGTTAAAGTTGGAGTTCACAAATTCACAATACTCTTCCGAACCAAAGACATATTCAAAAGAAACAGACTCTGCGGTGGGCGTAAAATCAAACTCCAATTTGATGACATCAAATTGCTCCTGATTTCCGGGAACCAGGTTTTCCAGGTCCGCATCGTCCGGGCTGTTAACATTGAAACCAGCAGTATTGGCTGAGGTATTGCCCGCATTGTTAGGGCCGGGCAGGCTGGCTACGTTGCCGGTGCAAAGCACTACACCGGTATTGATTCCAATGTTTGTGGCCCCGTTGTTGAATGTGCCACGAGACTGGGTTGGGCCGGTTGAACTTGCTCCCGACACCTGAAAGCAGTCGCCTCCAATCAGGGTCGTCACCAGAGTGGATGCCGAAGCCCCGCCGGTCGTAGTCAGGTTGGCCATGCCCATGCTTTCAACTTTATTCATAAATTTTTCCATGAAGGCCGTTGCTTCGGGGCAGTCCACACAGCCCACGGAAAGATAAATCGGTGTGACGCCGCTTTGTTGGCCGTCGCCGGCAAGGAGTGAAAACTCCACACAGCTGTCCCTGGCCACAAATTGCCGGTGTTGCGGACGGTCAAGACGCGACATTGTTCTGGCTTCCTGTTCCAAAACCACATCGGTCATGGTAAGTACCATGCGGACTTTTTCGCCGGAGAGGCCGGATACCGCCACCACGGAATACGTCGTGCCCGGTATCAGCCCACAAACCTGGATGGTGCTCTGTCCCAGCGCCACATCCATCGGGATGCGTTCGCGTTGTTTTTCAAGTTCGACGGAAATGGAGGTTTGGGCAGAGAGGTTGCTGAAAAACAGAACAGGAGCAAGCAGTACGAGTGTAATCCTGAAACCCATAGCAGTAGTAGTGAATTTGTGTAAGCACAGAACATTAGAAAAAAGAATCGGCGTATTGGACGATTCCGGGATTAAAGACCTGGATTTGGCAGGCGTAGTTAAGCAGCCGCAATGTTACAAAACATGGTTGTGTTGCTATCCTCGTTTCACACACAAATACGGGCCGGTTTTGTCCAGGGATGCGCCAAATGTCAATTTTTTGCATTTGCAGTTAGTAAAGCAAGTGTTATACGCCCGGCAAATCAATCTGATTTTGCCGGATGTTTGGGCAAGCACAGGGCGACACCTATTTTTGCCCGCTTAACCATTCCGCCCACGCATCATGGCCCGACCCGGTAAAAATACCCAATCCGACAAAGCGCCCACAACTACGCCACTTATGGCGCAATATAACTCGGTGAAAGCCAAATACCCGGACGCGATTCTGCTGTTTCGGGTGGGGGACTTTTACGAGACCTTCGCAGAAGATGCCGTGAAAGCCGCAAACGCGCTCGGCATCACCCTCACCAGCCGGAATAACGGCGGCTCCGACGTTGAACTGGCCGGTTTTCCGCACCATGCACTGGATATGTACCTGCCGCGCTTAGTGCGCGCCGGCTTCCGGGTGGCTATTTGCGAACAAATGGAAAAACCGGTGCCGGGCAAGGTCGTGCGCCGCTCCGTCACCGAAATCGTCACGCCCGGCGTCACCACCGACGACGCCCTGCTGGAACACAACCGGAACAACTTCCTCGCCACACTGGCCTTCGGCAAAAACGACCTCTTCGGCATTGCGTTTCTCGATATCAGCACCGGCGAATTTTTTGCCACCGAAGGCAACATGACCACAGTGGACAAACTGCTCCAGGGGTTCAAACCCGCCGAAATCGTGCTGCCCAAGAGCCGCATGAAGGAATTCGGCGCGTACTTCGGCGACAAGTTTTACACCTACACCCTCGAAGACTGGATTTTTACCCACGAATTCGGACGCGAAAAACTGCTGCAACATTTCCAGACCAACAGCCTCAAGGGCTTCGGCATTGAAGACCTTGATCTGGCACAATCCGCTGCCGGAGCGGCCATGCACTACCTGGCTGCTACCGAAAACAACCAGATCAGCCACATCCGCAGCCTCAGTCGCCTGCAAACCGACAACTACGTCTGGCTCGACCGCTTCACCGTGCGCAACCTGGAGCTCATCCAGTCGAACCACGAAACCGGAACCTCCCTGCTTCAGGTTCTCGACCATACCGTCAGCCCGATGGGCGCCCGCTTGTTGAAAAAGTGGGTATTGCTCCCGCTCACCAACCTCCACCAGATCGAAGAGCGCCATGAAGCGGTCGGCTTTTTTCTCAAAAACCAGGAATTCTGCCGGCAATTGGAACCGCATATCCGCCATATCGGTGACCTCGAACGCCTGATGAGCAAAACCGCCATGGGCAAAATCAGCCCGCGCGAAGTGATGCAACTGCGGCGGGCACTGATGGCGGTGGAGGCAATCAAACGGATGTTTGGGTCCGGCCCTACCCCCGATTCCTCCCCTGGGGGAAGGGGAGACGCGGCGTCCTCTACCGCTCCCCTCCCCCCAGGGGAGGAATCGGGGGTGGGGCCGTTAATCCGTCTTGCCGAAGCCCTCAACCCCTGCCATACCCTGCGCGAACGTATCGAAGCCGTCATCGCGCCCGACCCGCCAAACGACATCCGCAAAGGCGGCGCCATCGCCGACGGTGCGCACCCGGAACTGGACGAATTGCGCCACATCGTGCGGCACAGCCGCGAGTTGCTGGTGGCTATCCAGCAGCGCGAGTCGGATCGAACGGGTATTCAGAGCCTGAAAATCGGATTCAACAACGTATTCGGGTATTACCTCGAAGTGACCAGCAAGTGGAAAAACGAGGTGCCGCCCGACTGGATCCGCAAGCAAACCATTGCCAACGGCGAACGCTACATCACGCCCGAATTGAAGGAACTGGAAAGCAAAATCCTCGGTGCAGAGGAAAAAATTCTGGAACTGGAAGAGCGTATTTTCCGGGAATTGGTGAACGAAACCGGGGCCTACATCGCGCCGGTACAGCACAATGCCCAGGTAATTGCCCGGCTTGATTGCCTGTTGTCATTGGCCAAAGTGGCCCTGAAGCAACAGTACAACCGGCCCGACATGGACGAATCCTTTTCGTTAGAAATTAAAGGCGGGCGACATCCGGTTATCGAAACGCAACTGCCTGTGGGGGAAGCGTACATCCCGAACAATATCTACCTCGACAACGAATCCACGCAGATCATCCTGATCACCGGCCCGAATATGTCCGGCAAATCGGCGCTGCTGCGCCAAACGGCGCTCATCGTGCTCATGGCCCAGATCGGCAGTTTCGTGCCCGCTGAATCGGCCCGGATCGGCCTGGTAGACAAAGTATTTACCCGTGTAGGCGCCAGCGACAACATTAGCGGCGGCGAGAGTACGTTCATGGTGGAAATGAACGAGACGGCGCTCATTATGAACAACTTCAGCGACCGCTCGATCATCCTGCTCGATGAGATCGGGCGCGGCACCAGTACCTACGACGGTATCTCCATCGCCTGGAGTCTTGCCGAATACCTGCACGACAACGGCAAAGCGCGTCCCAAAACGCTTTTCGCCACCCACTACCACGAACTCAACGAACTCGCCGATCTGCACGAGCGCGTGCACAACTACCAC
>JAEUUV010000168.1 GCA_016787285.1 Saprospiraceae bacterium | reverse complement strand
GATCGTGACCGATTCCAAGGGCTGCTCCACAGTTGCAGGCCCGTTTGTGGTAGACGATCTGGTGAGCACCGGCACTCCGGACTGGTCCAAATTAGTGTCGGTGTACCCCAATCCGACGGCGGGCTGGGTCAATGTGGCACTACCGGATGATGCCCTGAGCACGGCAGACCTGCGTTTCCTCGTGTTCGACGCCACAGGCCGGCTCGTGCTGGAACAGCGCACAGCGGTACAAAAACAAACGGTGCTTGACTGGTCGGTACTGGCCGACGGGATGTACACCCTACTGATTCGCACCGATCGCGGGCAGGCCGCTTTCAAAGTGGTGCTGGACAGATAGGCCGAATTTTCAGTCAATAACAGGTTGCCGTTTCGGGGAGCATGGTTTGCTTTTCGAAACGGCAATTTTTTTTGTTTCCCCTTCGAACATTACTGGGAAAGGGCGCTGGCAGCGAGCGCAGCACGAGCTGTATCTTTGTTCCATTCCGTGAACTAATCATCCGCTGTGTATGCAAAACCGATTTTATCCCGCCGTAATCGCCATCCTGTTCCCATTTTTTCTCCAGGCTCAAAATACTTTTTTGACTGTAGATATCGCCGGCCCGACCAGTGTTTGTCCGGGTTGCTATACCTATCGCGCTACGGCAGCTTTTACAAATGGAGGTTCTACAAGCCCACTTGTAACCTACTTTTGGTATGCCTACGGTTCAAATGGGTTTACCGCGAACTCACAAGACACAATGCCGGTCTTTTGTTTCCAGCAACCCGGGGTCTATAAAGTTTACGTAACAGTACTATTGGTCAACGGCCAACTTCCGGCCACCGACAGTATGGAAGTTACCGTGTTGCCTTTCCTACCCGTGGAAATCATCTCCGGCAATCCGGCCATTTGCAACCCGGACAGCACCGCAGACCCCAATGACATCAAGTATTGTGAAAAAGTATGCCCGTACAGCACGGTTACCTATTCGTTGAAAAACCCGCCGTACACCCCGCCCTCCGGCGGCACTCCTCCGGTCATAACCTGGAACGTATCCGGTGCGCAAAGTTTTGTGGTAAATGCCCCGGGCAATACCTCCGTCACGGTTGTTTGGGGGCCGGCTGGAGCCGGTTCGGTATCGGTGGTCGTCATCGCAGGAAGTAGTAACCCGGGGGGGATAAACCAGTGCGTAGGCGAAGACGGCCTGTGCATCACCGTCGTGGAAGAACCCCGGGCGCTGTTCGATACCGACCCGCCGCACGCCGTAGGCGCCGACACGCTACGCGTATGCAAGGGACAAACCGTCTGGTTCGACAACAAAAGCCAGTACGCCGACACTTACGAGTGGTTTTTTACCGATGATTTTTCCACCACAAACACGGTAAGCCCACAGCATACCTACCCCAATCCCGGCTACTACACGGTGCGCCTGGTAGCCCTAAGCGCTTGTTTCTGCACCGATACCATCGAAACAGTTGTCGAGGTGCTCGATGCGGAAGCCCCTTCGCTGGACTGTGTAGGCGATATATGCCCCGGCGCCACGGCTACGTACACGGCCTCGGCCAATTGCTCGGGAATTAACTGGGCGGTAAGTGCCAACGGCGCCGTGCTCAACGGTGGCAACCCCGGGTCCGACAGCGTCACCGTGCAATGGGGCGCCGGGCCGTTCGGTACCCTCACGCTGAGCAATTACACCTGCTCCGGCCCGGCCTGCCCGTTTCCCACGATCATCCGGGTACCGATTATTGACGACAACGCCGAAATCCAGGGGCCGGAGCGCGTATGCCCCGACGCCGAGGAAGTGTATTCCATCGAATCGTATGGCGGCACCGGTTTTGTGTGGACGCTGAGCGGCGGCGGCGCCCTGCTTGACGGCCAGGGGACAAACCGTGTGTCCATCCGCTGGGGCAGTATCCCGAACCCGAACACGACCTACTGGCTCTCCGTGCGCTACGACAACTGCTACCTCGGCTGTGGCGGGCAAGACTCCATCCCCGTACGAGTTGTGTCGCCGTTTTACGTGAACGGCCCGGTGGAGTTATGCGCCGGCGCCACCGGAAGTTTCCTTTCCCGCCTCACGTTCAACAACTCAAACATCAACTGCAACTGGACGCTTACGGCGCCCGACGGATCGGTAGCCTGGACTTCTGCGGCGCCGGCTGCTTCGGTAGCCGCACCTTTTGCCGCCGGGCCGGGCATCTATCGCATGTTTGCCGAGCCGGCCAATCCCTTGCTCACCTGCACCAACCGGGGCGAATGGGCTGTAAGCGTGCCCGCTGCGCCTCAGGCCCCGACGGGTATTGACGGCCCGCTGATTATTTGTCCGGGCCAAACATTTACCTACACCGCCAACGGCGCCGCTCCCGGTGCGAGTATCCGCTGGTTGGTGCGAAACGGCCCCGGCGCACCTACCACGGTTTTCGGAAACCCCATCAATGTAATCTGGGGGCCGGTCGGCCCATACCAACTGGGAGCAACGGCACTTTCCGCTAACGGGCTGGGCTGCACCTCGGCGGTGGTTTATCTGGAGGCGCATCCGGTGAGCGGCCTTTCGATTTCCGGGCCGGCACAGGTCTGTATCAGCAGCACGGTCACGTACACCACTCCGGCGATTCCGGGCCTTGATTTTCAGTGGAGCCTGCAACCCGCCGACGCAGGCACCATCGTGTCGGGTCAGGGCAGCAACGCCGTGGAAATTTACTGGCAAAACCCCGGCACGCATACCATCGTTATTTCGGCCTGCGGCCAAACGGTGAATCAGGTTGTGAACGTGTCGCCGAATCTGGCGCCTGTCGTGTTGTACCCAAACAGCCTGTGTCCGGGAATTACCGCTACCGTGCAAACGGCCATTCCTTTCGCCACCTATACCTGGGAAAGCACCAACGGCACCGTACTCGGCAACACCGCTACAGTTGATCTGGGGCCGGGGAACTTCGTCGTGTCCGTTACGGATGCCAACGGCTGCACCGGCAGCAGCCCGTTCACGATTTTCACGGCCCAGGGACCAAATCTGACAATTTCCACCGCAGACCCCACGGCTTTCTGCAACAATTCGGTGACGGTAAATATGGTTGCCCTGACCAATACTTCCGGCGACCTCACGTACGAGTGGTTTCAAAACGGCAATCCCCTCGGCGTGAATGCACCGACCTACGCCACCAACCAGTACGGCAGTTACACCGTGCAGGCCACCAACGCCGCGGGTTGTACGGCGGTCGCCGGCCCTATTTCCATCATTTCCGACTGCGGCGGCGGTGGTGGAGGCGGCCTGCCGGGGAATGGCCCGGGCTGCCCGCCCGGAAGTATTTCCATTCAAATTTTGCCTTCGCCCCGCTGCGATTCGTTTGAGTTTCGGGCCGTCGGCCCAAATTATTTAGCCGGTTCGGCGCAGTGGCTTTTCGGACAATCGGGCCAGGGCATTACCGGAAGTGCTGCCGGCGACCAGGTGCCGTTTGTTTTCCCCAAAGCAGGCCGCTATATCGTCGCCCTGATTGCCACCCTTACCAGCGGAGGCGTTTGCCGGGTGATAGACACCGTGGACGTGGAAGCGGTGGCGCAATTTGCCCCGCTGCCCGCCTGCCCCGGCAGCCCGACCGCATTCGACGAGCGCAGCGCGTTTTTGCCCGGCAGCGGCATCACGGCCTGGAACTGGAACTTCGGCGACCCGGCTTCCGGCGCCGCCAATACGGCGAATATTCAAAGCCCGACACACAACTACGCCACCGGCGGCACGTATCTCGTGACGATGACCGTGACGGCCAACAGCGGCTGCACGTCTTCGGCCACCGAACCGGCAGTCATACCCCAACCCACTCCACCGACGATTACGCCACCCACACAGGCATGCGCGGGCAACGCCCTGGAATTTGCCGGAACCGGCCAAAACCTGTCCTGGGACTTCGGCGACCCCGCATCCGGAGGCCGGAATACCGCAGCGGGCAGCCCGGCTTACCACACATTTGCCGCAGGCGCCTACACCGTAACAGCCACGTCAACCGACAACCGCGGCTGTACCGCCACGGCTACCTACTCCCTGACGGTGCCACCCAACCCGTTCAGCGGGCCGATTACGCCGGCAAGCCCTGCTCCGTTCTGCGAAGGTGGAACGATCACCCTCACCGCACCGGCGGGCGGGCTGACGTACCTGTGGTCCGACAACAGTACAGCCGCCACCCTCACCGTAACCGAAGAAGGCGTGTACGGCGTCACCATCAACGACGCCAACGGCTGCGTGTATGTGCCGCCGCCGGTACCGGTGCAGGTGACGCCCGGTCCCGACGCGCTCATCAAAGCCGCTATCCTCAACAGTCTCGGACAAACGGTGGGGGTGACGTATCCGACGCACAGCATTTGTGTGGGTGAAGACGTGCGTTTGTTTGCCGAAGGCCTGGGCGGTTTGAACTACACCTGGTCCACCGGTATCAACGGTACCAGCATCGAATTCACCAAGGTGCGCAACAGCTTGCTGCCGGTTGGCACGCACGTGTACACCGTCACGGTGACCGACGCGGCCAGCGGCTGCACCGTGGTGACCGATCCGTTTGTGGTGACCGTACACCCGAACCCGGCCGGTTTTTCCATTGCCAACAACATCGCCCCGGCCTGTGCCGGCGCTACGAATACGCTTGCGTACACCGGCCCGAATCCCGGGAACTGGCAGTTTGTGTGGAGCAACGGCCAAACCGGTGTGCCCCTCGTGACCACCCAGCCCGGGCGCTATTTCCTGCGGGTAATCAATGAATTCGGCTGCGAGGCACGCAGCAATTCACTCACCATCCTGCCTGGCCCCAACGTGGCTGCCATTCCGGCAGGTTGCCACACCCGTTGCCGACCCGACACCCTGTGCCTGCCGAACATCCCGAATATCACCGCCTGGCAGTGGTTTTTCAACGGAAACCCCGTGCCTGGAGCGACTACGCCCACCTTTGTGCCCAACCAGAGCGGGACGTACTACGCCCAACTGACCGATGTGTTCGGCTGCATCAACCAGAGCGGCCCGCTTACGCTGAACCTGCTCGACGGGTTCGGCAACATTCTCGGGCAGGTGTGGTCGGACGTGAACAACAACGGCCTGATTGACGCCGCCGATACCCTCGTGAGCGGCATACCGGTCAACCTGTTGCAAGGCGGCACGCCGGTGGGTTCGGGACAATCGGGCGCGGTCGGTGAATTCGGGTTTACCAACATCCCGGCAGACAACTACGCCGTGGAAATCAACGCCGGGCTGTTACCGCCCGGCTGGCAAATCGTCATCGGGCAAGACCCGGCGAGCCTGTCCGGCTGCGATGCGCTGGATCAGGTCGGTTTGCTTATCCGGGCTGCTTGCTCGGGCGTGTTGGCGTCGAGTGTGCAACTCGCCGCTTGCCCCGGTGACGCGGCGACGTACAACGGCACGCCCATCCCTGCCGGCAGTAGCCAGATGTTCATGTTTACCACCGCGGACGGCTGCGACTCGACGGTGACCGTCACGGTGGCGGCCTTGCCCGTTTCCAGCAGCACGCTGAATGCGAGCGCTTGTTCCGGCGAAAATTTTGATTTCAACGGCACGCCCGTTCCCGCGGGCACCTCGCAGGTATTTGTGCTGCAAAATTTTCAGGGATGCGACTCCGTGGTGACGGTAAATGTGGCGGCACTGCCCACCAGCAGCAGCACGCTGAACGCAAGCGCCTGTCCGGGTTCGAGTTTTGATTTCAACGGCACGCCCGTGCCGGCGGGCACCTCGCAGATATTTGTGTTGCAAAATTTCCAGGGCTGCGACTCCGTGGTGACCGTGAACGTGGCAGCCTTGCCCACGAGCAGCAGCACGCTGAACGCCGGCGCCTGCCCGGGTTCGAGTTTTGATTTCAACGGCACGCCCGTGCCGGCGGGCACCTCGCAAGTGTTTGTGCTGCAAAATTTCCAGGGCTGCGACTCCGTGGTGACCGTGAACGTAGCCGCACTGCCCACAAGCAGCAGCACGCTGAACACCAGCGCCTGCCCGGGTTCGAGTTTCAACTACAACGGCACGCCCGTGCCGGCGGGCACCTCGCAAGTGTTTGTGCTGCAAAATTTCCAGGGTTGCGACTCCGTGGTGACCGTGAACGTGGCGGCACTGCCCACCAGCAGCAGCACGCTGAACGCCGGCGCCTGTCCGGGTTCGAGTTTTGATTTCAACGGCACGCCCGTGCCGGCGGGCACCTCGCAGGTGTTTGTGCTGCAAAACTTCCAGGGCTGCGACTCCGTGGTGACCGTGAACGTGGCTGCCTTGCCCACGAGCAGCAGCACGCTGAACGCCGGCGCCTGCCCGGGTTCGAGTTTTGATTTCAACGGCACGCCCGTGCCGGCGGGCACCTCGCAGGTGTTTGTGCTGCAAAATTTCCAGGGCTGCGACTCCGTGGTGACGGTAAACGTGGCGGCACTGCCCGTGACGTTCGGCACGCTGAACGCCGGTGCTTGTCCGGGTTCGAGTTTTGTGTACAACGGCATGCCAATAGCGGCGGGTACCTCGCAGGTGTTCACCCTGCAAAACGCGCAAGGCTGCGACTCCGTCCTGACGGTAAACGTAGCGACCTTGCCCACCTCGACCGGAGGTTTTACTGCCGAAGTTTGCGCAGGCGCTACGTTTACCTATAATGGCACCGTGTTGCAAGCGGGTGATGTGCAGGATTTTGTGCTGCAAAACGCACAGGGTTGCGACTCGGTGGTGACCGTCACGGTGACGGCCCTGCCCACGCCGACCAGTACCCTCGCAGCGGCAGCCTGTCCCGGACAGTCGTTCACGTACCAGGGCATAGCCTTGCCCATCGGTGCAGTGCAGCAATTCACCCTGACGAGCACTCTGGGCTGCGACTCCATCGTGACCGTGACGGTGAGCGCCCTGCCGAGTTCGTCCGACACTTTACCGGTGACCATTTGCCCGAACGAGACGTACAACTTTGGCGGAACAGTGCTGCGGCCCGGCGAGACGCGGACGTTTACCTACACCAATTCCGAAGGCTGCGATTCGCTCGTGACGGTCGTGGTGTCGGCATTCCCTGCCGCCACATTCAGCCTGAACACGGACGCTTCCTGCATCGGAATCAACACCGGCAGCATTTCGGTACTCAACCCTGCCGGAGGGTTGCCGCCGTATCGCTATTCGCTGGACGGAACGGCGTTTCAGGACGAACTGGTTTTCGACGATCTGGCTGCCGGTGCGTACACCGTTTGGCTGGAAGACAGCAACGGTTGCCTGTTTCAGCAGTCTGCCGCCGTACAGACCATCCCGCCCGTGTCGCTCGAACTGGAGGGCGATGCCCTGCTGGCCTGCGACACGACGGGTACGCTGCTGGCGCCCGTGGTGAGCGGCGACCCAACCGGCCTGACGTACCAGTGGAATACAGGTGCACAAACCCCGGCGATTGTGGTGTACACGCCCGGCATCTATACCGTGGAAGTGAGCAATGTGTGCGAAACGGCCGTCGGCGAAGTAGTGGTTCGGTGGACGGACGTGGATCCGAATTACTCGTTCGCGTATGTGCCCAACGTGTTTTCCCCCGAGTCGTTCGACCCGGACAATTCCCAGTTCAGGCCCTACTTCGTGCCGGGGCTGGCGCTGCGCAACTACCGTTTTGAAATCTTCGACCGCTGGGGCAACCTCATGTTTCACACCGAAGACACCGACGCGGGCTGGCGCGGGCCGTTCCGCCAGGTGGACATGCAACCGGCAGTATTTGTGTGGTACCTGATGGTGGAAATTGACTACTGCGGACGTCCGCAGCGGGTGTTCCGGAAGGGGGATGTGACGATAGTGCGGTGAGCAAAAGGGAATAGTTGGTGGAAGTTTGGCAGCTTCAGTAGTTGCCGTGTACTTTTGTTTTTAAAACAGATCAAACTCATGGATACCATCGTAATAAAATTGAATCAGCCGGACAAGGCTAAAATTTTGATGGAAATGCTGAAGTCTATGGACTTCGTTTCAACCGTAGCCTATTTCGACAAGTATATCAAGGCAAAAAAGTTGTTCGAAGAGGTGAACCGAATTGCAGCGGCATCACCACTTGCAGAGATGACTCTTGATGAAATCAATGCAGAAGTAAAAGCCCAAAGGCATGGAAAATAGCCGTGTTGTCATTGACACGAATGTGTTCATATCGGCTGTCATCGGCCAATACAGCTATCCTTACAAGATTTTCGACGAGCTTGTCCTTACCGGAGAGGTTTTAATTTGCATCTCACCCGAATTGTTGCTGGAATATGAGCAAGTGTCACAGCGTGAGAAGTTTAAAAAAATACCCCACTTTTCTAACCGCGCATTACAGTTGATCCGGGCAATCAGGGAGGTTGCTATTTATGTGGAGCCTGTTGAACGCATAACTTTCATCGCAGACGAACCCGACAATCGGGTGCTGGAAGTAGCCGTAGCAGCCAAAGCCCGCGTAATTGTCACGGGAAATACGAATGACTTTGTTTTTTCAGAGTACCGGGGCATTGTCATCCAGACACCTAAGGAGTTTTATGATGAGTTTTATGAAGGATGATCGAGAAAAGGTGTCAAGTCTGTACGAGGATGATAGCGCTTACAGCGCGGAGTATTGCCCGCCGGATATTATTAAAACTCACCGCAGAGGCGCAAAAAAATTACTCCGCGCCCCTGCGGTGAAAATGCATATTAAATCTGCATCGACACTTCCATCAACAACAGCTCCGCCTTGCTATCCGCCTGAATATCGAGTTGGGCAACGTCCCAGACGCCAAAGCCGTCGCGGGCGCCGAGGGTTTGGCCGTTAATGGTGATGTTCCCGTTGAGCACGAACGCGTACACGCCGTTGCCGGAACCGCCCTTGATCCGGTATTGGGTTTTGAAGCCTTTGTCGAAGGTGCCGAGGTGGAACCAGGCATTCTGGTGAATCCATACGCCCGCGTCGTTGGGGTTGGGCGAGAGGATTTGTTGCAGTTTGTTTTTGCGGTCGGCAAGTTTGAGTGTGATCTGGTCGTAGCGCGGGGTCACGTTGCGTTTGTTCGGGAACACCCAGATTTGCAGGAATTTGACCGTTTTGTCCACATTTTTATTGTACTCGCTGTGCTGAATGCCCGTGCCGGCGCTCATCACCTGGATGTCGCCGTTTCGGATGACGGCCACATTGCCCATGCTGTCCTTGTGCTCGAGGTCGCCTTCGAGCGGGATGGAGATGATTTCCATGTTGTCGTGCGGGTGGGTGCCGAAGCCTTTGCCGCCCATGACGGTGTCGTCGTTGAGCACGCGCAGCACGCCGAAGTTCATGCGCTCGGGGTTGTAGTAGTTGGCGAAGGAGAAGGTGTGGTAACTGTTGAGCCAGCCGTGGTTGGCGTTGCCGCGGGTGTCGGCTTTGTGCAAAACGGTGTTTGCCATAATTTTTGATTGTGTGTTCGGAATGTGGTTGAAACCCAGCAGGTCGAGCGGGCGCAGTTCGTCAATGTCGTTTTCGATGACGGCAGCCGATACGCGGGCGGTTGCGAGGGCGCCTGCACCGAGCAGGCTGTTGCGGAGAAATGCTTTTCTGTCCATGGCAGGTGTTGTTTAGCGAAGTAGAGCAGTACTATTTTTTGACAGGACAAAAATGGGGCTGTCGGCAAGCCGGGGCCAATAATGTAGATTAAGAAATTTCAGCCTTTGGGCTTTCGCAGCCACTCCGACTTCATCTTGCTCAAAAACTCCGGCGTCACGCCGATGTACGCGGCTATTTGTTTCTGGGCGAGGTGATGAATCAGGGTGGGATAGTGCCGGCAAAACGACTCGTAACGTTGTTGCGCGCTCAGACTCATGTTGTCGAGCAGGCGGCGGCGGCTGGCCACGAGGGAATTTTCAGTGATGATGCGGAAAAAGCGTTCGAATTTCGGAATGTCATGGTACAGTTGTTCCTGGTCACTCTTGGCGAGCAGCAGTACGTCGGTGTCTTCCAGCGCGTCAATGTTCAGGTTGCCGGGTTGTTGGGACAGCAGGCTGTACATGTCGGCAATCCACCAGCCCGGGGGCGCAAATTGCAGGATGTGCTCGAAGCCGTTGGCATCCACCGTATACCCCCGCAGGCAGCCGTGGGTGACAAAAGCGGAGTGCCGACACACATCGGTTTCGCGCAGCAAAAACTGTTTTCTCCGGATGGTCTTGGCGCTCAGCAACGACACGAAATGCGCCTCCTCCTCCGGTGTCAGGCGGATGTGCTGGGCGATGTTGTTCAGGATGAGGGCAGACATTCGATTGATTCGATTGGTTCGATTGATTCGATTGGGTGAATACTGTGGATTTTGGGCATCAAAAATATTCAGTCCCGCCGTGAAAAATGCCGACATCAACCAACTATTTGCAAACTTTGCCTCAATCGAATCAATCGAATCAATCGAATCAATCAAACCAATCGGATCAATCGAATCAAACAAACCATGTTCTCTGCACTCAGCGCCTTCATCCTGAAACTATGGGGTTGGAAAATTACCGGCCAATACCCGTACGACGTACCCAAGTTAGTCTTGGCGGTCGGGCCGCACACGTCCAACTGGGATTTTCCCGTGGGCGTGCTGGTCAACAGCGCCGGCAAGATGTACGCCAACTATGTGGGCAAACACACGCTGTTCCGATGGCCGTTCGGGGCGTTTTTCCGGTGGTTAGGCGGCATCCCGGTGGATCGGTCGAAGAAGGGCGGCAACTTCGTATCCGCCACGGCGGAGGCGTTTCGCCAAAACGAACGCATGCACCTCGTCATCTCGCCGGAAGGTACGCGCAAAAAAGTGGAGCGGTTCCGCACGGGTTTTTACCACATCGCCCGGCAAGCGGGGGTGCCCATTGCACTGTGCATTTTCAACTGGCCAAAAAAGGAGGTGTTTTTTGATCCTGTACTTTTTTATCCCACCGACAACGAGGAGCAGGACATGGCCTATTTCTGGAATTATTTCAAAGACATTCCGGGGAAAAACCCGGCGCAGGGGGTCGGGTAAGTGTGGTAGTATTTCCCTTGCGAAAACTCCGCGTCTCCGCGGTGAAAAAATAAAATCAGGATTTGTCGCCGTAAGCCAGATCGCCCGCATCGCCGAGGCCGGGCACGATGTACGATTTGGCGGTAAGTTCCTCGTCCACGGCGCCAAGCCAGATGTGGGCATTGGGAAACTGGCGCTGCACGGCCTCCACGCCGGCAGTGCTGGCGATGACGGCGGCCACGTGGATTACTTTGGGGGTACCGTGCCGTTCGAGGTGTTTGAGCGCCAGACAAAGCGAAGCGCCGGTGGCGAGCATCGGGTCGGCGAGGATGAGTACCGTGTCGTTGAGGTCGCCGCAACTCACATATTCCAGTTGGATGTCGAAGGAGCCGTCTTTGTGGTGGCGGCGGTAGGCGCTGATGAAGGCGTTGTCGGCGTGGTCGAAATAGTGAAGCATGCCCTGATGGAAGGGCAGTCCGGCACGCAGGATGGTGCCCAGCACAATCCGGTCGGCGGGCATATTGACGGTCGCGATACCGAGCGGCGTTTCCACCTCGACGGGTTCGTAGTCGAGCGTTTTGGAAATTTCGTAGGCCAGCACCTCGCCTATGCGTTCGAGATTTCGGCGGAAGCGCAGGCGGTCTTTCTGCAGCTCGGCGTTGCGCAGTTCGGCAAGGAAGCGGTTGGCGATGGAGTGGCTGTCGGCAAGGTTCGTAATCATGGCGTCTGATTTGTTTGCGTTTTACTTTTTCTCCACCTCCCGCATCAGTTGCTTTACGATCTGCTTGAGTTGGGAGGAAAACTCTTTTTCCAGGATCCAGAAGTAGTAGTTTTTGTCTTTGGCGAGCACGTCTTTCACGGGTTGGCCGGTGTATTTGCCAAAGTTGAACACCGGCGTTCCGTCGGGCTGCACGCGAATTTTCTGGGTGGCATCGAGGAAATTGAGGTCGTTGGTAAACTCGTGCAGGGCCTGAATGTCGTTCTTGATCGGAGCCGGAATCACGTTGCCGTCCTCGTCAATCAGGTCTTTGCCCTCGTAGGTGGTCAATTGGCCATGGAATACCTCGACGGTCGCTTTCACATCGGCCAGCGCGTCGTGGGCGTCGGTCAGTTCCTTGCCACAGTACAGGCGGTAGGCTGCCTTGAGCGTGCGGGGTTCCATTTTGTAAAAAATGCGCTGCACATCAATCAGCCGGCGTTTGCTCACGTCGAACTCCATGCCCACGCGGGCAAATTCCTCCATGAGCATGGGCACGTCGAAGCGGTTCGAGTTGTAGCCGGCCAGATCGGCGTCGCCGATGAAATCCCATATTTTCTGGGCCAGTTGCTGGAAAGTGGGCTTGTTGGCCAAGTCTTTGGGCGTAATGCCGTGCACGGCCATAGCCTCCTCGGAAATGGGTATGCCGGGGTTGACCAGGGTGCTGAACTCGGCAGGCGGGTCGCCGTTTTTGAACAGTTTGACCAGCGCGATCTGCACGATGCGGTCGCGCACCACGTTCAGACCGGTCGTTTCCACATCGAAAAAAACGATGTTCCGGGTGAGGTTGAGTGTCATTGGCTTGTTTTCGGTGTGTCTTTGCCGTCCGCGTCTTCCAGCAGCCCCTGCTCCACGGCCGTTTCGGCGTAGCCGTGCAACTGGATCGGATCGCGGGTTTTGCGCATGCGGATGTTGAGCATTTCCACAAAAAGGGAGAAGAAAATGGCAAAATACAGGTAGCCCTTCGGCACGGCGCCCTCGATGAAATGCCCGAGGTGGGCGGCTTCGGCGATTAACGTAAATCCGATCAGGATCAGAAACGCCAGACCGAGCATTTGCACCGTCGGGTGCTTGTTTACAAATTCGCTGACCGGGCCGGCAAACGCCATCATCACCAGCACGGAAGCCACCACGGCGATAATCATGATAGACAATTCCTTGGTCAAACCTACGGCGGTGAGAATGGAATCGAAGGAAAATACAATGTTGATGAGCGCGATTTGCATGATGACGGCGCTCAGGGCTTTTTGTCCTTTGCCTACATCCGGGTCGTCACCGGCGCTCGGGCTTTCCAACTTGTGGTGAATTTCGGTGGTGGCCTTGTAAAACAGGAAGGTGCCGCCAAGGAACAGGATCAGGCCCTGCCCGGTCACGTCACCGTGCAGTCCCGGCAAGTCAATGTGAAACAAGGGCTGGTTCATGCCGATGATCCACACCAGGGCGAAGAGCAGGATGATCCGCAGCCCCATAGCCAGCAAGAGACCGATGTTGCGCGCTTTAGGCTGGTCTTTGGCCGGCAGTTTGGCGGTTATGATGGAAAGAAATATGATGTTGTCCACCCCGAGCACGATTTCCAGAAACGTGAGGGTGAGCAGGCTGATCCAGACGGCGCCGGAAGTAAAATCCGGCATGGTCAACTGTTCCATGTAGGGTATTGCTTGTTCTTGTTGAAATTCGGGGCAATGTTACGAGGTTTTGGAATAGGAAATACCACCAACATGCTCCGTTCCCTGTACCACAGGTAATTCAAACCAGAACAAACTGCCTTTGCCCGGCGCCGACTCCAGCCCGATCTCGCCCCCCATGGCCCACACAAACTCCCGGCTGATGGCAAGCCCCAGCCCGGAACCGTTCGATCCCGATCCCGGCACCTGAAAAAAGCGGTCGAAGATCCGGCTGTGAAATTCCTCGGGTATGCCCGGCCCCTCGTCGCGCACGGCGAAGCGCAAACGGTCTTGTCGGACAACAGCCGACATACGCACGATTTTCCCGGAAGGGCTGTGCCGGATGGCATTGGCAAGCAGGTTGACCAGCACCCAGACGGACTTGTCTTCGTCGGCCTGCACCCGAAGCGTTTCCTCGGGTATTTCCGAAATTTCGATCGCTACGTTCTTGTCTTTTGCCAACCCGAACAAAACCTGTTGAGCCGTTTCAATGATGTTTTTCGGCGCGACAGGGATTATGTTGAGTTGAATGTTTCCCGACTCCGCCTGGGCGATTTTGAGCAACTCACCGGTAATAGCCAGCAGCCGCCCCGCATCGTCGTCCAACTGGTACAGGAGATGCTGCTGTTCGTCGTTCAGCGTACCGACACGGGTATCGCGCAGCAGTTTAAGGCCCATTTTTATGGAAGAAATAGGCGTTTTGAGTTCGTGGGAAATGGTGGCGATGAAATTGGTTTTGGCCAGGTCGCGCTCGCGGAAGGCCGTCACGTTTTTCAAAATCAGCACGTGCCCGATCGCCTTTTTTTCTTCCTGGTCGGCGCCGGATGGAGCCACAATGTCGAGGGCTTCGAGCATAAAAAACGACTCCTTGCCGTCGGCGAAAATTTTGATCGGCTCCACACCCGGCTGGGTCATGTGCTTCAGCAAGGCACGCAACAGGTCATTGGTCAGCGCCACTTCGCGGGCGTCTTTGCCGATCAATTTGTCGGCGCTCAGGTGCAGCAGGGCGCGGGCCGGTTCGTTGGCAAACAGCACGTTTTGGTGTTCGTCCAGCCCGATCACCGGGTCGTGCATGGCCCCGATGATGGTTTCGAGGCGCTTTTTTTCGAACATGAGCAACGCGAGGTTGCTGTGTTCGTAGGCATCGAGTTTGGCGGCAAGGGCATTGAACGCGGCGGTGAGTTCGCCGAATTCGTCGTGGCGTTTCAGGTGAATGCGCTGCCGGTAGTTGCCCTGCGCAATTTCTCGGATGCCCTCCGTCAGCCGCCGGATCGGGTCGGCGATGTACTGCGGGAAGTTGAGCAAAAACACGAAGCCGATGATCAGGCAAAAGGTGGCGATGATGCTCAGGGCCGTGTACGTTTGTTCTGCGGTGCGCAGCGCCAGGGCGTTTTTCCGGTCAATGGCCCGCAGGTTCAAATCGCTGATCAGCAGGAGTTGCTCGTGCATGCGCAGGCGGGCCAGGCTGTCGCCCGGGTTGCTGCGCAAACGTTCAAAATCCTGAACGAGCTGTTCGGTCGCGTCGCCCTCGCCCGGCTCGGTGATGTTGCGGCGTTGCTGTTCGAGGTAATGCCCGAACAGGGCCGCCGATGCCGGATCGAACTCAGGTTTGCCCAGGGCCGATTGCATCTGCTGCACATAGCCCAGCGACTGGTAGTTGTCTTTCAGAATGGCGCCCGAATCGCCAGACAAGGTGTACACGCTGAACATGCCGAGGATGCTCACCACCAAGAGCAAACCGAACAGCAGCACGAGGCCAAGTGCGAGTTTAGTTTTTATTGTCATAATGCGGAACGGGGGTCAACTGAGGATGACGAGATCAATGTCGCGGTCGCCAAGGGTTTTGAGCAGCCGGCTGAACATACCGGTGTTCCGGATGATCTGCCAGATGGACAAGTGGGGCTTGCCGATGCAGACCGTGGTGATTTCCAGTTCGGCGGCTTTTTCAAGAATGGCCACCGCCGCAGAAGCGCCCTCCACCCGCACGACTTCGGCGCCCGACTCGATAGCCAACTTGAAGTGGTTGAGCAGGTGCCGCTGGGCGGCAAGGGGTATTTTATCGGGCGACTCGGCGGGGGTTTGCACATACAGCACCCACCAGCGGGCATTGTAATACCCTGCCAGACGAGCCGTTTTGCGGATGACGTGCTGCGCGGTGCTATGGTTACTGCTGATGCAGGCCAGAAAACGCTCGGCCCGCCGGGCGACCGGACGGGTCACTTCGGTCTCCACCTTGCGCTCCACCGAAGTGGCTACTTCCTTGAGGGCCAGTTCGCGCAGTTGCAGGATTTTTTCCGGCTGAAAAAAATTGCGCAGCGCGATTTCCACCTTGTCGGGCGCATAAATTTTCCCTTCGCGCAGGCGGGTGATGAGTTCGTCGGCGGTCAGGTCAATGTTCACTACCTCGTCGGCCAATTGCAACACCATGTCGGGCACGCGTTCGCGAACCTCCACGGCGGTGATCTGTTGCACGATTTCGTTCAGGCTTTCGAGGTGCTGGATGTTGACGGCAGAAATCACGTTGATTCCCGCCTCCAGCAGGTCGCGCACGTCCTGCCAGCGTTTTTCGTTCACGCTGCCTTCGATGTTCGAGTGCGCCAGTTCGTCCACCACCACCACTTCGGGCCGCAGGTTGACAATGGCTTGCAAATCCATTTCCTCCAGTTCCTTGCCTTTATAAAACAACTTTCGCCGTGGCACCACGGGCAGGCCTGCGAGCAATGCCGCAGTTTCGGCGCGGTTGTGGGTTTCGATGTAGCCGATTTTCACGTCCACCCCGTTGCGCTGCAGGGCGTGCGCCTCCTGCAACATGCGATACGTCTTCCCCACCCCGGCGGCCATGCCGATGTACAGTTTGAACTTGCCCCGCCGGCTGCGGCGGATGAGCTCGAGAAAATGCTGCACGTGTTGTTCTTTGTCCATGACTCAAAACCAGATGGCCAGCGCCGTCGTCAGCACAGCATTGTTCCGGGAAAGGGCGCCGTTACTGTTCAGAAACACGGCATCCCGGCTGCTCCACACCTTGCCCTCAACGCGCCAAAGGGCGTTTTCGTGGAGTTTTACGTCCACGTTGGCGGAGAAGCCCAGCGTTTGAAATCCGTGCTCGGTGTCCGAAAAAATGATGACGCCGTTCTTGTCGCTGTAATATTCGAGCCGCCCGGCCAGCGCCACCTGTTCGTTCAATTGGTACCGCCCGATGGCAATCGGGCAGGCCCATACGTTGCCGCTTTCCCCGGGATTCGGGCTTCCTTCCCAACCCAGATCGAGGCCTGCAATGAGGCCGAAGCGATCATTCAACTGGAAAATCCCGTACAGGTTGTGAAACAGGCGCATACGCCGGGCATCGTCGGGAGAGTCGGTGCCGATGAAACTGCTGCTGTTGAGCGTCAGGTTACCCGTGGGTTTGTACGTGACCTGCCAGCCGAAGGAGAGCAGGGAATTGCCCGGAAACCGGCGGATCCGCTGCCAACCGTTGAGCACGAGGGCGCTGACGAGCCACTTGCTGTCGGGCGACGTGTAGGTCAGTTTGGCGCCGGCTTCGTAGTACGGCGTGTTGTCGGCCATGATGCTTCGTGTCAGCGTCCAGCAGTCCTTTCCGATAGCGCTTTCAAAGCCGATGTGCGAGCCGAAGATGCCGGCATCCAGCCACAGGTCGGCAGTTTTGGAGAGTTTGACCCCGGCGTTTGCCTCAAAAACATTGCGCAGGGTATTTGTTTCGGCAGCCAGATTTGCGTTGGCGTAGGTGCCGGCCATGAGGGCCAGGTTGCCGCGTACCCGCTGCGCCTGCATCGAGGCCCGCAGGAAGGCGAGGTTGAGGTTGACCTCGTTGTGGCGGTGGTGCGAATACACGAATCCGGGGCGGTCGCCGCCGTCCGGCTCGCTGAAATCGTAGCCGTAGTACGTTTCGGCGTAGCCGGAGAGCGTGTATTTGATGGGGGATTTGTCCGGTTGAGCATGCAGCACAACGGGGAGGAAAGCGATCAGAATCAGCAAGTTTTTCATACTGCGGAAATATTGATTTGCAAGGTGTTACTTCATGGCGTCCAGTGCCAGATTCAGCCGCAGGACGTTGATTTTTTCTTTACCAAAAATGCCGAACAGCCGCGGCTCGGTATTTTGCCGTACCAACGCCTCCACCCGGGAAACTTCCAGCCCGCGCGCGCCGGCGACCCGGGCCGCCTGCACAAGGGCCGCCTGCGGCGAAATGTTCGGATCAAGCCCGCTGCCGGACGCGGTGACGAGGTCGGCGGGAATGTCGGCGCGACGAACGCCCGGGTGGTGCGCCAAAAACGTATCAATCCGGGCCTGCACGGTAGCCAGGTAGTCGGGGTTGGTCGGGCCTTTGTTCGAGCCGCCGGAGCCGGCGGCGTTGTAGTCCACTGCCGACGGACGCGACCAAAAGTAGCGCTCTTCGGTAAAAACCTGGCCGATGTTGGCGTAGAAATATCCGCCTTCGGAGCGTTCGATGCGCTCGCCGAGGCCGTGGGTAGGCAGCGCCTGTGCGGCTGCCCAGAGCACCAGCGTGTACAAGCCTGAAAAAATCACCAAGGTGACCAGGGTGAGGCGCAGGGCGGGGACGAGGTTCTGTTTCATTTTTTGTTTACTTTAGTGAAAAATTGTAATCGCTATATCAATCAATTTTATCCCCACAAACGGCGCCACTATCCCCCCCAAACCGTACACCATCAAATTGCGCCGCAGCAAAGCGCTCGCCCCGATAGGGCGGTAGGCCACGCCGCGCAGGGCCAGCGGAATCAGCAGCGGAATGATGATTGCGTTGAAGATCACCGCCGACAGGATGGCGCTCTCCGGACTGCTCAGCCGCATGATGTTCAGCGCGTTCAGGCCCGGAATAGCCGCCGCGAACAGAGCCGGTACAATAGCAAAATACTTGGCTACGTCGTTGGCAATGCTGAACGTCGTGAGCGTGCCGCGGGTCATCAGCAGTTGTTTGCCGATTTCCACCACCTCGATCAGTTTGGTCGGGTCGTTGTCGAGGTCCACCATGTTGCCCGCTTCCTTGGCGGCGGCGGTACCGGAATTCATGGCCACGCCCACGTCGGCCTGCGCCAGAGCGGGCGCGTCGTTGGTGCCGTCGCCCATCATGGCCACGAGTTTGCCGCTGTTCTGCTCGGCTCGGATGTAGGCCAATTTGTCCTCGGGCCTGGCTTCAGCGATGAAGTCGTCCACGCCGGCTTCCTGAGCGATAAACTTGGCGGTGAGCGGGTTGTCCCCGGTCACCATCACGGTTTTCACGCCCATTTTCCGCAGGCGGTCGAAGCGTTCCCGGATGCCGGGCTTGATGATGTCCTGCAATTCGATGACGCCGATGGCGGCCTCGTTTTCCGCCACCACGAGGGGTGTGCCGCCGTTGGCGGCGATGCGTTGTACAGCTTCTGCCGTTTCGGCGGGTATTGGATTGCCGGCGACTTCCACCATCTTCCGAATGGCGTCGAATGCGCCTTTGCGCAAGCGCAGCCCGCCCGGCAGGTCCACGCCGCTGCTGCGGGTTTCGGCGGTGAACGGGATGAATTTCATGGCGCTCTTTTCCGCCAGCATAAACTGCAACTGCTGCTGCGAAAGCGACTTGTCATTGGCGCCGAGTTCCACGATGGACTTCCCCTCGGGAGTGTCGTCGGCCAGCGAACTGAGCACGCATTGCCGCGTGAAATGCCCCGTGTCCACGCCATTCGCTGGATAAAAATGCGTGGCCTTGCGGTTGCCGATGGTGATGGTTCCGGTTTTGTCGAGCAAGAGCGTGTCGAGGTCGCCGGCGGTTTCCACGGCTTTGCCCGACTTGGCGATCACATTGGCGCGCAGGGCGCGGTCCATGCCGGCGATACCGATGGCCGACAGCAACCCGCCGATGGTGGTCGGGATCAGGCAAACGAACAGGGCGATCAGGGCGGCGATGGTGAGCGGCGCTTGCGCGTACTGCGCGAAGGACGGCAGTGTGATACACACGATCAGGAAGACCAGCGTGAACCCGGCCAGCAGGATGTTCAGTGCCACCTCGTTCGGTGTTTTTTGCCGGCTGGCGCCTTCCACCAGGGCGATCATTTTGTCGAGAAAACTCTCGCCCGGCACGGTGGTTACTTCCACCACGATGCGGTCGCTGAGCACCTTGGTGCCACCGGTCACGCTCGATTTATCGCCGCCGGATTCACGGATCACCGGAGCGCTTTCGCCGGTGATGGCACTTTCGTCAATGGTGGCAATGCCTTCGATGATCTCGCCGTCGGCAGGGATCAGGTCGCCTGCCTCGCACACGAAGCGGTCGCCTTTTTTCAGGTCGCTGGACGACCGTTCGGCCACCGATCCGTCGGCTTTCAACACTTTCGCCGGCGTTTCTTCCCGGGTTTTGCGCAGGCTGGCCGCCTGGGCTTTGCCCCGCGCTTCGGCCAGGGCTTCGGCGAAATTGGCAAAGAGCAACGTGAATAGCAGCCACACGAAAATCGCAAAGTTGTAGCCGAACGCGCCCTGGGTCTGTTCGCCGGCCAAAATCCAGGTGCAAACCACGAGCATGACCGCCGTGCATATTTCCACGGTAAACATGACCGGATTGCGGAACATCCGGCGGGGGTCGAGTTTCAAAAATGACTCCCGGATGGCTTCCCGGACGAGTGCCGGCGCGAAAAAGGGAGTGGAACGTTGTCGTTTCATGGCTTAGAAAGAAAAATGCTCCGCCAGCGGTCCCAGCGCCAGAGCCGGGAAAAATGCCAGGGCGGCGAGGATGAAAATGACGGTGAGGATCAGGATGCCGAACGTGGCCGAGTCCGAGCGAAGGGTACCGGCGCTTTCGGGGATGGTCTTTTTGGCGGCCATCAGGCCGGCTATGGCCACGGGGCCGATGATCGGCAGGTAGCGCGACAGCAGCAGTACGATGCCGGTCGAGATGTTCCAAAATGGGTTATTGTCGGCTAAGCCTTCAAAACCGGAACCGTTGTTGGCCGAAGCAGAGGTAAACTCGTACAGCATTTCCGAAAAACCGTGGTAGCCCGGATTGTTCAGCCAGTTGGCCGCCATCGGATTTCCGGAAGCCGACAGCCAGGCAGCGATGGCTGTGCCGACCAGGATCAGGAACGGGTGCAGCAAGGCCACCAGCATGGCGATCTTCATTTCGCGGGCTTCCACTTTTTTCCCGAGCAACTCGGGGGTGCGGCCCACCATCAGCCCGCCGATAAACGCCGACAGGATGATGAAAATGTAGAAATTCAGAAAGCCTACCCCTACCCCGCCGTACAGCGCGTTGATCATCATGTCGAGCAGTTGCATGGCCCCGCCCAGCGGGGTAAAACTGTCGTGCATGGCGTTGACCGAGCCGTTGGACGTGGCCGTGGTAGAAATGGCCCACAGGGCTGAAAATCCGGCGCCGAGGCGCACTTCCTTGCCCTCCATGCTGCCTTCCGTTTGGGATATGCCCATGCGGTTCAGGTTCGGGTTGCCCTGGAATTCCGACCAGATGGTGACCGCCAGAATCATCAGAAAACCAAGTGTCATGGCCCCGAAGATCACCCGGGCGAGCCGCCGGTTTTTCAGGTAAAACCCAAGCGCAAAAATGAAGGCAATGGGGATGAGCAGGATCAGGATGTTTTCGACGGCATTGGTCAGGGCCGTGGGGTTTTCGAGCGGGTGCGCGGAGTTGACGCCGAAGTAGCCGCCGCCGTTGGTGCCGGCCTGCTTGATGGCGATCATGGCGGCAGCCGGGCCGCGGCTCACCTGCACGGTATCGCCCTGGAGCGTCGTCACGGTGTCTTTGCCCTCGAACAGGTTCATGGGCGTGCCCTCGGCGATCAGCACCAGCGTTGCGACGAAACTGACGGGCAGCAGGATGCGGGTGCAGCTCTTCAGGAAGTAATCGTAAAAGTTGCCCAACTGCGCGGCGGTGCGTTGCCGCATGGCGTTGAACACCACGGCGCCCGCAGCCATGCCCGTGCCGGCGCTGACGAACTGGAAGAACATGATGGCGAAAATCTGGGAGAAATAACTCAGTCCCGATTCGCCGGAGTAGTGCTGGAGGTTGCAGTTGACGATGAAAGACGCCGTGGTGTTGAACGCCAGATCGGGTGTCATGGAGGGGTTGCCGTCGGGGTTCCAGGGCAGCCAACCCTGGTTCATGAGCACGAACATGGACCAGAAGAACCAGACCACGTTGATGGTCAGAAGAGTGCGCAGGTGTTCCTGCCAGGTCATTTCCCGCGAAGGATCAATGCCCGAAAGCCGGAAACTCAGGCGTTCCAGCGGCCCGAACACCCGGTCGGACCAGTGGCGCTCGCCGGCGTACACGGCGGCGATGTACTTGCCGAGCGGCCAGGCCAGCACGACTATCGCCGCGAACACGAGGGTTATGGAAACAATTTCTAAAAGCATGGCGGTGGGTTGTTAAAACTTTTCCGGTTTGATGAGTACGTACACCATGTACGCGAAAACCAGCAGGGCGATGAAAAAAAGGAGAAGCATGGGTGAATCAGATTTTTTCAAAAACATCAATGGATTTGAAGCAGAGGTAGAAACAGATCAGCCCGAGGGCGAAAACAGCGACAGTAAAAAGCATGGTTGAAAAATTTGGTGGTAATGACCGGCCCGGATCATTGGCCTGAAACGCCCCATGTAATCTGGAGCGGAGTCTGGTTGTTTGCCGATGAGCGCAGTCATGGAGAAAGAGAATTGTATGGCATCCGTTTTTCTGTGAGGTGCCAAGTTTCGTTCCGCTTGTAGAAATGCGTGAAAAGAAAATGCTTCAAAACGCTGGTTTAAAGCGCATTGCCAACAAAAGAAAAGAAACTGGCCTGGGAAGGCATGTGTTGAGCCTTGCCAAAATGAACCGGTTGTTTTTCATTTTGAAAGGCAGGCTTGCGGATCAATGTATCCCGTACTCGTCCAGTTTGCGGTACAGGGTGCTGAGGCCGATGCCGAGCAGCCGGGCGGCTTCGGTTTTGTTGCCGCCGGTTTGTTCCAGCACTTGCCGGATTTGTCGGCTCTCGGCGACCGCAAGTGAAAGACCGGGGCCGGTACCGCTGCCGGTATGGGTCTGAAAATCCGAGGGCAGAAATGCCGGCTCCAGCGTATCGCCGTCGCAGAGGATGAGTGCGCGTTCGAGCACATTGCGGAGTTCGCGGATGTTGCCTTTCCAGGGGTAGTTTTGAAGGCGTTCCAGAAATGCAGCCGACAAATCGGGCGGCGTGCGGCGGTTCATTTTATGGGTGAAGATTTGCACAAAATGCCGGGCCAAAGCGGGAATGTCGTCGCGGCGGTCGCGCAGCGGCGGCAGGTGGATGGTAAAAACGGAGAGCCGGTAGTACAGGTCCTGGCGGAACTGCCCGGCTTCGCTTTCGGCGAGCAGGTCGCGGTTGGTAGCGGCGACAACCCGGACCTGCACGCGCGTGGGTTTGGTATCGCCCACTTTCAAAAACTCGGCGGTTTCCAGTACGCGCAGGAGTTTGGCCTGCAGGTCGGGCGGCATTTCGCCAATCTCGTCGAGGAAAAGAGTGCCGTGGTTGGCTTCTTCAAACAGGCCTTTTTTGTCGCGCACGGCGCCGGTGAAACTGCCGGCGCGATGGCCGAATAGTTCGCTTTCCAGTATTTCCTTGCCCAGCGCACTGCAATTGACCGCCACGAAAGGCTGCTCCCGGTGCGGCGATGCGTGGTGGATAGCCTGCGCGAACACCTCTTTGCCGGTACCGGTTTCGCCGGTAAGCAACACAGTAGCGTCGGTAGGCGCTACTCGGCGAGCCAGTTCCACGGCTTGTTTCAGCGCTCTGGAGTGTCCGATGATGTGCTCGAAAGAAAACTTGTGCCCGACCTGTTTTTCCA
Organism: Saprospiraceae bacterium; assembly: GCA_016787285.1. Taxonomy (GTDB): domain Bacteria; phylum Bacteroidota; class Bacteroidia; order Chitinophagales; family Saprospiraceae; genus M3007. The sequence goes on along the minus strand of JAEUUV010000168.1, from coordinate 21,362 downwards.
GGTGCCGAATACGTTGCCGAAGCCGGGCTTTTTCCAGCGCCCGGCTCACGAGCGGGAGGATACGTTCCTGATCGTCGCCTTTGGTCAGGTAGTCGAAGGCGCCGTTTTTGATGGCCTGCACCCCGTCGGGGATGTTTCCGTAGGCAGTCAGGAGGATGACCTCGGTGTCGGGATGCTGTTTTTTGATGGCTCCAACCAGTTCCACGCCGTTGCCGTCGGGCAGTTTGACATCGCAGAGCACCACCTGAAATTCGCCCTGCTCCAGCCGACGCAGGCCCTCGCGGGCGGTGCCCGCTTCGTCCACCGTGTAGCCTTCCAGCCGAAGGATACGGGCGAGCAGGCTGCGGAGGGAAGTTTCGTCGTCAATGACGAGGATGTGGGCACGCGGTTCGGATGTGTCGGGCATGGATGGTTGCGTACGTTCAGGCGTAAAAAAACGGAAAGTTTGGGAACGTGCGGTGGGTATAATGCACGGATAGCCGGTTTGTCACAATGCGATACGCAGCGTTTTTTCCAGAATCGAAAATTCGGCGGGCGAAATGCCGAGAAACTCGCCGTCGGCTTCCAGCAAGGTAGGCACCTCACCGAGGTGCTCCACGCGCAGGCTTTTTGTCTGAAAACTGCCGACTTTGGGGTGACTCAGCAGGCTGCCGTTGTAAAACCGGCGTGTTTGCAGCAGCACTTCCAGTTTTGGCAAACGCCGCGCGTAGGTGACGGCCAGCAGCCCGTCGTCGGGCACGGCATGGGGCACCAATTGCATGCCGCCGCCGGAGTAGCAGCAAATGCCGACATTGATGGTGTAAAACGAATCCTCCACCGCGCCGTTCGCCCAGTGCAGCCGCGCCGGTGTCAGTTGGTACTCGAACAGGTACTGCCCCACCATCAGCAAGTATTGGAAGCGGGATACGAACTTGTGTTTTTCCAGTTTTTGCGCAATGAATGCGTCGTAGGCCATGCCGGCGACATTGACAAAAAAGCGCTCGGCGTGCCGGCCGTCTTCCTGCCGGTAGCGCACCTTGCCGGCATCCTGCAACACCGTTTCCCCACTCATCAGCCGGTTCAGCCGTTCGCGGGGCTGATGCGAAATACCGTACGTACGCGCCCAGTCGTTGCCGGTGCCGATGGGCAGCAGGGCATAGGTGATGTCGGTCGGCGGCACATGCGGCTGACGCAGGATGCCATTGGCAATTTCGTGGTTGGTGCCGTCGCCGCCAAGGCCGAGGATGTGCCGGTGGCCTTTCAGCGCAGCGTCGTCCACCAGCCGGACGGCGTGGCCGCGGTGCTCCGTGAACCGGACGGTGTACGCAAACCCGAGTTCCTGAAGCAGGGTTTCGAGGTGCGGCCAGAGCCGTCCGACGGAGCCGTTGCCGGCGGCGGGGTTGGCGATGATGTACCAGTGTGGTTGCATACGATGTGTTTTTGACCCGGCAAGAAAATACCCGACATGCTCTTATTCCTGAAAATACCGCTCCGCCCGCTCGGCAAGTTTGGCGGCGGTGACTTCGTCGGCGGCGTATTTGCTGCGCAGGTAGTCGGCGAAAATTTTGTCGAGGCGGTCGAACTGGCCGGCGTCAATGCCGCGCACAAAAGCCCGGTCGCTGAACGTGCGGCGTTTGGGAATCAACTGGAAGGCATCGGGGAAAATTTGCCGAAGGCGCAGGTTGGAAATTTCCAGCGTTTGCTCGGGCCGGATGTCGTCGAACTGGAGGGAAATCATGGCGTCCCGGGTATCGTTTCCCGCGCGGAACGCCTCCAGGGCAAGTTCAATGTCGGCCACGGAGCGCTCGTGGCAGTTGTCCAGCGACCAGCGCAGCCAGGGCCGGGTAGCGATTGGTTCGAAGGCGACGGAGCAGGCGCCGTCGGCGCCGATGTCCAGCAACAGGAATCCTTTTTCCGAACCGATTTCGGTGTCGCTCAGGCGTTCGGTGCTGCCGGCGTACCAGGCGCAGGGGTGCAGGTCAATTTTTTGGCAGTTGTGCCAGTGCCCGAGCGCCACGTACTGGAATCCTGCAAGTTTGGCCTCGAATTCTGCGGGAAACACCTGCTCGCCGTATTCCTCCATCAGGAAACGTTTGCCGAGCGAGGTATGCAGGAGCAGGATGTTGAATTTTTCCTGCACGGGTTGGAGGCGTTCCAGTTCTTCGTGCAGGAGACGGTTGTCGTTGATGTGCGGCACGCCGTGCACGACCACACGGTCGAACTCGAATTTTTCCCAGGCGTCGCCGAAGATCGGATACACACAATCGAGGCTGCGCAGCGCGCGCAGGATGGGGCTGTTGTAAATCGTTTTGGGCGTCTCGTGGTTTCCGGCCAGCACTGCGATGGGAATGCGGGCATCGCACAGGCGGCGCAATTGTTCGAGGCCGAAGGTGAGCGCCCGGTTGGAGGGGCTGGGCCGGTGGAAAAAATCGCCGCTGTGGATAACCACGTCGGGCCGAAGCGCCAGAATGCGCTCCACCACGCGCTCGAACGCGTCGTACACGTCCTGCTCGCGGGCGTTCACGCCGGCGTCGGTCACGCGGTCGAAGGCCTGGAAGCCGAGGTGGGTGTCGGAGAAGTGAAGGATGCGCATGATGTGGCGGGCAAAGTTACAGAAACCTGCTGCACTACCGTTGCCGGTTTCCCGCCGGCACGCGGCAGTTAGGTGATATGCTCAAAATCCGCTTTCTCCGTAAAATATTCCAGGCCCAAAACCCAGGCGATTTGAAAGAGGTGGGTGACTTTCTGAACCAGCGGCATGTATTCCAACCCGCTCCGTGTCGAAAACATGTAGGCTGCCCCATAAAAACTCGCCAAAAACAAAACCGACAGCACTTTGAACGTCGTAAGCCGGGATTTTAGCAGCGTGACGGTGATGTAAAAAGAAACCAGCAAATTCACGATGATGCCCACATTGACCATTGGAAAATGCAGAATGGGGATGTTCACCAGGGTGGAGGACAAGGCAAAAAATAAACCGCCATATTGGATGACGACCGATAGTTTTTTCAAGGCTAATTTTCGAGAAAACCGCAGAAAACCCAGCCCGACACTCAGTCCCATCAGCATCGCACCTGCCACCGCAAGGGGCCTCGCGGGGTTGTCGAGGCCATTGACTGCCTGGTATTCCAGCATATCGCTGATGTAATTTTCCGTCCAACTGAATCCAATCGAGTTGGGGTCTTTTGGACTGCCTCCCGGATAATGGAGTGATGCCGTGACCAGGCACAAAATGGAAAGCGCAAATCCGATGAGCACGATGTTTTTGTTGAGCATATAGAAGCCGGGATATTTGAAGCCGCAAATATTTCAGCATCGGCGCAGTAGCAGACGGGTTTTTCGCAAACCGCTGTGTTTCCTTCTACCAAATCCCCAACATGCTCTTAAAAAGACCTGGTTGAATGCAAAGCAACAATTTGTTTTCGCCGGAAAAACTATCCCTCCCGGTACCAGGTCTGCGTTCGCCAAAAAATACCCCAATACCCCCTGACTTTCAGCGTCTTGCCACTGTCTTCGAGCCATATTTTGCAGCGGTAGGTTTTGCCGTTGCCAGGGTCGAGGATACTACCGCCCGTCCATACGTTACCCGATTTTTTGAAGCCCCACAGGATATTCATGCCTTTAACCGGTTTGCCCTTCCGTTCGCCCGGGCATTTTACACATACGGGTTCAGGCTGTTCGCAGGCTCGCGGAAAAATGGCGATGACTTGCCCTAAAAATCCTTCGCCGGCTGATTCGATTAGTACTATTGAGCGAGCCTTTCCGTCGCCGTCATCAATCGTTTTCCAGGTACCTATTGGTGTTTGGGCACTGAGGATTTGACTGAAAATCAGGAGAGGCAATACAACAAGTGCTTTTCCCGACTCGGAATTTATGAGCGTTTCACCAGCACCGGTTACCACCCTCGGCCTGGAAGTCACCTCGTCAAATACCTTGCGGTAAGTCGGGTGCTCGGTGCCGAACCACTTGTCCCACCAGGTAAAATACAATCCGAAGTTGTGGTTGAAGGATTTGTGGTGCAGGTCGTGGTGGGTTGTGGTGGTGTGCCAATTGAGCAGGCGGTTTTGGAGAAAATTTTTTGGCAAAAACTCGATGCCGAGATGTCCAAACACGTTGCGGACAATCATATAAACCAAAAATACCAATAGCGCGAATGGATGCGCCGGAATACAAAACACGATGAGCACAAAGATGCCTGCCTCCAGAACTGCCTCAAACGGGTGAAATGAATACGCCGCCCAAGGCGAAGGATTGATGGATTGGTGATGCACGAGGTGCACGTACCGGAAAATTTTCGGGTGGTGCATCAATCGGTGCGTCCAGTAGAAATAGGCATCGTGGAGTAGTACCATCAGCACGATGCTGAGCAAAAACCATAAGGCTCCCCGGTCTCCAAAATCATTGTAGATCAAGGTGAATCCCGCCCTTTTGAGCGAAACGATGCCGAAGCCGATGCCGGCAAAAATGGCGACGGTACTCATGGAGTAACCGAACTCGCACAACAACTGCCCATTCCGAAACTGCCTTTGTTGGATGATACGGTGTCGCCATCTTTTTTTGAAAATGACCCAAAAAATGAGGTAGGCACTCGCAGCGGTGATGAAGTAGCGCAAAAAGTCTGTCAACACAATGTGCCGGAAGAGGTCGAATGAACTCAGATTTTCCATAAAAACGTCCGTTGAATTTTTGGGCAAATTTGGCGGTGCGCCCAGCACGGAGTCCACTTGAAAATGAAAAATGCCGATTGATTCCGGAATCGAGGAGGATTTTCAGGACAAATTCCTGCGCCGCCATTCTGTCGGCGACATGCCTGTCAGTTCCCGGAATGCTTTGTTGAATGGAGCGAGCGAAGCGTATCCGACCTGATAGGCAATCTCGAGCACGGTCATATCCCGTTGTATCGGGTCGGAGAGCAGTTCGCACGCTTTATTAATTCGGAAACTGTGCAGGTAGTCGTTGAAGTTGCGATAACCGAGGTATTGGTTGATGACCTGCCGCAACCGGTATTCTTTCAGGTTCAGGTGCTCGGCGAGTTGGCGGATGGTCAGTCCTTCGGTCCGCCAGAATTCGGTGTTGTGCATGACATTTTCCAGATTTTCAAGCAGCCGTTCGTCCACTTCGAGTGGGGCGATTTCATCCGTTTCGGGCTGCGGCTCGGGCGTAGTTAGTTTTTCCCTAAAAAATCCATGCCGCAGTGAGAGGCTGAACGCCGCAAAAACCAGCACCAACGCTGCTATCGAAACCCGTTGTGCCAGTTGCAAGGCAGGCGGAGGCGGGTTGCCCGCGAGAGAAATTTCCGCCAGTGCCGTCATAGCCATGAGCACGGCTGTACAGACTACGAACACCTTCCGAAATTGAAAACGGCTCCACACCAAATCTGCCTCCCGGTTGTGCAAGGCTTCGGCGATGCCGAAAAAAACAAAGGTCAGCGATACCAATTGGGTCAGCAGTCCGAAGATCATTCGAAGGCCGGAGGGCATGGCGAGCCATTGAAATTTTTCCAGCAAAAAAACGGTGTAAAACAGGGCAAGTACCGCCGCTGCCAAACCCCACCACCATTGCTGCCAACGGAAATGATCGTCAAAAATCCACTTACAAAATAACCAAAATGCCAAAGGAGCCAGAAACGGCAGGACGTGAAAGACCAGATTTAAAACAGGGAAAGCCTCCCAGAACGGTGCGTCAATCATCAGATAACCGCCTACCGACAGGGCAAAAAAGATCGGCACGCCGACGGGTTTTTCAATCTTGCTTCGTTCCCACCAAAGCATTCCAGCCATAAAAAGCAGATGCGACAAGGCAATGTAGGCGAACAGCTCAGTGAATGGAATCATGTGCAAATTTAGTCGGAAATGAATTGCCGATACTTTTCTTCCCCTACTGCACCACCACCGCCAGTTTTCCGTCCCCACTCACGGCAAGGCGGGTAATTTTTTTCACACCGTAGCGGCTCAGATCGGCGATCTCCACCCAGTCGGTTTGCCGCTTCGGGTCGTACTGGAGCAATTTGCTGCCGGTACCGGAGAGCAGGGTTCCGTCGGACAACACGGCAAAATCCTCCGAGCCGGGCGGGGTTTTCAGCAGCAGGTCGGTCGTTTTTTTCACCGGATCCCAGGCTTTGATGTACCAGGTTTGCTCGGTGGCTTTTTGCACGAAAGCCAGGCGCCCGTCGGGCAGCAGGTGCAGCGAGCGCCCGATGCTGGAAGCGATGCGCTGGAGTCGTTGTTCGCCGGTGCCGATGACGGCCAAGGCATGCGGCTCTTCGTTTTTGCCTACCAGAAACAACGCGAGCAGGGTGTCGCGTAGCCAGCAGTGGTAGCCCACGTTGGTCACGGAGGGCAGCACGGGCTGGCCGTTGTCGGAACGGTCGAGCGGGTACGACCACAGCCGCTGGTCGCCGTTGGGTTCCACACGCACAGCGGAAAATCGCCGCCCGCCGGGCACGGGTGTGGGCGAATACTCGGCGGTGGAGGTGGCTGTCACGCGGGTGGTAGTGTTCAGCAGGAGGTTGAGCGCGTAGATGTCCGTCTGGGTGGTATCGGCGGGCAGTTGCACGGTGAGGCAGAGTTCCTGCGGCGAAAAGAACTGCGGCTGGTTGTTGTAGCCCGCCGGGTTGAACTGCGTGAGGAAACGTGGCGCGAATGGATACCACAGGTTGTCGGGTTTGCGGTTCATGGCAAACAGCAGCACGTCGAAGTGTTCGAGTTTTTGGGAAAAAACAACGGAAGGGGCGCACAGGAGCAGCGCCAGAGCGGCGATGGACAGTTTTCTCATACGGCGAAGGTAAACCTCATGCCGCGAAGTTTTCAGCGTAGAGGACACAACGTTTATGTAATACCCCCCTCACATTTTCACAAACCCTGCCGCCGCACTGCTCCCGTCCCGGAAAACCACTTGCAGCAGGTACCAGCCCGGCGGCAGCGCCGCCACTTCCAGCACCGCCTCTGTAACGTCGGCGAGGTTTTGAACCTCGCCGACGTTCAGGTTGCCGGTTTTGCCGCTTACATCCCGGCCCGCCAGATCGTACACCCGCAGCGCAGCAGCAGCCTGGGGCAGCGTCACGCGCAACACCTCGGACACGGGATTGGGCCGGAGCGCCAGCGCGGGCCTGCCGCCGGGCCGCTCCGGGGCCGAGACTACGGGGGCCGAGCAGGTGTCGGTGGCGTGGTCGCCGACATAGCGGGCAAAATAATGGGCCGGTTGGCCGTCTATTTCAAAAAAGGAACCGCCCACATAGATCGTGTCGCGCCATACCGCCACGGCGTGTATGGCGCGGTTGAACTCCGAGCGCCCCACGCTGCACCACCGCTGACCGTCCCAGGTAGCGATGTTGTATGTTTCGATGCCGCCGATGCACTCAAAACCGCCGGCCACGTACAGTTTGTCTTCATGCACAAAAAGATCGTCTATGGCGCCGAAGGGGCTGCACACCCCACCGCCGAGGTCGTCCCACTTCTCGCCGTCCCAGCTCATGATGCTGTTGCCGGCGTTGCCGGCGGCGGGGCCTTCTGTCTGTTTGAAATACCCTGCTACGTAGAGTTTATCTTGAAAAACTTCCAGATCGTGGATGTTTGTCCAGCCGTCCACCATCCCGCAGCCGTGCCATTTGGAACCGTCGTAGCGGATTAAATCGTTGACCTCCTGCCCGTCAATATTGAGGAAGAAATTGCCCCCCAGATATATGCTCCCTTTGTACTTCGAGACGCTGGTGGCCAGCACTCCATTAGTGGGCGCAGGAAGAGGCACATTGTAGGTATGCCATTTAGTGCCGTCCCAAGAGGCCAAGCCGTTGGCAAGGATTGAGTCGGCAAAAACGAAATAGCCCCCGGCGTATAGTGTATCGTTTTCGAGACAGAAATCGTACGCAGTGCTTGGAGACCAAAAACCGCCCAAAGTCTCATAATAGCGCGAAGCGATGCCGCCTTTCAAGGAGCGCCATTTCTTGCCGTCCCAGCCCCCTATGCCGACGATTTGCGGGACGGCATCGTATGTGGATGAGCGCATACGACTTGCTATGATTTGATCCCTATAGCGCATGATTGAGGCCACACCCTCGCAGCCTCCGTTCCAGCAGTAGTTCATCCCACTGCTGCTGTCAACAAGCGCAACATGCCGCTTGCCGTCGAACATTGTCATATTGCCGGTATAGATACTATCCACGATCAAAAAACGCCCCCCGACATAAAGTTTGTCCGTCACCGAATCCGGATATAGCTCCCAAACTCCGCTGTTTTCGAAGTGTTTAAAATCATTGGGGCACTCCCACTCCTGGGCGTGAAGTTGGGGAAGGAAAGTAATACCTTGAGCGACAACCAATATCAGGCAACAAAAACCGTGTTTCATCGTGCAAATTAGTGAAAACTTAGTGCTTCTTAGTCGCCGTAGTGGTGATGTGCAGGGTGCTCATGTTTTGACGAACCCCGCCGCCGCGCTGCTCCCATCTCTAAAAACCACCTGCAACAAGTACCAGCCCGCCGGCAGCGCTTCCACCTCCAGCACGGCCTCCAATGCCTCAGATGCGCGGAGCGTCGTTTTCCCGCTCATTTCCCGACCCGCCAGATCATACACCCGCACCGTTACCGCGGCCTTGGGCAGAGCCACCCGCAGCATGTCGGACACGGGATTGGGGCGAAGTGCCAGCGAGGGCCGGCCGCCGGGTTGCGCCGGGACCGACACCACGGGAGCGGAGCAGGTGTCGGTGGTGTGGTCGCCGACCCACTTGGCGAAGTATTTAACCGGATGGCCATCTATTTCGGTGAAGCCGCCGCCGATGTAGAGGTCGTCGTTCCAAAAAGCAATATCCCTAATTTTGTTATTAAATTTACTATTCCCAAAACTACACCATTTATCACCATCCCAAGACGCAATGCAGCTTGCGGGAATTTCATTGTTTACGCATTCAAATGTACCCACAACAAACAGTTGATTATTATGAATTAGCATTCGTTCGGCGATATCAAATTGACTACATAGGCCGTCTCCTACACTTTTCCAACAATGGCCATCCCAACGCATTATTTTATTGCCAACATTTCCAGCAGCAGACTGAAAATATCCACAAATGTACAATTCGTTTTCAAATACAACCATATCATTCACATAACTTAGTCCGCCTTTTAAGCCTCCTGCTACTGGATGCCAAATAGAATCTTCTAAGTATGCAATATCATGTGTCACTTCACCATCTAAGTACATAATGAAATTACCTGCTGCATATAGCCGATCTTTATAGTATGAAAGAGATGTAATAAAATGAGATTCGCCAGATTGGCTTGGAGGCACATATAGGCTTTGCCATTTGGTATTATCCCATGCAGATAAGGAATAAATAGTGTCCGTGCCTGCTTGATCAAAAGCACCACCTATCAAGAGTTTTCCCTCATAGGCGTATCCGTCAAAAGGAATTGCTGATTCACCTGTTTTTAAATTTGACACCCCACCGCCAACATCTGTCCATGATTGTCCATTCCATCGGGCAATACCTTTAGCTGCAACACCACTAATACTATCAGATATTCTACCGATATAAATTTCGTTATTAAATTTAACAAGCAATACAAGGTCAAAACAATTTTGTTCCCAACAATCCTTGCTCCTTCCCATGCCTAACGGGAATGCATTAACGCCGTCCCATTGAACAATTCCATTAACAACGATAGAGTCAAAATATTTAAAACCACCACCAATATACATGACATTTTTTGGCGTATCTATTAGTATTCGAGTAACTGTATTGCTTGGCTCACTGACCTGTGCCCAATTTTGAGATGAAAGTTTATATGAAATATGCAAATAAATTAATAAAAACAACAAATGGTAAATACGCATGATTGTATTGGATTTTATAGTTTAACTATTTTTTCTGCCAAATACAATCTATCGGATTCTATAACTATGAAATAATAACCTGCTGGTAAATTGGAAATATCAATATTAATAATATTATCAACATTCACAATTTTTTCTAAACTTAGAATATTCTTCCCTGTTACATCTACGATTCGTATGTTAAATTCAGTTGACTCATAAAAATTTGAATATTTTAACTGAATAAGACCAGAAGTTGGATTAGGAAGAACACTAGCCCTGTTTAATCTTTGAATATTACTAACAGAAACCGTTGAGTTTGAATAATATATTTTACTCTGAAAACCATCATGCTGACCGGCAAGAATATCTTGAAAATATGGTGTTGCAGATTCATGACATAATGGGATTGTGGGGTATTTTGAATTAGTAACTCCTGTAAAATAAATTAACAACTCATTATTTACTCCATTATAGGTTGATATCGAAAAAGCCTGATCATCGTTTTGTATTGCATCAATATTGTACCCTCCCCAATAAGTACTAAATTTTATATTGCAATCCGACCCGTCAATTATTGTCAAAAAAGCATCCTTTTCATCATTATTCCCTCCAGGTTGTTGATAGCCATTAATATATGGGTGGTAGTATAAATTGTTCATTGGATTACTTGGCGGGACGGTTGGGTAGTTATTTGACGCTGTTCCAACTATATAAAGATCACCCTCTTGGTCCACAGTTGCCCCTCCACCGGCATTACAACCATAATTATAGCATAATATACCGGCCCAAGATTGATAATCTAATCCATCATCTCCGAGAAACCTAAGCCAGATGGGAGACCCGGAGAATGAAAATTTACCCACAAATACATCATCAACACCACCAAATGAATTATCATTTATCAACGGGTCATTGGGGTTTCCAAACGCTATTGTAGGAAAATTTGAACTTCCTGTTCCGCCTGTGACAAAAAAACCATCTGAAACACAGTTAATGGAATTACCCCAGTCAAATAAATTTCCTCCTAAAAAAAAACTAAAAACCATCGAAAAACTGGAGTTAAACTTCATCACATATGCATCTATACTTCCTCCATAGTTTAGATTATTAGGCTGCCCAATAGGTATGTTGTCATTAGTAGTATTCCCGGCAATTGTTCCAATTACATAAATATTCCCTTCATGGTCAATATCAAAATCATTTACCGTCACAGCCAAGAATTGATCTATTATGCCGTTTCCGAGTTTTGTAGACCATAAAATTTGATTTGAATTTGATAATATAGCTATGAAAGATGACCCATAAGATTGAATATGAGCGCCACTTGGAGTGACAATTGGGAAGTCTGATTGCAAAGGTAGAGTTGCACCCCAAGTACCTGAAAACCCTCCAATTATTATACTCCCATCGTCAATAATTTTTATAGAAGTGACAGCATCAATTTGTTGCTTGCTATCTCCAAAAAACGAAGACCAAGATACTGTTCCCAGGAGTTGATTTAGTTTAATGATGCAACCTCTCGAATACCAATCCCCTTGGTATTGAACGCTATTATTATAATTTCCAGAAACTACAAGAGGAAAGTCACGAGCAGATGTTCTTCCCACAACATAAACATTACCGAAGTTGTCGGCAGCAATATCGTGACCTGTTTCTACTGCAAGATTACTCCCGAGAGTTGGAATATCATTACGCCCACCATAATATGTACTCCAGCTAAGGTTATCTGGTTGTGAGAATCGCGAAATAAAGATATCTGATCCTCCAGCAAGTTGTCCTTGAATCGCATTCAGTGTTGGGAAGTTAATACTACGTGTTTCTCCGGTTGCATACATGTACCCATCTTCATCGAAGTCATTAGAAATTGAAGCATCAAAAGAAGTCTGACCAAAATATGTGCTCCAGTATACATCACAAGGTATAGCCTCTCGTTCCCTCCCCACCTTCACCACCAGCGTCCCCGACGTGTCATAACTCCCCGTCGTGATGCTGACCACGCCGCCCGTGTTCACTACATACGCCGGTTGCCAGGCGGTGATCTCTGTTTCCACGCCTTCGTCATCTATGGTCATGGCTTCCGGCGCGGGCAGCACCAAGGACTCCAGTGCGGTCTCCAGCACAAGAGCGCCCGTGGCGGTGTCCACCCAAATGCCCGTGTGGCCGGCGAATTGCAGCCGGATCTCGCTCGGGTCGCTGCCGGGTTGGCAGATCAGGCGGATGAACAACCCATCCGGTCCCTGGCCGTACAGGGCGTCTATGTTCTGGTAAATGGACGGCTGCAGCACCTTGTTTTCCAGCGCCACCCGCTCGCGGCCTTCGGGGATGTGGCCGAGGTAGTAGTTGTGGTGGTAGGCTTGCCGCTCCAGGCCCACGGCCACCCCTTCCCGGTTGGGTTGGAGGCCGGTGAACGTCAGGTCAATGCGGGCCATGGTGTCGGTGCTGGTGGGCACGGTGTCCACGTGCGCGAACACATAGCTCAACTGGTTGTCGAAAATGTACACATTGGGGTACATCTGGCGGGTGTAGTAGCGGATGTCGTCCTCCGGCTCCAGGTCGGTGTTCAGTACCTGGCCCCGGTTTTCCACGAAGGGTGCCGTCACGCCTTCGTCTGAAGGCAACACGAGCGTGTGCCGGGCATATTTCACAGTCAGCACCTCCCGGCCCGAGGGCCGTGTACTGGGGCCGGCCAACAGGAAGTTGCCCAACCCGTCGGACGTGAGCTGTACAGCCTCGTCGTCGTCGTTGTGCCGGCCGTTGTACCAGTCCGACCACACCCGCGTGCCGGATGTGTCGTACAGGGCGGCGTAAAAATCCCTGTTCCCGTGTTGGGTGATGTACCCTCCGACGAAGGGCATGCCGTCGTCCGCAAGCGCCACGTCCGCAAACTCGTCGTGACCGCCTTCGGCATCGCGGGTTTCCGCCCAGATCAGCGTGCCGGAAGAGGCGTATTTCAGCAACAAGGCGTCGCGGGTATCGTCACCGTTGGTGGTGTGGCCGGCCACGTACACGTTGCCCGCGTCGTCCACGGCGATGCCACGGCCCACATCGTCGCGGTTGGCCGTACCGTTCCAGGTGGCCGTCCACTGGATGTTGAGGTCGGCATCCAACTTCACGGTCTTGATGTCGAGGTTGGTGAGCGACCCGCCGAGCGCGCCGGTGATGTAGATGTTGTCCGCATCGTCGAAGGCTACTGCTGTCACCTGTTCGATGGTGGTACCGCTTTGGTTGGTCACGAACGCCCCGAGCAGGTCGCCGTCGGCCATGTCGAACCGGAGCGCTGCGTATTCCCAGGTGACGGCATCTGTTTGCGTGAATCCGGTTGCGATAGCCATGCCGCCGACGAGCGCGATGGTGCCGCAGGCGTCGGTCAGGCCGGTATTGTCCCAGGTTTCGGCCCATTGCACGGCGCCGCTGCTGTCGTAGCGGATGACGACGGCATCCATGTCGAGCAGCGACGCAAAGGCGCCGCCTGTCACGTACACATCGTCGTTGGCATCGTCGCAGGCGAGGGCCGCGCCGAAGTCGTACGAATTGGCCGGGCCGTTATGTAGCCTGTGCCAGATTTCGTTGCCCGAATCGTCGAACTTGACCAACAGCAAGTCGTAGCCGTTGGCGGCCCCATTGTAGGCCGACCCGGCCACGAGAATGTTGCCGGAAGCGTCGAGAGCTATGCTGCCGACATGGACGTTGCCGGTGTCGTTGACCGTGAATTCGGTTTCCCAGGCCAACAGGCCCGAAGCCTGATACTTCGACAGGAGCATACTGTACGTGCCGCCTGCATTTTTCGTGGAGCCTGCCACGAACGTCTCGCCGGAGGGTGCGGCCAGCGTGACGATGTGGTTGGTGAAATCTTCTTCCAGCGTGGCCGAGGTGCGTGCCCAGGCGCGATAAAAGACCGCTTGCGGTTGGGCGAGCATATCAGAAAGGGTAAACAGGTGAGACAAAAGAACCAGGAGAACGGAGAACGGAGAACGGAGAACGGAGAACGTGTTTCATAATCTGAATTTTTTGTGAAAGGATCAGTTTTTGCAGGCGACAAAACTAAAAGGATTTGCCGGAAATCCAAGGCATTACCATGTTAAGTTTTGCGCATCCAGCCTAATGGTGAGGTGGTTGTTCCTGCGGGCGCATTGGAGGCCCGCGCATCTGTTGTCAGACGAACAAGTTCGTGCAGACAGCAATCACGTCCTGTCTGCACGAACTTGTTCGTCTCACAGGACATGGTTATTCCTGCCGTCGGGCCGGAGACCCTGCACCCACTACCCGCTGCGGTGCAGACGGATTTCTCCAGAAGGACAAAGAAAAGGGTCGGCGAATTTGTTGTGAGACGAATGGTTGGCATCCGTTGTTGGTATCGCCTAAAAAGTGCCCTTAAAATCCAGAATATTCACCTGCTCCCGGCACAACTCCAAATCCCCCGGGTCATTGGATGCGATAACCAGCAGACGCTCCCGGCCCACGTGGGTTTCCACGAGGTTTTTGAACCAGCGCACGGCGTTTAGGTCGAGGTTGGTGGTGGGTTCGTCCAGCAGCAGGATGGGGGCATCGGTGCAGACGGCCAGCGCGAGTTTGACGCGTTGCTTCATGCCGGAGGAAAAAAAACGCAGTTCCTTGTGCCGGGCGCGGGGCAGGTCGAGCAATTCATACAGGTTTTCCACCGCGAAATCCGGCAGCAAAGGCCGCAGGCGGGCATGGAACCGCAGCGCTTCTTCGAGCGTGAATTCCTCAATCAGTTCGATGTACGGCGCGGCATAACTCACCTCACGGTACACGGCATCGGGGTCGAGCGCTTTGCCGTTTTTTTCAAACACTACCTTGCCTTTCGAGAGCGAAAGATGCCCGGAGAGCACTTTCAATAGCGTGGACTTGCCCGAGCCGTTGGGGCCGAGCAGGGCATAACGCCCGCCGGTGTCGAAGCGGTAGTTCAATCCGCGGAAAATCCAGTCGAATCGAAAACGTTTGCCGGCGTCGGTAAGGTGAATAGTCACGGCGAACTTAGTCGTGAGAATGGTCTGCAGAACGGGAGGAATTGCTGCTGTGCGCACGGAATCCCTTCATCAGCCCGCGTTTGGCTTCGCGTACGAAGGTGGCGATTTCGTCGCGGTAGGGCGTGTGGCCGATTTCGTTTTCAATGGCTTCGAGCGCTTTGGGCGTCGCTATGCCGCGCACAAACAGAATGCGGTAAATGTCCTCGATGTGGTGGGTGACCTCGCGCGGGAATTTGGCGCGGTGCAACCCCACGCGGTTGATCCCGATGTACGAAAGCGGTTCGCGAGCGGCCATGACGTAGGGCGGCACGTCCTTTCGCACCAAAGAGCCGCCACCGATCATAACGTGGCCGCCGATGCGCACAAACTGATGCACAGCCACCAGACCGCCGAGGCGGGCATAGTCGCCGATGTCGATGTGCCCGGCCAGGGTGGCATTGTTGGCCAGGATGCAGCCTTTGCCGATGATGCAGTCGTGGGCTACATGTACGTAAGCCATGAGCAGGCACCTGTCGCCGATCACGGTTTTCCATTTGTCAATGGTTCCCCGGTTGAGGGTGCAGTATTCCCGGACGATGACGTGGTCGCCGAGTTCGAGGGTGGTTGGTTCGCCTTTGTATTTGAGATCCTGGGGGATACTGCTGACGACGGCGCCAGGAAAAATTTTGCAGCCCTTGCCGATGCGGGCGCCGTTCAGAATACTCACGTTGTTGGCGATCCAGCAGTCGTCGCCGATCACTACATCGCCTTCGATGACCGTGAACGGGCCGATGGTGACGTTGCTGCCGATTTGTGCTTGGGGATCAATAACCGCCAGGTTGCTTATCTCGCTCATGGAATAGCCGTGTTTAAAATGGCGCCGGAGTCAGGTTAGGAAAAGCGCCTTGAGTTGTGTGC
Organism: Saprospiraceae bacterium; assembly: GCA_016787285.1. Classification (GTDB taxonomy): domain Bacteria; phylum Bacteroidota; class Bacteroidia; order Chitinophagales; family Saprospiraceae; genus M3007. Next base: position 5,688 of record JAEUUV010000168.1, on the reverse strand, counting down.
TGGAATTTGTGGCTTAGGCCCCGCCGTCTTTGTTGCGTCGGACAATTTGCGCCGTCAGTTCGCCCTCCGAAACAAGTTTGCTGCCCACGTACGCCGTGCCGAGCATGTGCGCGATGCCACGGCGGATAGGTTCCAGCAGTTCCATTTTAAGGATAAGACTGTCGCCGGGGATGACCTTTGCCTTGAACTTGGTGTTCTCGATTTTTAAGAAATACGTATCCCAGTTTCCGGGATCCTGTACAGTACTCAGGGCAAGAATTCCACCGGTTTGGGCCATTGCCTCGATCTGAAGCACCCCCGGAAAAATCGGGTTGTTGGGGAAGTGGCCCATAAAAAACGGTTCGTTCATGGTCACGTTTTTGACACCTACCACGTGCGTATCGCTCAGTTCGATGATCTTGTCCACCAGCAGGAACGGGTATCGGTGGGGCAGCATCCGGCTTATAGCGTTGATGTCGTACAGCGGTTCTTTGTCGGGGTCATAACGGGGCACACCGAGCAGGCGCCGTTTTTCGGTGTAGTGCTTTTTCAGGATTTTGGCAAACTCCACGTTGGCGGTGTGGCCGGGTTTGGTGGCTACGATTTTGCCGCGGATGGGTTTTCCGATGAGCGCCAGATCGCCGATCACGTCGAGCAGTTTGTGCCGGGCGGGTTCGTTCTGGAAGTGCAGTTTTACCGTGTTCAGCACACCCTCGGAGTCCACCTTGATGGATTGCTTGCCCATTTTCCGGGCCAGTTCATCCAGTTCGTCCTGATCCATTTTCCGGTCGGCGATGACGATGGCGTTGTCCAGATCGCCGCCTTTGATGAGGCCCATGTCGAGCAGTTTTTCCAATTCGTGTACGAAGACGAAGGTGCGGCAGGGGGCGATTTCGCGGGTGTAATCGTCGAGGTTGTTCAGGGCGGCAAATTGCTGGCCGAGCACACGCGAGTTGAAATCAATCATCACCGTGGCTTCGAATGAGTCGGCAGGCAAGGCCATCAGTTCGATGCCGGTGAGTTCATCTTTGTAGGAAATCGGTTCGGTTACCACGAAGTACTCGCGTTCGGCGTCGAGTTCGTTGCGCCCGGCCTCGGTCAGTGCCGCCACGAAGGGCATGGAAGTGCCATCCATGATGGGCATCTCCGGGCCGTCTATGTCCATGTGTACGTTGTCAATTCCGAGTCCGGTGAGGGCCGACAGCACATGTTCCACAGTTGCCACCTGGGCATCGCCACTGCGCAAGGTGGTGCCCCGGTTGGTGGACACCACAAATTTCACGTCGGCAGGCAGGACGGGCTGATCGGGCAGGTCCACCCGCTGAAAACGATAGCCATAATTGGCCTGTGCGGGCTTGAAGGTTAGTTTTACGGACTTGCCCGTATGCAAGCCTACTCCCTCGACGGAAACGGGAGCGACAATGGTGGTTTGCTTCATAGATCGGAAACACGCTGGTTAAAACGGGGCGAAGGTACGGTGCTCTTGTCAGAACTCGAACTTTGCCCGCATCCGAATGCCGGTTTTGGTAATTGCCGGGTGATCGGTGTACGTGAAGCGGCGCACGATGTCTATGCGGAAAAACTTCAGGATGTTGGCCACGCCCACGCTGGCTTCGATGTAAGGCGTGCTGCCAAGGGTATGCGTCACCGGGGTGCCGTCGGCGGAGGTGGGAAACAAAAGCAGTTTGTTCTGGTCGGTGGGCTTGTTCCGATCGTCGAGGCCGCCCCAGAGCGCTTTGAGCGACACCACTTCGCGGAACTGCAATTTACGCAGCAAGGGAATACGCCCGAAAAACACGCCGCCGAAATTGTGAAAAGCGAAAATGGACACGTACTTGTCGCTCACAAACTCCAGATTGTTCATCAGATTATACGATTCCAACTGGTAGGAAAAAGTCTGGTTGGCAGCATGGATGGTGAGCATGGGGTACGGCACCTGTCCGAAAATGCGTCCGGCTTCCAGCACGCAGGTAGTACGGCCCAAAGGTCCGAGGTAAAACATTTTAAAGGCCCGGAATCGGAGGTTGTGGTATGCAAATTCGCCGTCGGCAAGACCGGCTACGCCGGCATCGTACCAGAAATCGAAGATGGGATACTTATTGGGAATGGGCCGGCGAAAATTGGCGCCGTCGTGGAATTTTTCATTGGGGCCGTAGTGCAGCGACAGCCCGACCTCAATCGTGGTCAGGTCTTTTTTGTAGCGCAATTCGCCGTTGTCCCGGTAGTCGAACAGCAGGGAGCCGGCGCCGTTGAAGTCGGTGTGCCGCAGTTCGAGTCCGTACCAGATTCCCGAACGCGACTCTTTGGTGTAGCCAAGCGTGACGGATTCTTTGTAAAACATCCGGGAGTTGTCGCCGCGTTTGTACGACAACAGGAAGTTGTCCTCGTTGATGAGTTGGAGCCGCTGGCCGGGAATTTCGGTGTCGTTCTGGTAGGTCACCTGAATTTCATTGAGCGGGAAAAGCCGCACTTTTTCTGCCCCAAACGAAAAACGCGCGGCGCCGAAACCTTTCCAGCGCCGGTCTTTTGTGCCGTAGGTGACGTAGCCCTCAAACATGAGGCGGTTGCTGAAATTGTAGTTGGTACGCCCTCCGATGCGGGGTCGGAAACCCTCCACCTGATTAAAACTGTAAAACGTGTTGACAGGACCAATGTCGAACTTGCCGATCGTCGTGTACCCCTCGAACAGAAACTTGAGGCCCCAGATAATTTGCCGGAAGGTGCGGTTTTTGTTCAGGCTGTCGAGGGTGACTTCGAGGTTTTTTTCGGAGCGACTCAGGCTCACGTGGCGTTTTTTGTCCCAAAAGGAGGTGTCCCGGCCAAGTGCATCCGCCGTCTGAATGGTGGCCAGGGTGGTGCTGAACAGACTGTCGGGCAAAGGCTGGTTGATCCGGTAATTCCGGTAGGTGGTGGTTTTGTTGCCGAGGATGGATTTGGTACTGTCGCCCTGCGTGATCCCGAAATCCATGAACACCTCGTCTTTGGTCAGCATCAGGCCGCGTTCGGTAGCGGAGGTGCCGACCCAACTGAACTCCTGGCTGATCTGCATTTCGTTCACCCAGTTGACGTTGATTTCTTTCGGTATACCGGCTTCTATTTTCCGAAGCGCGTACGTGGAATCGTGCGCGATCCAGAGGTGGCCGATAAATGCCCGGTCGGTTTTCTGGCGGGGCGCGAAATACAGGTGGATGCAGGAGTCGCCGTTGATCGCAACGGTATCCTGAATGTAAAACCGGTAAATATTCGGCGCGATGGGGTTGAGCGGGCTGACGAATGGCAGGTTCAGCAACGTCACGTCGGCCTCGTAAAAATCCACCGAACCATACTGGTTGTCAATGAGGTAGGTAAGACCCGACATATCGAACAGGGTTTTGGGCACCACTACCCGCTCGCCCGTGACGTACTCCTTTTGGTCTTGCGGCGACTTGCGGTAGTACACATCTGCAATTTTTTCGCGCATATACAGCAGCAGGCTCACCTTGTCGTTCACCTTGTTGGTGTCGGCGTTGTCGAACACAAACTTGAAATTCCGCCAGATGAAGTTGTTTTTGGTCTTTTCGGTGATGTTGTTCAGGGCCATACCGAGTTTCTCGTACTTCTCGTACTGGAAGTAATTGAAGCCCTCCTTGCGATTTTTATCCTTGTTTTCGATGGCCTTTCGGATCAACTCCACCGCCGGGTTGCCCTTGTTGCGGTACCGTTCCACCTTTACGGTCACTTCTTTCAAACTGACATTGGATTCTTCGAGCAGGACGGTTATTTTGTTGGCCTCCCCTGCTTTTATGGGGATAGACTGTGTGGTATAGCCGACATAGGAAACGCTAATTGCGGTAAGCCCTTTTTCCGTGGCTTCGATAAAAAAGTTGCCCTCAATATCGGCCCGGGTACCGAGTATGGTACCTTCGAGGCGAACGCTCACATAGGGGAGCGGCTCGCGGCTGACGGCGTCGAGCACCTGGCCACGTACGGAGGTGCGTTGCCCGGAGAGTTGAGCCAGGGGCAGGCAGGCGAGCATCACAGCGCAAAACAGCCATGACACCGGCATGGGAGCGGTGTGCTTTTCAAAAAAGTCTTTTGCAATACGCATGTGCTTCAGCAAGGTAGTGTACGGATGTCGGTCGGCGACAGAGAGGGGCACTATTCGGATTAGGTGAAGAGGTGCAGGAGTTTCGGTGTGCAAAAGTCGTGCAAGATGTGCAGACTGGCAAGACAAAGACGGACGCAAGGGAGCCCACGTTTGGTTGCACGACTCAACTCGGGTTTAGTGCTAAAAAAACCTGTACCACCACATTCGCATACAGACCTGCCAGCATATCATCCAGCACCACGCCCCAGCCGCCCCCGACTTTTTCCAGCCGGCGGATGCCGAGTGGTTTAAAAATGTCGAAAAAGCGGAAAAGGAAAAATGCCGACAGCCAGTATGGCCACTCGAACGGCAGCCAGAGCAGGGCGATCCACTGGCCGGTGATCTCGTCGAGCACAGTCTGGCCGGGGTCTTCGCCCCATTCATCACGGAGCAGGGCGGAGCCTCGCGCGCCGATCCAGGCGCTTGCGGGAATGAGCAGGCAGAGGATGAGGTAAAAGGCATCGGGCACCCAACGGGCAAGGGGCCAGGCGATTAAAACCGCTGCTGCTGCGCCCCAGGTGCCGGGCGCCACGGGCAGCAAGCCGGCGCCAAATCCGCGCAGCAGAAATTTGTACACGCCCCGCGTTGTCATAACCAGCCGTTTTCGCGGTACCAGCGCACCGTTTCCTGCATACCGGAATACAGGTCGTAGCGCGGGGCGATACCGAGTTCGCCCCAGGTCCGGCCGGCATCGCACCACCAGTTCACGTTGCTGATCTCTTTCAGTTTCTCGCGGTTGAGGGGAGGCATTTGCCCGCGCCATCTGCCGATTGTCTCCGATATGGCAGCCACGACGCGCACGATCCCGATGGGCAAGTGCAGTCGGATGGTTCGTTTTTGCAGGGCGGTGCGGGTAGCCTCGCCGAGGTTGTCGGTGGTGTAGTCCCGGCTGTTGTCGGCAGCAATGTATTTTCGTCCGGTCAGCCCGGATTCAAGCGCGGCGAGCAGGATCGAAACAAGGTCGTCCACGTAAATAAAACTTCCCTGCGTGGGCCTGCTCCCGATGTACAGTTCGAGGCCCTTGTTTACCAGACTGACGAATTCCAGAATATCACGGTCGCGCGGGCCGAATACGGCGGTGGGCTGCACCACCATCCAGGGGAAATCGGGCAGACTTTCCAGGTACCGCTCGGCGGCCAGTTTGCTTTCGCCGTAGGTTGTCACCGGCGTCGGGGTTTGTTCGGGCGTGACGCGTTCGGCCCCGCCCACAGCAGGCCCCAACGCAGCAAGGCTGCTGAGGAACAAAAAGCAATCGGGGCACAGGGTATCCTGTCGGAGGATGTCCACAAAGCGTTTGGTATACTCAGTGTTGATCCGGAAATACTCTTTCGGGTCAAGTGCCTTGGTTGTACCGGCGATATGCGCCACGTAGTCGAACCTGCCTGCCTGTTCCAGTTCGTGACGCAGGGCCGCTTCGTTGTCGAAGTGCAGGTTGACAAACCGGATGCGGGGATCGGCGAGGTGCGAGCGGTCGCTCGTGGGGCGCACAGCAGCCGTCACTTCCCAGCCCTTGGCGAGGGCATGATCGGCAAGGGTGCTTCCGATAAAGCCGCTTGCGCCGGTGATCAGAATTCGCTTCATGG
>JAEUUV010000151.1 GCA_016787285.1 Saprospiraceae bacterium | reverse complement strand
TTGGTATTTCGAGACGAACAGTTGGTTGGAGATGCCTCCGAGGGCGTATTCCACCAGTATTTCGTGTTTGTCGGCGCAGAGCACGATGCCGATGGGGTCGGTGTCGCCATCCACGTTTTGCTCGGCGCGGAAGTAGTTGAGGTACATGTTCATCTGGCCAATGTCCTCGTGCTGTACTTTGCCGGTTTTCAGGTCTATCAGCACGAAGCAGCGCAGGATGCGGTGGTAAAACACAAGGTCCACGTGGTAGTGGCGGTTGTCGAGTGTGATCCGAAACTGCCGTCCCACGAACGTGAACCCCTTGCCGAGTTCGAGCAGGAAGTCCTGCAATTTGTCAATCAACTTGGTCTCCAGTTCCTTCTCGGAGAGCCGGTGGTCTTCGGGTACACCAAGAAACTCAAGGATGTACGGGTCTCGCACGATATCCTCGGCTTTGGTCAGGTGATGCCCTTCGGCAGCCAGCGCCAGCACACCCGCTTTGTCTTTGCTTAGTGCCAACCGCTGAAACAGCCCGGACTGGATTTGACGCTTCAGTTGCCGCACGCTCCAGCCTTCGTTTGCACACTGTTTTTCGTAAAAACTGCGGGCGAGCGGGTCGGATACCGTGAATATTTCAGCGTAGTGACTCCAGGTCAATTTTCCAGACGTCTGGAAAATTGGGTATACCTCATAAAATTGACGCATCAGGTACAAATTGGAGAGACTAAAGCCTTTGCCCAATCGCAACGACAAGTCTTTTGAGAGTTTTTTCATCAACGTTTTTCCGTACTCCGCTTTCTCGTATCCGTGTTGCTCAAACTCTACAATTTGCTTTCCGATGTTCCAGTAAGCCTCCAAAAGAATGTGGCTTGTCAAGGAATACGCCTTGCCCCGGGCCACCGCGAAGGTTTGCCCGATATGCTCCAGGAGCGAGGTGTATGTGTGTTCCGGTAACATGGTTCCTAAATTATTTTGTTTACTCTCCTTTCCCCGCTGCCCAAAACACATACCCCACCCCCACCTGCGCCGCCAACATCCGTTTTCCCGGCGTTTCGTCGAAACCTTGCCGGGTGGGTGTCATATTGGCCATGCCGTACGAAAACGACAGCCCGACGCGCCAGCGCCGCAACCGCAAAGCCGCTTCAGCATGCAGCCCCCAGTCCGCCGGTTGGTAGTCGTCGAACTGGGTGGTGCCGATAGCCGCATCCCGGATTTCGCGCATACCCAGAGCATCCGTAGCGTACGTGCCGCCGGTGCAAAACGCCACATACGGCCCCGCGCCGACGTAAAACCGCCGGTGCATCCAGGCCAACGCCGGCGAAAACTGGATGAACCCGAGGCGGACCGTGCTCTCGTACGGAAACGGCGTGCCGGCTTGTACGACGCCTTTCAAGCCGCTGCCCTTCGTGATGAACCCGAGCGTGGTGACTAAGCCGAGTTTCCCGGTCAAGGGCGTTTCGGCACTTATCGAGGCCGACCAGCCGGGTATCCAACTTTCTTCCACGGTAAAGCCGGTGTACTGTTCGGTGGAGACCGACAAGCCTGCGCGTACGGAAAATGCCGTTCCCTGCGCGGCGGCATCCTGCAACGAGCAGGCAAGCAGCGCACCGAAAACGATTTTCCGAAAAAAGGTCAGGCAAGCCATGTTTGTTTGAATCAAGGTTTTTTGAAGTTAAAATTGCCAGCCCGCACCGATCAGAATTGCGCGGTTTTTGGCGCCAAGGGTGCCAAGTGCCTGGCCGTTTTCGTCGGTGAGTTGAATCTCGGAATAGCCGGTCAGGCCAAGCATGTAGGACACGAACACGGAGGTTCGCCCGATATGTCCACTCAGGCGACCCGATAACCCGAAATCAATATCGCTGAACACGCCGATGCTGGAGGTACTCGTCCAATCCACCACGTCGCCGTATTGTATGGCCTCGCCGGTGCGCCACGACAGGTAGGGGCCGACGGCAAGGCTCAGGAATTTGACCGGACGAAAGGCGACCTGCGGGATCAAATCCACACAACTCGTGCGGTAGTCTACCCGGCCCTGATACAACCCGATTTGGCCGTCAATTAGCACGTATGCTGCGGGGGTGTTGTAGTAAAATCCTCGTTGGGCAAACCGCAGGTCAACCGGGATGCTCCATTTGTCCGAAAGGGGCCATTGTATGCCGGCGCCTGCGAAAAATCCGGTGCGGGATTTGGGATCGAAGGCATTCCATTCGGGATCAATGGTGGAAAAGGTGGCTCCGGCCTGTACGGTTATGGCAAAAGGCCGCTCCTGCGCATGCAGCGTCAGGGCAAAAGTCAGGAGGAAAAGAAGAACAGCAGGTTTGAGCATGACTGAATAAAAAGCGGTTTGTGGAATGGATTAAGAGACCTTCCAGGTTTTCAAAACCTGGAAGGTCTAAGTTCGGTACTACGCTGCCACCGTTTCGTCTTCGACGGTCGCGTCCTGTGCGTTGTTTTTCACGGACTCAATGCCGTTGTCGCGCGTGGCTTCGCTTTCGTACATTTGACTGGCACCGACGACCTGGCCGTTGGTCGCTTTCAGGTTGAAGTAAAACTTGCCGTTGGCAGCGGTGAGGCGCTCGAAACGGGCGTCGTCCTGCGAATTGGTGCGCACGGATTCGACGCCGCTGAGGCAGGAGGGTTTGGCGGCATAGCCCTGACTCGACAGAATGACCTGACCGTTGCCGGCTTTGAGGTTGAACTGATAATCGCCGTTGGCGCGCTGGGAGATCACGAATTTACCCATAGTTATTACGGTTTAAATGAATAATGGTGAAAGGTTGGAGGGTTACTGGTTAGAAGGTTACTGGTTACTGGTTACTGGTTACTGGTTGGAGGGTTGTGTGAACCAGTAACCCTCTAACCTTCTAACCAGCAACCTTCCAACCAGTAACCTTTTTTAAAATTCCGCGTCGGTGGCGAACACCTGTTCTTCGCGTTTGGCCATGACGCCGGCTTTCTGGTAGTCGCCTACGCGTTTTTCGAAGAAGTTGGTTTTGCCCTGAATGGAAATCATGTCCATCCAGGGGAAGGGGTTGGCGGTGTGGTACACTTTTTCGTTGCCGAGCGAGAGCAGCAGGCGGTCGGCGCAGTACTCGATGTATTGGCCCATCAGTTCGGCATTCATGCCGATGAGCGATACCGGCAACGCGTCGGTCACGAATTCTTTTTCAAACACCACTGCCTCGGTGATAATGGCTTCTACCTCGGCGGGGTCGGGTTTGTGTTCGAGCATGGAGTAGAGCAGGCAGGCGAAGTCGCAGTGCATGCCCTCGTCGCGGCTGATAAGTTCGTTGCTGAACGTGAGGCCCGGCATGAGGCCGCGTTTTTTCAGCCAGAAAATGGAGCAGAACGAGCCGGAGAAAAAGATGCCCTCCACTGCGGCAAAAGCAATGAGCCGGTGCGCAAAGGTGGGTGCATTTTCGATCCACTTGAGCGCCCAGTTGCCCTTCTTGGCCACGCAGTCGAGGTTTTGCAGGGCGTGGAACAGGAAGTCTTTTTCCTTGGGGTCTTTAATATAGGTGTCAATGAGCAGCGAGTACACCTCGGAGTGGATATTCTCGATGGCGATCTGGAACCCGTAGAAACAGCGGGCCTCGGGAATCTGGATTTCGCGCATGAAGTTCAGCACGAGGTTCTCGTTCACGATGCCGTCGCTGGCGGCAAAAAACGCCAGGACGTGTTTGATGAAGTGGCGCTCGCCGTCGGTGAGTTTGTTGTCCCAGTCCGACAGATCCTGCACGAGATCAATCTCTTCGGCTGTCCAGAAAGAGGCTTCGGATTTTTTGTACCATTCCCACACTTTCGGGTACTTGATCGGCAGCAATACGAAGCGGTTGGGGTTCTCCGCCAGAATCGGCTCTACGGTTGGTGTTTCTTTGACCATTTTGATGTACAATAATTCAGGTTCGTATGATGAATAAATGATTTTCCTATGGCGAAGGATACCCCGCCGGCAACCGTTTGAGGCTGCGGAGAGGATGTCACTGCTGAAAATTGCTGGATTGCGAGAAACCCCCGTTCACGACCCCGAAGAAGGGCTTGAACAGGTCCGTCGGCGACTGGTGTATTACTTGGCGAAGCGCTGACAAAAGTAGGCTTTTTTTTGCTCGTGCCGATCCAATTTTTCCACACAATGTGGATAACTTACTCAAGTAATTGAAAATCAAAATCAAATATCTTGTTCGCAAGTTGTCCACAATGTGGATAACTAATGTGGAAAAAATTTACCCCTACCTGGGGGTTTGTTTTTCAGGAGCAAAACAGAGGTGGTTTTCAGCTGGTTAGCGCCCGATACGCCGGCTTGTCACCGCATGTTTTTTTGAAAAATCGGGGCATTCCCGCTTGTGATTCTCAAAAATGCAGACATTGGAGCCTGAAACGGTCGGGCTGCCGGCCGCGGAAACCAACCACTCTGCCCTATGTCTTTTTTCAGCGACCTGTTCCGCAAGAAATCTATTCCCGATGCCATCGCTACCGCGCACAGCGAATCCGGCGATACCGACGATAAGCCCCAACTTCAAAAACATCTCGGCGCTCTGGACCTGACGGCTCTCGGCATCGCCGCCATCATCGGCGCCGGTATTTTCAGCACCATCGGCTCGGCCAGTTACAACGGTGGCCCGGCGGTTATTTTCCTGTTCATTTTTACCGCTTTCGCCTGCGGGTTTGCGGCCTTTGCTTACGCGGAGTTCGCCTCCATGCTCCCGGTTTCCGGCAGCGCCTACACCTATTCTTATGTGGCGTTCGGCGAACTGATCGCCTGGATCATCGGCTGGGCACTCATCATGGAATACGCCGTGGGCAACATCACGGTGGCGGTATCCTGGTCGGGCTATTTCACCAGCCTCTGCGAAAGCGCGGGCTGGCACGTGCCGGCCTGGGCACAGGTGGATTACGTGTCGGCCCGCGACGGATTTGCCGTGGCCGACGGCCTGCTGAAAGGCGGCGCCTCCATGAGTGCCCTGACCGACGCCCAACGCGAAGCCTGGGAAGCCTGGACGAACGCCCCGGGCCTGGGCGGACTGCGGGTGATCCTCGACATCCCGGCCATGGCCATGTCCATCCTGATCACGGGGCTGGTGTACATCGGTATCCGGGAGTCCAAAAATGCCGGCAACGCCATGGTGATCCTGAAAATGGCGGTGGTGCTGTTAGTCATTCTGGTCGGCGCGTTTTATGTGGACACCGACAACTGGCACCCCTTCGTGCCCAATGGTTTCGGCGGCGTCATGGCGGGCGTGTCCTCGGTGTTTTTTGCCTACATCGGCTTCGATGCGCTGTCCACCACGGCTGAAGAGTGCAAAAACCCGCAACGCGACTTGCCCCGCGCTATGGTGAATTCCATCGTCATCTGCACGATATTGTACATCCTGATCGCCCTTGTGCTGACCGGCATGATTAGTTACAAGGAACTGGATGTGAACGACCCGCTCGCCTACGTTTTTGAGAAAATAAATCTGAAGTGGTTTTCGGGCATCATCGCCGTGAGCGCAGTGGTCGCTATGGCCGGGGTTTTTCTGGTGTTTCAACTTGGCCAGCCGCGCATCTGGATGACCATGAGCCGCGACGGCTTGTTGCCCAAAGCCTTCTCCCGGATTCACCCGCGCTTCCACACGCCCGATTTTTCCACCATCGTGACGGGGCTGTTCGTGGTGGTACCGATGTTGTTCATTCCCAGCGAGACGGTGCTGGACTTGTGCAGCATGGGCACCCTGTTTGCCTTTGTGCTGGTGTGCGCCGGCGTGCTGAAACTGCAAATGACCCCGGATGCGCCGCGCGGCAAGTTCCGCACGCCGTACATCAACGGCAAATGGCTGTTCCCGCTGTTGATCGTGGGTGCGCTGACCTACCTGATGACCGCCCAGCGCGAAGGCACAATGGCCTGGTTGCGCAACGATCCGGAAATGTTTGACGTAGAAACCCTGCTCAGCAAACTCGACGCCGCGGAAACGCAGGCGTTTGTGGCCCATGTCGCCCAGTCGGATAGCGCCGGACTCGCCGCTGCCGGCGCCGATCTGGCCGCCTATCTGGACGGCCTGAAACCGGAAGATTACACCCGCACCGTGGCAGCGGCGCCCGTGCCGGAGGGGGCGAAATTCGAGTCGGGCTGGGATTTGTTCCGGCACAAAATCCCGATGTGGCTGTTTGCCTTCACCTGCCTGTATTTG
>JAEUUV010000120.1 GCA_016787285.1 Saprospiraceae bacterium | reverse complement strand
GCATGGGGGATGGAACTGACGATAGCACCCGCATTGCTCCTGCTCGCACTTTTCGCAGCCTGGTACTTTCGGAAAAATAAAGTCCTGACGTTCGGGCTGCTGTTTTACCTGATCAACATTATTCTGGTGGTGCAATTCATTGCCATCGGCAATACCATCCTCGGCGAGCGCTACACGTATGTGCCCTACATCGGATTGGCGTTTGCGCTGGCCATGCTCGTTGCGGAAAAAGTGCCTTCCAAATATGCAACCGTGCTAAAACAGGGCCTGCTGCTGCTCGCTGCAGTTGTTTTGGGCTTACTATCCAGCCGCTATATTCAGACCTGGAAAAGCACCGAAACGCTCTGGACGAACGTCATCCGGCAGTATCCCTGGGCCTGGGTGCCACGCTCCAACCGGGCCAATTTCTACTACCAGGAAGCACAGAAAACGACCAATCCCACACAATACTCAGCCCTGATGGAAAAGGCTGTTGCCGACTGCGATACTGCCCTGACGCACAACCCCGGACACTATGCCTCGCTCGACATTCGAAGTCTGGCTAATATCCGACTGGGGCGCCCGGAAGCCGCCGTACCCGACGCCGATAACATTATAAAACTCAAACCTGAGGACCCGAAAGGCTATGTCATTCGGGCCACAGCCAACCAGCGGCTCAAGCGCTACGACGAGGCGCTGACCGATTTCAACCGCGCACTCGAACTTAGCCCCAACGATGCCGATGCGCTCAATGGCCGCGGAACAGCGCTGTTCAACGGCAAGCGCATGTACCGCGAAGCGTTGGCCGATTTTGAAAAGGCGCTTGCCATTGACCCGATGAAGGGGGAAACCTGGCTCAACCGCTCCCGTTGCTACCTCATGCTGGGCGACAAAACCAAAGCCCGGGAAAGTGCTGAAAAAGCGCAGGCAATGGGCTTCGGAGTAGGGCAGGACTACTGGGATTTGCTGAAGTAGCCAACTATTTAGTACTTACTGTAAAACAGTGGCTTGTGGTACCGCAGGTTGCCTTCCGAATCCCGGACGGCGGCCATAGGCGCCACCGCCACCACCTGCATGGCGAGCCGGTGCCGGCGCTCGTCGTAGTACCAGTTTTGGACGAAACGGATTTTTTCGACACGGTCAATGGCGTTGTTTTCCACGACCCGCACTGTTTCAGCATAATCAACTGGATCGTAAACGATTACGGTGTCTGTGGTATAAATCCGGCTTTGCAACACCTTCTGTCCGAGCACGTCGTAGGTGTCTGAGGAAAGATTTTTATGGGACGGCTTATGCACTTCCGAAAAGGTCCATTTTTTCAGATCGAGGTTTCCTTTTCCGGTTTTCATATCCTCCGCTTCCGGGGTATTGCCGCGCATGAACGTCTGCACGGCGTAGTTGGCGTTCCGGGCGATTTTGCCGACCTCACAGTTGTCTTTCGGGGGGATTTTTATCCAGAGCAGCGGCGCTCGTTCGGTCACTTTCCCTTCGTCGTCGGTCTTGTTCAACAGTGGGGCGACGGCCAGTAGCCGTGCGCCGAATTGTTTTTTGCGGCGATCAAAGTAGAACACTTGCCGGATGCGGAACAGGTCAATTTCTTCCGGGCGCAAATCATTGACGACGATGGCTTTCCCTCCGGGGGGATCAAATGATGCAACGGTGTCCGAATGTGTCAGGCGTTTTTCAATCTGGCTTGAAGCGAGTAATTGGGTCAGATGTTCATCGGCGTAGCAGGCAAAAGCGCCGCTGCGCAACGCAGGCAGGAGGACATCGCTCAGGTAGTATTTCAGGTTCAGGTCGTGATAAAGTCCGTTTTGTTTTGCTTCATTTCCAAGATGAATGACTTGTGTCAGGTTCATTTCCGACTCCACGGTTTCGCTGTACAACGGGTTCAGTTCGTAGTCGGCGGTGTACTCCGCCACCCAGGTATAGCGGTTTTTGCGCAGCAGGTCGTCGTATTGGGCGTGGAGTGGAGAAAAGAAAATTGTGCAGCACGCAATCAAAAAGGCGCTCACACTACTTTTGTTACTGAATTTAACCTTGTTCATGCTTATGAAATATTCGTACACCAAAGAGCAATTGATTGATGCTATTGCACAGTCCACTTCGATTCGTCAAGTCTTAAGCCACCTCGGCCTCAAAGAAGCGGGCGGCAATTATTCAACCATTCAACGAAAAATTGCTGAGTATGGCTTAGATACGGCGCATTTCACAGGAAAAGGATGGAATCAAGGTTTGCTCTTTCGACCTAACCCGCCAAAAACAATAGAACAACTGCTGGTGAGAGGTTCTACATATCAGTCGCACAAGTTGCGCAAACGACTTCTTAAAGAAGGATATTTTGAAAGCAAGTGCTATAAATGTGGGATTTCACAATGGCAGGGCCAACCAATACCGTTAGAATTAGAGCACATTGATGGGGACAAAAGCAACAACAGCCTTGATAACTTGACTCTTCTTTGCCCTAATTGCCACGCATTGACCCACACATGGCGAAGGCGCAAGCAACGCCTGCGCCTTCGATAATGTGCCCGGGACGGGGCTCGAACCCGTACGACCTCAACGGTCACAGGATTTTCGTACACACTTCGGCTTTCGCCGCACCCGACACCGGTCGGGCTTCGTGGTCTGGACTTTCTCTTCGCCATATCCTGATGATTTCGGGACGTAGGCGCCGCCTGTCAAGTCTCTACACCTTCCCCGATTTATAATCGGGACTTGGCTCGGGATCGCCATGCTTTGAGGGCGAAGGTTTCCCCGAATTTAAGCGGTTTTGCATCGCCGGTTTCCCGGCGAGCACTCAAATTTCAATTTAAGTCCTGCGTGTCTACCATTCCACCACCCGGGCATTTTGCGCCGACAAAAGTAGGTCGCACAAACGAAAAAACCCACGCAGTTGCGCGGGTTTTCGTGGAGCGGAAAACGAGATTCGAACTCGCGACCTCAACCTTGGCAAGGTTGCGCTCTACCAGCTGAGCTATTTCCGCTTGTCACTCAAGGCTTGTTCGGCCTCAAAAGCGGGTGCAAAGATAGATCAGCACCATTGAAACAGACAAGCCTTCGTTCAGGAAATTTTTAAAAAAATTTATTGGCTCGGATTTTAGCTGCGTTTTTCAGTTTTCCGCTTGAAATGGAAGTAGGTTTCCAATTGGGCACGCACGGGGATATCTGAGTTTCCACGCCGGTATTCGTTGCGGTCGAAGCGGTCAATGACCCGCGCTTTCACGTTGTCCTCCAGTTGCAGGTTCAGCAAGTCCATGATTTCGTTTTTAATATCCGCATCGTAAATCGGGAAGGCTGTTTCGATGCGGAAATTGAGGTTGCGCTGCATGAGGTCGGCGCTCGACAGGAACATTTTTTCCGCACCGTCGTGGTGAAACGCAAAGACACGTGCGTGCTCCAGAAAACGATCCACGATGCTGATCATCTCGATGTTGTCGCTCTGGCCCTCAACGCCGGGCACGAGGCAGTTTATTCCACGCACGATCAACTGGATTTTCGCCCCAGCCCGGGAGGCTTCGTACAGTTTCCGGATCACATCCTTGTCCTCAATGCTGTTGGTCTTGATCAGAATACGTGCCGGCCTGCCGGCTTTTGCCGCGGCTATTTCGTAGTCAATCAGGGCATTCAGCGCCGGACGGAGGTTGAATTTTCCGACAAACAGGTGCTCAAACTCCTGCCGGGGCGGCTTGATGTTTTCCAGAAACGAAAACACATTGCTGACTTCGGCCGTCAGCCTCGGATCGGTGGTGAAAACGCCGAAATCGGAGTATACCTGCGCGGTTTCTTCGTGGAAATTGCCTGTGGCCAAGTAAGCATACAGGCGGGGTTTGCCGTTTTCCAGGCGCCGGACGAGCGCCAGTTTGGAGTGTACTTTCACTCCCGGGAACGAGTAGTGCACCCGGACACCGGCCCGTTCAAGCCGCTCGCCCCATTCGAGGTTGGCGGCCTCATCAAAGCGGGCTTTAATTTCCACAAATGCCGACACTTGCTTGCCCTCCCGCACGGCCTCCATGAGCGCTTCGAGTATTTTGCTCCGTTTGGCCACCCGGTACTGAATTACCTTGATGTGCGTCACTTCGGGGTCTCTGGCTGCTTTTTCAAAAAAATTGACCACCGCGTGATACGACTGGTAGGGCACATGCAACATCTGATCTTTTTCCCGGATGATACTGAACGGGTCGGCGGTGTCGTGCAGTAAAGGGTGGGGTAGGGGAGGTAAGGGTTTGTTTTTCAGGTGACTAAGTCCGAAATCGGGGAATTTGAAAAAATCGAAATTGTTGTGGTAGCGCCCTTCGGGCAGCATGTCGTTTTTGCCGAGATCGAAGGTTTCCTTCAGGTATTGAAGCAGGTGATCGGGCATTTCGCGGTCGTACACGAAGCGGCTGGCGGGGCCTACCTGCCGTTTGGCCAGACTGTTTTTGATCTTCTGCACCAGGTCGCCCGAAAACTCATCGTCAATGTACAACTCGGCGTCGCGGGTGAGTTTTATGGAGTAGGTATCCTGAATGTCGTATCCCGGAAACAGCCACGACACGGAATGTCGCACGATGTCGTCGAGCAGGATCAAATCGTGACGACCGCCCGCCGAGGGCAGCGCCACAAACCGGGGCAACTGATCCGAGGGAATTTTGACCAGAGCGTATTCGCTGGGCGCGAGCGGTTTTTTCCGCGGACGCAAATGCACGGCGAGGTACAGGTGGGCATTGGCCAAAAACGCCCGGATGCGCTGTTTAACCAGCAAGACGGGCATCACGAAGGGCAGCAGGTTGTTGTGGAAATAACTTTCCACAAAATGGCGCTGCTCGGCGTTCAGGTCCATGCGCCGCAAAATGTACACGTTGTGCTTGCGCAACTCGGGCACAATTTGTTTTTCAAAAATTTGCGCCACTTCTTCCTGGTGGTGGTTCACGATGGTGTGAATCTCCCGCAGCACGTCGCGCGGCACAAAATCCAGTTCAGCCTTGGTCTTTTTTCCTACTTTTTTCAGGTTCCTGATGTTGGCTACGCGAATACGAAAAAATTCGTCGAGGTTGGACGAGTAGATGGCCAAAAATTTCAAGCGTTCCAGCAGAGGCACGGCGGGGTCTTTGGCTTCCTGAAGCACACGGTAATTGAACGACAACCAGGATATATCGCGGTGAAAAAAAGTCATGGAGCAAGCGGGTAGTTGAGCGATTGGCGGCAAATGTGGGGAATCGCAGGTTTTTCGTGCGGTAAATTTGTGTTAATTCGTCAATGCGTTGCAGAAAGGATGCTCCCGGTTGGGTCAAAATAATGTACCCTGATGCGCCGGAGGCACATATTCCGCCGGCCCGCGCAGCCGCACACCGGGTATTTTTTCGGAGAAAACCGCCGCCGCATACGCTGCCAGATCGGGCGCCAGCAGGTTGTCCGGTTCGTGGCAGAAAAAATACACCTCCCGCAGCCCCTGCGAAAACCAGCGTGTCAGGCGATCCGCCCAGTCGGCAATTCGCGTGAAATCCGTTGGATGCAGGGTATTGCCCACAAACCGGACAAGTACGCAGCCGGTAGTGAGGCGCATGTGGCAAACGTCGCGGCGACCCGCCACGTCGGTAATGACCGTGGAAACACCGTGCGCACGCAGCAGTTGAAAAAAATCCTCGCCACCGATGCCGGTATCGAAAAACGCCGGATGGCGTACCTCCACGGCAAGCGGGATATCGGCAGGCCAGGTCTCCAGAAACCGGTCGAGCACTGGCAGTTGTTGCGGACTGAAATATGGTGGCAACTGCATAAAACAGCAGCCCAGTGCCTTGCCGAGTTCGCGAATAACCTCGCAAAAAATCCGGATTTCAGAGCCGTTCAGCCCCAGGTCGCGGGCATGGCTGATGGTTTGCGGAATTTTTGGGCAATACCGGAAATCGGAGGGTACCTCTTCGCGCCAGCGCGTCACTGTGGCCGAATCGGGGACTCAGTAGTGCGTGGTGTTGTGCTCAATGGTGCTAAACTGCTTCCCGTAATGCACCAGAAATTCTTTATCCCGCGTTCCGGGTGGATACCAGCGCCCGACCCAGGGCTTCATGTTGTAGCCCGTGGCGCCGAGGTAAACCACCGGCGCACCTGTTCGAGGCGAGAGTGCTCCGAGTACGCCAAGGTTTTCCGGCGGATCGGGCGGCAAGGCGAAGTGGACACCGTCCACCGATGGGAGTTTGCCAAAATCCATGCGGTAAAAGTAGGCGTTGCCGTACTTTCGCCGCTGTTCATTTTTTTTTACAAAATAGCCCGTTTCAATCCCTTGCAAAAAATCCTGCATCGAATCAGCCATTTTCTGCGCTTCTACACCGCCGCAAACACCCGGTATCAGGTGCATTCTCCCTTCGTGTTCGAGTGGGTAAACGTCGTGCTGGAAGACCGACGCTGGTACTATGCGTTTGAGGACATCGAAGCACTGCGGCGGGAAATGCGGACAAGCCCGATTACGCTGGAAGTGGAAGATCATGGCGCCGCTGCAAGTGCCGGAAAGCCGGTTTTGAGGCAGGTTTCAGTTCGGAATCTGGCACGAAAGGCAGCCAGCTCGCCCTGCCAGGGGCGTATGCTTTTCCGCACCGCGCAATGGTTGCACCCCGGGAGTATACTCGAACTCGGTACCTCGGTCGGCATTGGGGCGATGTACCTGGCCTCCGGCGCCCGGCACGCGCGATTGATATCGCTGGAAGGCAGCGATACGGTGGCGCATGTAGCCCGAACCAATCTCGGTATTCTGGATTTGCACCATCAGGCGGAAGTCGTCAGCGGCCCGTTTCAGCAGACACTCGGCCCGGCGCTCGAGGCGCTCGGGCAGGCGGATCTCGTCTTTTTCGACGGCCATCACCGCGAAGCCGCAACGCTCGATTATTTTGAACGCTGCCTGCCGTTTTGTCACGCCGGGTCGGTGCTGGTATTCGACGACATGTACTGGTCGGCGGAGATGACCGCAGCCTGGGAAAAAATCAAACAACACGAGCAGGTCAGGCTTACGATTGACTGTTTCGATTTGGGTTTTGCTTTTCTAAACCCGGAAGTCGAGGTCAAGCAACATTTCCGGCTGGTGCCGCTGCGATGGAAGCCCTGGAAGGTTTTTTGATAAATTTTTCTCTGAAATCCGGGTTTGAAACCCTGTCGGCGTTCAATACCTTCGCGCCATGGACAAAATGATTGCTCGTTTCCCCGACCAGTTAGCCGAAGCGCTTCAAATTGCTGCGGCGGTTTCTCTGAAAAAACATACGTCTCCCATCCGCACGGTACTTGTTTCCGGCCTTGGCGGCAGCGGTATCGGCGGCAACTTTGTGCAAGACCTCCTGGGTGCTGAATGTAAAGCGCCTATCGTGGTAAACAAAGGCTATGATGCGCCGCATTGGGCCAACAAACACACACTTGCCATTTGCTCTTCGTACAGTGGCAACACGGAAGAAACCGTGCAGGTGTTCGAACAACTGCGCGCTACCGGCGCCAAAATCGTGTGCGTGACTTCCGGTGGCAAACTGCTCGAACTGGCCAAACAACACGGTTTCGACTACGTGCAAGTGCCCGGGGGATGGAGCAGCCCGCGGGCTTGCCTGGGATATTCCATCGTGGCGCAGTTGGCGGTATTGCGCGGCGCCAAACTGATCAGCGGGCGCATATTTCGGCAGATCGAAGCCGCCCGAAAACTGCTGGTGCGCGATCAGGCCAATATTCAAAAACGTGCCCAAAAACTCGCCGGATTTCTGGCAGACAAAACTCCTGTGCTGTACTGCGCCGATACCACGGAGGCTGTGGCAGTACGTTGGCGCCAGCAGATCAACGAAAACGCCAAGATGCTGTGCTGGCACCATGTTTTGCCCGAAATGAATCACAACGAACTCGTCGGCTGGCGCACCGAACGCCCTGATGTGGCAGTCATTTGGCTGCGCAACCGCGACGACTACGAGCGCACCACGGTGCGCATGAATATTATCAAGGAAATCATCGAACATTTCGCTGGAGCGTCCATCGAGGTGTATTCCAAAGGGAAATCCGCGGCGGAAAAAATGCTTTATCTCGTGCATCTCGGCGACTGGATGTCGGTATATCTGGCCGAGGCCCGCCAAGTAGATCCGGTGGAAATCAAGGTAATTGAGTACCTTAAAAACGAACTGGCCAAACTGTAAGCGCCGGATTATTTTGCCAGTAGTTGCCGGTAAAGTGCGATGTGACGCTGTGCCACCACCGCATTGGCGTATGCCTGCAAAGCCTTTGATCGGGCGACAGTTCGCAACCTCTCCCTGTTTTCGCCAACCCAGGTGATTCCTGCTGCCAGGCCTGCGCTATCGCCTTGTGCTGCAATGAATCCGTGCTGCCGATGCTCCACCATTTCCGGAATTCCACCCGTTTCAAAGCCGACAACCGGCGTACCACAGGCGAGGGCTTCCATCACGGTATTGGGCAAATTATCCTCTAGAGAAGGAATGACAAAGAGGTCAGCCGCTCCATAAATTTTTGCTAACTGATTGACATCGTTGATCATACCTAAAAAATGGCAAGGGTAGGGTAGGGGGGGGATGGAATCCGTCCGGGTATTGCCCAACACCAAAAGATCAACTTTTAAATCCGGTCGCCCGGTCTGGAGTTCGGTCAGTGCTTGCTGAAGGTAGCGAAATCCCTTGCGCTCGTCCTGTACCTTGACAGCTACGAAGAGTACTAGCAAAGAAGTATCCGCGATTCCGTTTTGACGCCGGAAATGCAGGCGCTCATCGGGGTGAACCGGAGTAAAAACCGTCGTATCAATCGGATTTGGAATGGAAACAACCGGATAATTGTGTAGCAAGGTACTCGCACGGGCTTGTTCGGCCAGCCATTCGCTACAGGTGACAAAATGAATATTGGCCGGCAGTTCCTTTTGTTTGCGCTGCCACACCCGGTGCGACAAATCCTTTGGCCCGGGTTGGCGCAAAAATGGACAATTTCCGCAGGTTTGCTGGTAGTTTGTGCAGGTGCCGCTGTAGTGGCATCCGCCGGTAAACGCCCACATATCGTGCAACGTCCAAACAATTGGTTTACCGAGTTTGGCTAATTGCCCGATGTTGCGGAGGGACAAAAATCCTTGATTTATCCAGTGCAAATGCAATACATCTGTCTGTTGGACAACAGGATGCCGGCTCATGTCTGCTCCGAAATTGGCTAACGAAAACGAGAAACGTACGCTCTTGTCGCGCTCATAGGGGAGGAAAGAGAGGCGTTCTGCATAAAAAGGCCATCGGGATGGTGTGTCGTTTCGGGTAAGCAGATCGGCCTGCGTACCGGATTCAAGCAACGCCGCTTGCAGGCGCCGGCATGCAATACCGGCACCGCCGTGTGGGTAGGTAGTCAACAGGGCTACGCGCATCTGTGTCAATATTTTTGGCCAAAACTCTGAACTTTTGTTCAAACTTTGCGTCCGTTGTGGAATTGCGACTCGAACGAGCGCCGCTGCATACGTGTACAATGATGAACTACATAATCTACGACCTTGAAGCCACCTGCTGGGAGCACACGCCGCCGGGGTATGTGCAGGAAACGATTGAAATCGGCGCCTTTCGGGTCAACCAGTACGGCGAGGTGCGTGGCAAGTTTAACCGGTTCATCCGCCCGGTTATGCATCCTACGCTGTCTCCATTTTGCCGCGACCTGACCAGCATTTCTCAAATTGACGTGAACCGGGCCGATACATTTCCAGATGTCATTGAAGAATTTCAGCATTGGGCACGCATGGACGAGGAGGACTATGTGCTCTGCTCCTGGGGAAGTTTCGATAAAAAAATGTTTGTCAACGACTGCCGCCTGCACCGGTTGGAAAGCGATTGGGCCGAACAACATGCGAACCTGAAGGAACAGTACATGCAAATGAAACAACTGCGTCGTTCGATTGGCCTCCGCAAAGCCGTGGAGCGGGAGGATATCCTGTTCACCGGCACCCACCATCGCGGCATTTCCGATGCAGAGAACCTGACAAAACTTTTTTTGAAATACCTGGGTTACTGGACACTCTGAACGATCAGGACGCATACGGCGAATCGTACCCAAGGATACGCAGCATGGAGTCGGCATCCTGCTCCGGAAACACCTCCCAGTCGGTAAGTTCACCGTAGTAATTTTTGTCAATCAGAATATGTTTGGGCGAAGGAATCAGGCAGTGTTTTAGCCCGCCATAGCCGCTCAATGACTCCTGGTAAGCCCCCGTATGGAAAAACCCGATGTACAGTGGCTCCTCCTTAACTTCATCATAGACAGGCAAATAGACCTGGTTGATGTGCGCCTCGGAGTTGTAGTAGTCGGCGTTGTCGCAACTGATGCCGCCGATATTCACTTTTTGATGTTCCTTGTCCCAGTGGTTGATCGGTAGCAAGATGAATCGCTCCTTGATACCCCAACTGTCGGGCAGGGTGTTGATGAGTGAATTGTCCAGCATGTACCATTGTTCAGCGTCGTTTTGCTGTTTTTTCCCGATAACCGAAAATATGGTCGCTCCGCTCTCGCCAACGGTGTATTTCCCGAATTCCGTGTAGATATCCGGCTCGGGCACGCCCTCGTCGTCGCAGTATTCCTTGATAAGGCGCACAATTTCGTTCACCATGTAGGGGTAGTCGTACTCAAAACCCAGCGAATTGCGAATTGGCATACCACCGCCGATATTCAGGCACGATAGGGTAGGGCAGATTTTGCGCAGGGCGCAGTAGGTTTTGATTCCCCGTTTCAGTTCGCTCCAGTAGTATATGGTGTCTTTGATGCCGATATCCACAAAAAAGTGCAGCATCTTGAGGTTGAACTTAGGGTTTGTGGCGATTTTTTCCTGATAAAAGTTCATAATCTCGCTTTGGCGGATGCCAAGACGGGACGTATAAAACTCGAAATTCGGTTCTTCTTCGGTCGCCATGCGCAAGCCGATGTTGTAATTCCCTTTTTTGACGAGGGCGTCGTACATTTCCAGTTCGGCTGCATTGTCGCATACCGGGATGACATTCTGAAACCCCTCGTCAATCAGCCGAGCGATGCCTCGGGCATAGGCGATAGGTTTGTATCCGTTGTTGACGATTGTCGTGCTTTTATTGATTTTTCCGAGCCGGTACAGGCGCCAGACCAGATCAATGTCGAATGCCGACGAGGTTTCTAATTGTGTGCCGTTCTCCAATACTTCATTCAACACAAATGCAAAATGCGAACTCTTGGTGCAGTAACAATAGACATATTTTCCGGTGTAGTTATACCGCTGTATCGCATCCCGGAACAACTTGCGGGCGGTCTGTATTTTTTCCCCGATTTTGGGCAAAAATGTCAGTTTGAGCGGCGAGCCATACTTCTGAATCAAATCGTAAACGTCAATTTCATTAAAAAGCAGATGGTTGTTCTTGAGCCGAAAACCATCTTGGGGAAAATCAAAGGTCTGCGCGACCAGATCGTAGTACGTGTTTTTCATCGAAAAATTTAAAATGCGCGCAAAGGTATCCGCTTTTAAGAATCGGGGAAGTTCAAAATTCAA
The DNA here is from genome assembly GCA_016787285.1 of Saprospiraceae bacterium. Lineage (GTDB taxonomy): Bacteria > Bacteroidota > Bacteroidia > Chitinophagales > Saprospiraceae > M3007. Next base: position 52,117 of record JAEUUV010000120.1, on the reverse strand, counting down.
ATCGTTAATTTAACATAACATAAATTAGTAGTTATAAATTTATTATGCAGCAACTTTGCCTGCATTTACTTGTTCTTGTCGTCTGTTTTCAAGTTGTTTGCACACGTTATGCACAAAACGCTCCTGCCTTTCTCTGCTGTAAGTCAACTCAGTAAAACTGATGTTGCTTACGCTACCCAAGACCCTGCCCTAAGATCGTTTTATCGCTATGAACCTGATCCGGATGGGTTTTTGCAGGCCATTGAGTCGCGTAAAACGATACAAACCGACCGGGAAACGCTCGTAGCGGTCCTTCGTGCACAATACCAGGGATTGGCCGACTCGGAAGTTGTGCAGGAGCAAATTACGCTCTTACTGCAGACTGATACATTCTCTGTCACAACGGCACATCAGCCAACTCTGCTCCTGGGGCCGCTGTATTTCGTGTACAAAGCGATTTCCACGATTAACCTTGCCATCGAGGTACAAAAAACCACCGGCAAACAAATCATCCCGATTTTTGTGCTCGGCAGCGAAGACCATGATCTGGATGAACTAAATCATATTCGTTTGTTTAACAAGGAAATACGTTGGACTCCGGACTTTGGCGGCCCTGTCGGCACCATGCCGGCAGCAACCCTTGGCCCTGTTCTCGAAGAATTAAGACCGATACTCGGTGACACCGAAAATGCGCATACTCTTTGGGAAAAAATTGAGCAGTGTTACACACAAAGTGCCACGTTTGCAGACGCTACCCAGGCCTTGTTACACACACTTTTCGGTCGTTTCGGCTTAGTCGTATTCAACATGAATCACCCCGACCTGAAGCGCAAGTTCATTCCGATTATGTGGGATGATCTCAGCCGACAAACTGCGCACAGGCTGGTAACCGAGACCATTGAAAAACTCGCAAGCCGTGGTTTCAAAGGCCAGGCCATACCTCGGGATATCAACTTGTTCTACATGCAACCCGGGAGCAGAGAACGAATTGTTTTTGAAAACGGTCAATACCAGGTACTCCATACTGATCTGTCGTTCACGCCGGAAACGATGAAAACGGAATTGGAACAATACCCCGAGCGATTCAGTCCAAATGTTCTGCTACGTCCTCTTTTTCAGGAACTTATCCTGCCGAACCTGGCATATGTGGGCGGTGGCGGAGAATTGGCATACTGGCTGGAACGCAGTTCCCTGTTCGAACACTATGGTGTCCCCTACCCTATTCTGATCCGGCGCAATTCGGTTCTGTGGTTCGACAAGGATTCTATCAAACGTTCACTAAAGTTCGGTTTCTCCCCTGCGCGGTACTTCGAGGATTCCGATGCGCTTGTCCGGGCATATGTGGAGGGGCAAGCAGATGCCGAAGTTCATCTTAAATCAGAAGTTGTTGATTTACAAGAGATTTACGACAAATTGGCTCAAAAAGCCCAGGCAATAGACCCTACCTTGGAGAAAGCAGTTCGGGCAGATGAGGTCAAAATGATTGCACATCTTCAGCAATGGGAAAGCCGGCTGGTTCGCGCTGAAAAACAAAAGCACGAAGTTGCCATAGGTCAATTGCGAAGCCTCAGGGAAAAACTGTTTCCTGTCGGTAGTTTGCAGGAGCGGCACGACAATTTTATCCCCTACTACCTCAGGTACGGTGAACGATATCTGGACATGCTCAAAGAAAACCTGAACCCGTTTGATGCCGGATTTATTATCCTGGAAGACTGCGACTGATGTTCAGGAAACAGATTTGTAAAAAAACCATGGCGCCAGCCGGCGTAACCAAAGCCTTAGTTTGTCCTTTTGCGAAGCATGGAAGAACGCCAGTTCGATCGAGCGATCCGGTGTGAACTGCGTGGGGTGAACCAAGTGGGCGCCAAGGCTGGAAACTTCGTTGTGCCGGTAAACGGCAAGTTCTTTTGACGTGTGTGTGCCTGTGTCATCAAAACCGATGTTTCGCACCAGATTTACCTTCGGAACGATACACAACCCATTGTTTTTCAGTATGCTGAAAAACCAGGCATAGTCCCAGGTATCCAACTCGCCGGAGCGTGTCCGCAAAAATTTGTCGAACATATATCGGCACGCAGCCTTATCCCCGACGAGGCTATAAAGAGCACTTCCCGGGTCATTCCACATGGACTCCAGCCCGGTAAAATTCGGGTCGTAATGCTGCCAGGCTCTTCGCCAGGTTGCCCAGCCCCAGATCAATGAAAACCTCGAAAATAAGTAACTGGCCTCCAGACCGCGGCAAACCTGCGGATCCGGGTTATTCCCGGCAATGTGCATCACCTCCGGGTCGTTCCGATAGCGATCAAGTAATTCGGAGCAAAACCCGAAGAACGAGGGATCGGGCAAGCAGTCGTCTTCCAAAATGATGCCTGCCTCCACTTGCTGAAAAAACCACGAAATTCCGGCGTGTACCGCCCCGCGGCACCCGTGGTTTTCAGCCATAAAGTTAGTATGCACCGCGCAGGGCCAATCTACTTTTTCAACAATGGCGCGTACCGAAGCGCACTTTTCTGCATCCTCCGGCACATGCGTACGCGCGCCGTCGGCACTGATGTACAAGGACTCCGGTTGCATTTCCCGCACACGTTCAAACACCTTTCGGGTATGGTCGGGGCGATTAAAAACCAGCAAAAGAACAGGTGTTGTCATGTTTATTTTGAAACGCGATCGCTCCAGTTGCTGACCGTCGGGGGCAAGACATTCAAATTTCGTTTTTGTTGCAAATGCAGGCGCAAGGCAAGTTTGGCCGCAATGGCAGCAGGCGCCTGTTGGGCAAGCAGAAGCGTATCCGGGGTGTAGTAGTTTTTGATAAAATTGGTATCGAAATCGGCAGAAATAAAAGCCGGATGCTCCATTACAAACCGCCCGAAAGGCAATGTAGTGGCCACCCCTTCGACTTCATAATTCGCGATGGCTTCTTTCATTTTTTGAATGGCCTCATCGCGGGTTTTTCCATGCACGACCAATTTGGCCAGCAAGGGATCATAAAAAATAGGCACTTCCATGCCTTCTGTATACCCGTCATCTACCCGGATGCCGGCCCCGGTAGGAATCCGATACCGGTGCAACGTACCCACGGATGGAAGGAAATTATTCAACGGGTCTTCAGCGCAGACGCGTAGTTCGAGCGCATGGCCATTGATGGTCAGGTCGTTCTGTGAAAACGCGAGGGCTTCGCCACGTGCCACGCGAATCTGCCATTCCACGAGATCAAGGCCAGTGATAAATTCCGTAACCGGGTGTTCCACCTGAAGGCGAGTATTCATTTCGAGGAAATAAAAATTCCGGTCGGCATCCACCAGAAACTCTACCGTGCCGGCCCCCACATATTCGCAGGCCTTGGCCACCCGTACCGCCGCTTCGCCCATGGCGCGGCGCATATCGGGAGTAACAATTGCGCACGGCGCCTCTTCCACCACTTTTTGGTGGCGGCGCTGCACCGAGCACTCGCGTTCGAACAGGTACACCACATTTCCGTGCGTATCGCCCAGTACCTGCACTTCCACATGCCGCGGCGAGGTGACAAATTTTTCAATAAAAACCGCCCCGTCGCCAAATGCAGAAATTGCTTCCGAAATGGCCCGTTCCATCTGTTCCTGTAATTCTGCCTCGCGCTCCACTACCCGCATGCCCTTTCCGCCACCGCCGGCGCTGGCCTTGATCAGGATCGGGTACCCTACCCTTCTGCCGATTTCCTTGGCCATTTCCACGTCGGTGATGGCCTCTTCGATGCCCGGCACCATCGGCACTTCAAAACGTTTAGCAGCCTCTTTTGCGGCAAGTTTGCTGCCCATCATCTCGATGCTACGCGGACTTGGGCCGATAAACGAAATGCCTGCATCGGCTACTTTTTGAGCAAAAACCGCATTTTCACTCAGAAAACCATAGCCGGGGTGTATGCCGTCGGCGCCTACCCCGGAAGCGACCTCCAATATTTTGTCGGCCAGCAGATAACTCTGAGAGGACGGTGCAGGCCCGATACAAACGGCCTCATCGGCAAATCGTACGTGGGGCGCATGCCGGTCGGCTTCCGAATACACGGCTACGGTTTTGATGCCCATGCGGCGGGCGGTACGCATGACGCGCAGGGCTATCTCACCCCGGTTGGCAACTAATATTTTTTTCATTGTTGTTGGCTAAGTAACGCGTGGTCAAGCAGGCTAAACAGTTGCTTGGTTTGGATGGCTGGAAAATTTTGGCCCGCAAAAATGCGAACAGGTATGATGCCGCGGACTGCATTGGTCAGAAAAATTTCGTCGGCAGCCATCAAGTCCTCCAGGGTAGCGACTTTTTCAGAAACAGGCCCCTCCCCTACCCTCTTCACCCAATTGATTAAAAACGAACGAAATACGCCCGAAACACACCCTTCCGAAAGCGGCACGGTGCAAAGCGTATCGCGTTCCCACCAAAATACATTGCTGGATGTGGCCTCGCACACACGCCCGTGCATATTTAGCAGCAGCGCATCGTCCCAGCCGTTGGTTCGTGCCTCACGGGCAGCCGCCACATACCGTGGGGCATTCAGTGTTTTGAAACCGGAAAAGGCATCCACGGGAAGCCGGGCGGAAGTGCAAATTCCAATATGCAGGCCATTTTCAAGCCATTCAAATCGTTCTTTATCATATGCTTCGACAGTAATCAGGTACTGTGGCAAATCATTCGTTGGCGCATATTTGCCACCGAGCGAACGCCAGACGGTTAGCCGGACACGGGCATTTCGGGGCGCTATTCGGAGTATTTCCCTCCCGAAAAAAGTCGCATCCCAGTCGGTGGGGATTTCAAAACCCAGCGCTGTTAATCCGGCAGACATTCGCGCCCAATGGTGGGTTAGCAAGGGCATTTTCCCATCAAAAACCCGGATTGTTTCAAAAAGGACGTCGCCGTAAAACAGTGCACGTTGCACCTGTTCCAAATGTTCAGGAATATCATCGAGTACCCGCCCGTTCAAAATCGTCGTCGGCATGGCGTAAATGTACGGTGGGCGGTGGTTTGGCAGGAAATTTGACTTGTCAGCCGAAGACAATTCGATACCAAAATGGACAAAAGCGGCCAACCTATTTTTTTTCCGGGCTTGAACGGCATCCGCGCTATCGCAGCCCTGGCGGTGGTGTTGTCGCACATCACGGTTTACCTGTACCGGTTCAACCTGAACCCACACCTGATCGGTACGCTGCCGAACGGCAACCCCAAAGGAATTGACCTTTCCGACTTCGGCGTGACGATTTTTTTCGCCCTGAGCGGTTTTCTGATCACCTACCTGCTGCTGGCTGAAAACCGGCAACAACCGATCAGCGTCAAAAATTTTTACATCCGGCGTATCCTGCGCATCTGGCCGCTGTACTACACGTACCTCATCCTTGCGCTGGTGGTCAGCCGGCTCGGAAATGTACCGCACGAGTCCATCAGCGACTTGTTCTATTTTTTCTTCGCGCCCAATGTGCCCAAATCGTTCCAACTTCCGTCCGACTTGCTAGGCCACTACTGGTCGCTGGGCGTGGAAGAGCAGTTTTATCTGTTTTGGCCGGTGTTTGTGCGCGTTTTTCACCGGCGCCTGTTTTGGGCAACATCCGTGCTGTTTTCTGTTTTTATCGCGCTGAAATTATTTGCCTACGCGGCGTTTTCGGGCAGTGTGTTTCATACGGCCATGTACGTCAACCGGTTCGATTGCATGATGCTCGGTGCTCTGGGGGCACATTTGTATTTCCACAACCACACTTTGTTTATTCGCCTGACGACGCATCGGCTGGTACAGGCCGCCGGGTGGCTGGTAATCGCGCTGGCAGCCACCAACCGGTTTCACATAGCCAATATTTTTGACCACGAGATCATGGCCGTCGTCACGGTGGTGCTCATTCTGGGCCAGATCAAAGGCACCGGCCTGCTGAACCTGAACACGCGCCTGTTCGATTTTCTCGGAAAAATCTCCTACGGCATCTACGTAATACACCCGCTGGTCATTTTCGGACTGGGTTGGCTGCTGTCGGGCTGGGTGGCTGGAGGAGCGTGGTACCACTATGTGCTGGTGTACGTTGTCTCGGTCGGAAGCACCATCGGTATTGCACACTTGTCGTACCAGTACATGGAAAAGCCCTTCCTGAAACTCAAAACACGGTTTGCACGGGTGAAAAGTGCAGGCTCGCAGGAAGAAGCATCCAACAGCGCGCAAGCCGATGCCGTGGAGCAATCCGAACGCAAACCGAGCGCTGTGGCTTAGACATACCGGTTCACGATATTTTCCAGCATTTCCTGTTTACCGCTGCGCTGAACGGGTTCGCCCAATTGCCCGGCGATTTCGTACAAGTCGCCAAGTTTCAGTTTCCCCTGTTCAAATTGTTGCCCGTTGCCGCTGTCGAACGAAGCGTAACGCTCCCGGCGAATATTGCGGAAGGGTGATTTTTCCAGAATAGCATCGGCAGCCAGAAGTGCGCGCGCGAAAGCATCCATGCCGCCGATATGGGCGTGAAATAGATCGTCGAGGTCGGTGGAGTTGCGGCGGGTTTTTGCGTCGAAGTTCACTCCCCCACCCTGCCAGCCGCCGGCTTCGAGTACGATGAGCATCGCCTCGGTCAGTTCGGGCACATTGTTGGGGAACTGGTCGGTGTCCCAGCCGTTCTGATAATCGCCCCGGTTGGCGTCCATACTGCCGAGCATGCCCGCATTGACTGCTACCTGGAGTTCGTGCTGAAAACTGTGTTGCGCCAACGTGGCGTGGTTGACCTCCACATTCAGTTTGAAATCCCGTTCCAGTCCATACTCCCGCAAAAAACCGATGGTGGTGGCGGCATCAAAATCGTACTGGTGTTTGCTGGGTTCCATTGGCTTCGGCTCGACAAAAAAAGTGCCTGCAAAACCTTGCGAACGGGCATAGTCGCGGGCCATTTCGAGAAATCGCGCCAGGTGATCCAGTTCGCGTTTCATGTCGGTGTTCAGCAGGGAAAGGTAGCCCTCGCGCCCGCCCCAGAACACATAGTTTTCGCCACCGAGCGCGATGGTCAGGTCCAGCGCCATTTTGACCTGTGCCCCGGCCCGGGCGACCACCGCGAAGTCGGGATTGGTGGCAGCCCCGTTCATGTAGCGCGGGTGGCTGAACAGGTTGGCCGTACCCCACAGCACCCGCACGCCGGAGGCTTGCATCTTTTCCCGGGCATACTCGCCGATGGTGTGCAGGCGCTGTTCGGTTTCCGTCAGCGTTTCAGCCTCCGCCACGAGGTCGTAGTCGTGAAAACAGTAGTACGGCAGACCAAGTTTGGTTACAAATTCGAAGGCGGCGTCCATTTTCTCGCGGGCTTGCCGGATCGGGTCGGTGGCCTGTAGCCACGGGTGGTGCTTAGTGGGCGCGCCAAACGGATCACTGCCGGTTCCGCACAGGGTGTGCCAGTATGCCATGGCAAATTTGAAATGCTCGCGCATGGTTTTGCCGCGTACGACCCTGTTTTCATCGTAAAAGCGGAACGCCAGCAGGTTGTCGGTGTCGGGGCCTTCGTAGCGGATTTTGCCAATGCCGGGGAAATACTCCCGGTCGCCTAAAAGGATGTTCATGGTGCGGAATTTTTGGGGGCGAAGGTCGGATATGCTTTTGTTATCCCGTAGGAATGGCAAAAAACATCACACCTCAAACCAAGCCCCCTCTTCAGCAATGTACGTATCAACGAACACATCCCGTGCCTCCGCGAGGTGTTCTTCCGCATCGGTGTAACGCCCGGAAAAGTGCCCGATCAACAGTTTTTTCACACCTGCGGCACGCGCCACTTCGGCTGCTTGCCGGGCCGTGGAGTGAAATGAAATACTCGCCTCCTCGCGGTGGGTTTCTGTAAAAGTCGCTTCGTGGTAGAGCAAATCTGCATCGCTGACGGTTCGAATCACTGCCTCAGAAGGAGCTGTATCGCTGCAAAAAGCATACGATCGCGGAGCGGCAGGCTGCACCGTGAGCGTTTCGTTTGGGATTATTCGTCCGTCGGGCAGGCTCAGCCCCGCGCCGGCTTTAATGCCGGGAATAAGCGCAATCGGGATGCTGAATTCTTCTATTTTTTCCTTCCGGATGTTGCGCAGGCGCGGTTTTTCCCGAAACAGCCAGCCGGTGCAGGCGGTACGGTGGTGGAGCGGGATCGTCCATACCTCGACGTGTTTGTTTTCAAAAACCTGCCGGGAAACTGTCGGGTCCACTTCGATGAATTCCAGCGGGTACGGGAACAAGATTCCGCACAGCCGGGCGGTGTGTTCCACCAGTTCCTGCAAGCCGGCTGGCGAAAACAGTTGCAACTTTTTGCTGCGTTTTTTCAGACAATAGGATGTGAGCAACCCGATGAGGCCGAATACGTGGTCGCCGTGCAGGTGGGTGATAAAAATTTGCTGGAAACGGTCGTACGGGACTTTGTGGCGAAACAGTTGCTGCTGGGTGCCTTCCCCGCAGTCAATCAGGAAAAAATGGTTCTCTGCCTGCAAGACCTGAGCCGTGTAGTTGCGGCCGTGAAACGGGCCGCCGGCGCCGTTGCCGAGGATTTTGATCTGCATGCGCTCCGGTTCAGGTATTCAGTATTTCGGACACCCGGATGCTAAACCCCGGAAGAATCTCCGACGAAACGATGTCATTTTTTTTGAACACCCCGGCGGCCACGAGTTCGCCGTTCGTGTTCACGAAAATCGTGACACTATCTTTTTCAGGGTTTATCATCCAGTATTCCCGAACGCCGTGTGTTTCGTAGATTTCTTTTTTATAGCGCTGCTCCCTCGGTTTGTTGCTGTCGGAAAGCACCTCCACGACCAAATCGGGTGCACCTTCAATCTTTTTGTCACCTATGATATACAGATGTTCGGTTGCAATGAACAGAATGTCCGGTTGAAGGATGTCGGTTGGCGTAAAAACGACATCCAGCGGCGCTGCGAATACTTTACCCAATTTTCGGGAGGAAGCAAACAGGCGCATACGGGCGCAAAGTTCCGTGACGACGTCCTGGTGGTCAGGTGTTGGAGAGGCCATATAAATGAGTTTTCCGTTGTGCAATTCGTAGTTGCCACTGTCGGGAGGGGTCAGTGCCACATAGTCGTCGTAGGTCAGCAACTTGGTATTGGAGAGCGCTACCGCGATATTTTCAGACATGAGTGCCGTTTTTTTCTCAAAGATAACGAAGTGCTCACCGGAACGGCAAGGGAATTATTTTGGCAACAACACAATCCCTGCTTCCTTGGCGATTTTATTCCGGGCCTGTTCGATCTTCATGTTGATCTGGAGCAGGTTGCGTTCGCTTTTTTCATCGCCCTGCAAGGCGGCTGCTTTCAAGCGGGCCTTGTTGGTATCCAGCAACTTATTGAGTTTTCGGATTTTAAACACACTCAGTGCCTTTCGGGCGTCGGTGTCGAAATTGACATCCGGCATTTTCTGGTTTTGCAGCGGGAAGTTCCACTTCGACTCCCAGTTGGGCGAGTACTCCCAGGGCGAACTCAGCAGGTCAATCGCCAGTTCGCGCACTTCCGGCTGCTCGTGGTTGATAAAATACGCCTGACTCAGCGGTTGTTGCTGCACCAGATGTGCGTGGCATTCGCGGGCAATGCGCCCGTAGAGCGGGTTGTCGAAGTCGCCCAACGACTCCTCGATGTCGGCGAGGATTAACTCGGCCACCGTGACGTTCTCTTCGGGCAGCACCTGATCGCCGTACTGCACGAGCAGCCGGATGAGGTCGCGCTCCTGAAATTCGTCGCCGCGTTGCACAGGTTTTTCCCGCACCGGTATGCCGGGTTCCCATGCCGGCACGGGCACATCCGGTGGCGGCATTTCGGCCTGCGAATCGGACGCCGCGCCGGGCTGCCGGGCATCGCGGTCGGCTTTTTTCCGCAGAGCCGCCACGATCAGTTTGTTCGTCTCTTCGTGCAGCACCTGTTCCGACACTTCCAGCAAAGCCGCGCATTCGCGCAAATACGTCCCGCGTTTGATCGGATCCGGTATCCGGGCAATGCTGCCCATGATGTCTTTGATGAGGCCTGCACGCCGCACCGGGTCGCCCTGGGTTTCTTCGAGCAACAGGGCAGTTTTGAACAAAATAAAGTCCTTGGACTCCCGGGACAGGTACGCCTCGAAGGCCTCGCTGCCGATTTTTTGCACGTAACTGTCCGGATCCTCCCCTTCCGGCAGCAGCACGATTTTTACGTTCAAATCCTGCTCCAGAGCCAGGTCCAGGCCACGCAAGGCCGCTTTTACGCCAGCCGGGTCGCCGTCGTACAAAATTTTCAGGTTGGACGTGTTCCGCTTGATAAGTTGCAGTTGCCCTTCCGTCAGCGAGGTCCCACTACTCGCCACTACATTTTCAATGCCGGCCTGGTACAGCGAAATCACGTCCATGTAGCCTTCCACGAGGATGCACTCATCCTGTTTGCGAATGGCTTTTTTGGCCTGGAAGGCGCCGTACAGCGTTTTGTTTTTTACGTAAATCTCCGTTTCCGGGCTGTTGATGTACTTGGGGATGGTTTTGTCGGACGACATCGTTCGCCCGGCAAACGCCGCCACCTTGCCCGAGAGGTTGTGAATTGCAAACATGACGCGCCCCCGGAAAAAGTCGCGGGTACCGTCCTGACTGCACAGACCATTTTTTTTCAGCAGCTCCAGGTTGTGGCCGGCGGTTTTGGCGCGTTGCAGGAGTAAATCGCGCTGGTCGGGTGCATAGCCAAGCCCGAATGCCCGGATCGTATCCTCGCGCAAGCCGCGTTTTTTGAAATACGAGAGCGCAACGGATTTGCCCTCATCGGTTTCAAAAAGTTGATCCTGAAAGTGTTGCAGAGCGAAATCGTTGACGATGTAAAGCGACTCGGCAAGCTGCTGCTCGGCAATGTATTCGGGCGATTGCTGAATTTCCTCGACCTCGATTCGGTACTTGCGAGCGATCCAGCGCAGGGCGTCCGGGTAGGTGAAGCCCTCCAGTTCCATGAGAAACGTGACTGCATCGCCGCCCTTGCCGCAACCGAAACATTTGAAAATGTTGCGCGCCGGATTCACGTTGAACGACGGCGTCTTTTCGTGGTGGAACGGGCAAAGGCCGATCAGGTTGACCCCGCGTTTGCGCAGGGTCACGAAGTCCTCCACCACTTCTTCAATTCGAGCGGCGTCGAGGATGTCCCGGACGGTTTTGGGCGGTATCATGGGACAAAAGTAAACAATTGAAACTTAGCCCTCGAAGAACAGCGAAATGGTAAATGTGCGGGAAAGCACTTTTTCCAGAATGGTGCTTTGCTCCAGCCCCTCGTTGTAAATCAGTACGTTGTTCAGGCCTTGCGACACCTTGAACTCCGGAGAAAAGATGAAATACGGGAAGAAAAACTGGATGCCGCCGCCGTACTCGAACTGGAAATCGGTGGGCGAAATTTTGATCAAGCCCGATGCCTGGCGGGAGCGGGAGTCGCTCGCCACATCAAACACGTACTTGACGCCCGCGATGAGAAACAGGCGGAAGTCGTGGTATGCCACCGATTTGTAGCGCACCTGGAACGGCAACTCCACGAATACCGACTCGATCTTACGCGTCAAGGCCAGGGATTTTTCCCCCGGCGGCACATACTTGATGTTGCGTTCGGCGAACGAAAGCGTCGGCAGAAAACGCACGTCGAAGTACTCGCCGATTTTCAGGTTTGTGACGATACCAAGGTTGAAGCCCGGCCCGGTCACCCCCTGAGCCAGGCTGAAAGAGTCATTTCGGATAAAATCCTGGGAGTGGTAAATTTTGAAATCGCTCTGGTTCAGGCCGAGACTGATGCCGAAATAGTAGGGTTTGGCCTGAAAATCCTTGTAGTTGAAGTTGTGCCCTTGCGCGCGTTGGGCAAGAGCAAACTGAGGAGCAAGCAGGGCTGCGATGCCGCAAACCAGCAGGACTACCGTGCTTTTACGGCGGTGTAAACGGAGCAAATTCCAAGCGTAAGTCGTTCGCATTGCGGATGTTGATAACCGGTTTTGGATAAAATTTTGAGAAAATCGTCGCCTTCGGGGAATGCCTGTACGCTTTCGAACAGGTAGGTGTAGGCGCGCATGTCGCGGCTGGTTAAACGCCCGATGAGCGGCAAAACGTATTTGAAATAGGCGTTGTACAGTTGTTTGAACGGAAAAAGTCCGGGTTTTGAAAACTCCAGAATTACCACTCGCCCACCCGGACGCAACACCCGGAGCATTTCAGACAGACCTTTTTCAAGGTTCTCAAAGTTTCGAACGCCGAAAGCAACCGTCACAGCATCGAAAGAAGCGTCGGGAAAACGCAGGTTTTCACTATCGCCGGTTTCCAGGGTCACCACTGATCCCTGTCCCGCCTGCTGAATTTTCACCCGACCGATATCGAGCATTTGAACTGCAATATCCACACCAACCACCCGGGCAGGCTTCAGCATTTTGGCGGCCATGAGGGCGACATCGGCTGTCCCGGTGGCTACATCGAGCAGTTCCCGAGGGTTTTCTGCCCGCAATTTGCCCAATGCCCTGCGCCGCCACCACACATCAATACCCAGCGAAAGCACCCGGTTGAGCAGATCGTATCGCGGGGCAATCTTGTCGAACATGCGCGTTACCTGTGCTTTTTTGCTTTCTTCCGCACTTTGGTAGGGCGTCACCATCGGTTTATCATCCATATTTTAAAAGTGGCGCAAAAGTAAACAAATAGGTTGACTGGTTGATTGGTTGATTGGTTGACTGGTTGACTGGTTGATTGGTTGATTGGTTGATTGGTTGACTGGTTGATTGGTTGATTGGTTGATTGGTTGACTGGTTGATTGGTTGACTAGTTTCGCCGTGCGCGGGTCTTTTGACCCCGCACAAAAGTGTACGATAATCAAGTAGTTGGCGCGGGGTCAAAAGACCCGCACGCGGCGTTCCAAGATTAAGGAAAGTGACGATGACACAGTTTTTGAACACTCCCAATCAACCAGTCAACCCAACTGAATATTATCCACAATTTCCAGCCCATACCCGATGAATCCGGTGCGGGGCTTGGGGTTGTTGGTCAGGAGCCGGATTTTGCTGATGTTCAGGTCGCGCAGGATTTGTGCGCCGACACCGAAATCCTTCTTGCCCATGCTGGTGTGCAGTTCAAACTTTTCCGGCTCGCCGTCGTCCATGAACTGTTTGTAAATCTTCAGCCGGGCGAGCAGGTCGGCTTTGTCGCCCTGCCGCAGGTAAACGAACGCGCCTTTGCCTGCTTCGGAAATACTGCGGAGCGCCTGCTGAATCTGGTCACCGTAGTTGGAAAGCAGGCTGCCGAGGATACCGCCCGTTTCCGACCAGGAGTGCACGCGCACCAGCACCGGCTCGTCTTCTTGCCAGTCGCCTTTTTTCAGCACGAGGTGGCAGTCGCCGCAGGAAACATCGGTGAACACAATGGCTTCGAAATCGCCATACAGGGTTTTCATGGTGGTCTGAAATTCCCGGCGCACGAGCCGTTCGGTGCGCATCCGGTACGCCACAAGGTCGTCAATGGAAATTATTTTCAGATCGAACTGCTTCGCCACTTCCAGCAATTGCGGAAGCCGGGCCATGGAGCCGTCGGGATTCAAAATTTCCACGAGCACCCCGGCAGGAAAAAATCCGGCCATGCGGGCCAAATCCACTGCGGCTTCGGTGTGTCCGGTACGGCGCAGGACGCCGCCGGTTTTTGCGCGCAGTGGAAAAATATGCCCGGGGCGGGCGTAATCGCTGGGTTTGGCCTGGGCCATGGTCAGGTGTCGGATGCCGGTAGCGCGGTCGTAGGCGCTGATACCGGTGGAGCAGCCGTTGCCGATCAGGTCAATGGAAACGGTGAACGCCGTTTCGTGTAGTGCCGTGTTGGCGCTCACCATGAGGGGCAGGTCCAGTTCGTCGGCGCGTTTTTCTTCGATGGGTGTGCAAATCAGTCCGCGGCCGTGTTGCGCCATGAAATTGATGATTTCCGGGGTCACGCTCTCTGCCGCGCAGATGAAGTCGCCTTCGTTTTCGCGGTCTTCGTCGTCCACCACTATGATCACTTTGCCGGCACGCAGATCAAGCAGCGCTTCTTCGATTGTGTTTAGTTGAATATTGGTCATGTACTGCTATTTTCATTTTTCAGTATCCCCTCCCCTGCTCACGCTCTACTTGTCCGTTGCCAGGTATTTTCCCGTATGCCACGCAGCCATTTGAAAAAACCGTCGGTGAGTGCGAGGTTCATGGCGAGGAAATACGCCAGATTCGTGAGCATGGGGAACGGACGGGGCAGCAGGCGATTTTGAATATAATTGAGCAAAACGACGCCCGTCATTCCGGAAAGCATCAACCAAAACACGGCGCGGTAAAATTGGTTTTCCAGCCCCAGGAAACCCGCAGAAAGCAGCATGAAAAGCAGGAAGAACCCGCCGAACCAGCGCAGGACTTTGTGCGAAAAAAAGGCGAAACCTAAGCGGGTAATGGGTGGCAGCACCCAGCGTCGGAACCGCGCCAGATTCTGAAAACTGCCGGCAGCGATGCGTTTTTTGCGGCGGTATTCGTCCGACACCCGGTGCGTGGCGCCTTCGTAACACACGGCATTCAGGTCGTTTATTGCCTGGTAACCGCGCTCCAGTATGCGAAATACCAGCCAGAAATCGTCCACCAGCGAGCGCGGCGGGATCGGCTCGAACAGGTCGGCACGCAGGGCATAGCAGCCGCCGAACGGGCCGATCATCATGCCCCAGGCAAGGCCTTCGCGGTGTTTGAGCAGCACCTCGCCGCCGAGGTAGCGCTCCTCGCTCCGGCTGATTCCCTGCTCCCGCACGCCTTTGCTGCGCATATTGGCATCCACGGCGCCGATTCGGTCGTTTTTGAAATGCCGCACCAAATGGTACAGGGTGTCCGGCTCAAGCATGACGCTGGCATCGGTGAGCAGGAAAATATGCCGGGGTGGAAGTTGCTGGTTGGAGGGTTTACCCGCCGTAGCCTTGGCGAAGGCGGGTTGGAAAATTTGTTCGAAATCTTCTTGCGCGCGGACGGCGAGGTCGTTGATGACGGGCGGTTTGCCGCGCCGATTTTTGAAAAGGGAGAAATGCGCGTGCGGCAGCGGGAAGTCAATATCAAAACAATGGGCCACCAGATCGTTCGTGCGGTCGGTCGAGCAGTCGGAGCCGACGTAGATGCGGAGTTTTTCGGGCGGGTAGTTCAGTTTGGTCAGGCTGTAAATTTTTTCGCCGATGACCCGTTCTTCGTTGTGTACCGACATCAGCACCGATACCACCGGCAGGTCGGGGTCGTCGGGTGTGAACACCGTAGTATTCAGGCGCTTGTTCCGGGCCAGCATCCGCATCAGGAGCGGGTAAAACAGGTAGGTATGCAGCATGGCCAGCATGCTGCCCCAAAAAACGGCCTGGGCGGCGAGTTGCATGGGGCAAAGGTAGGCGAGGATTTTTTTCAAAAAAGAGACAAAAGCCATATCGTGTGTAATCGGTGTTACCCGACCATTTTTCGTACCTTTGCGCGCCGATTTGGAAACGGGCAATCCAGGCCGAAATGGCCCCTGCCCTGCCCTTCCAGACCGTCAGTCAAATTTCCTAATTCGTAAATCGCAAGAATGGAGTCGAGGATCGTTCCCATCAACATTGAAGACGAACTAAAAACCGCGTACATTGACTATTCCATGTCGGTGATCGTCAGCCGTGCCCTGCCCGATGTGCGCGACGGCCTGAAACCGGTTCACCGACGCGTGCTGTACGGCATGCTCGATCTCGGGGTTTCCTACAACAAACCTTACAAAAAATCGGCCCGTATCGTGGGTGAGGTGCTGGGTAAGTACCACCCGCACGGCGACAGTTCCGTATACGACACCATGGTGCGCATGGCCCAGGAATGGAGCCTGCGTTACCCACTGGTGGACGGTCAGGGCAACTTCGGTTCCATGGACGGCGACAGCCCTGCGGCCATGCGTTACACCGAAGCGCGCCTGCGCCGCGTAGCCGACGAGATGCTGGGCGATATTGACAAGGAAACCGTTGATTTTCAACTGAATTTTGACGATTCTCTGGAAGAGCCGACGGTGGTGCCCACCAAATTCCCCAACCTGCTGGTAAACGGCGCCAGCGGTATCGCCGTCGGTATGGCCACCAACATGATGCCACACAACCTCGTCGAGGTGTGTTCCGCCATAATCGCAGCGGTGGACAATCCCGACATTGACGTGGAGGAACTGATGCAGCACGTACAGGCGCCTGATTTCCCGACAGGCGGCATCATCCACGGTTTGTCGGGAATCAAGGAAGGTTTCCGTACCGGACGGGGCCGGGTGGTAGTGCGCTCCAAAACCGAAATCGAAACCGACGACAAGGGCCGCGAAGCCATCATCGTCACGGAGATTCCATACCAGGTCAACAAGGCGATGCTCATCAGCAAAATCGCCGATCTGGTAAACGAGAAAAAAATCCTCGGCATTTCCGATGTGCGCGATGAGTCGAACCGCGAGGGTGTCCGCATCGTGATCGAGGTGAAACGCGACGCCGCTGCGAATGTCATCCTGAGCCAGTTGTTCAAATTGACGCCGCTCCAGACCAGTTACGGGATCAACAATATCGCGCTCGTCAACGGTCGCCCACGCACGCTGAACCTGCTGGATTTGATCACAGAGTTTATCAAATTCCGCCTCGAAGTGATCGTGCGCCGTACGCGTTTCGAATTGCGTAAAGCCGAAGAGCGCGCCCACATTCTGGAGGGTTTGCTCATCGCGCTCGACCACCTCGATGAGGTTATTGCGCTCATTCGCGCCTCCAAAGACGCGGATACCGCCCGGGCCGGACTTATGGAGCGTTTCGGCTTGTCCGAAGTTCAGGCCAAGGCCATTCTCGCCATGCGTTTGCAACAGCTCACCGGACTCGAGCGCGACAAGGTGCGCGCCGAATACGAGGAGTTGCAGCGCAAAATTGCCGAACTCAAGGCCATCCTTGCCGACGAAATGCTCCAGCGTGGAATCGTCAAAGACGAAACCCGGGAAGTGATGGAGCGCTACGGCGACGCGCGCCGCACCGCTATTGAAATAGATGACGCCGACATCAGCATCGAAGACCTCATTGAGGACGAGGAGGTGGTCATCACCATCAGCCACGCCGGCTACATCAAACGCACCCCCAGCACCGAATACCGGGCGCAGGGCCGCGGCGGCCGGGGCGCCGTGGGCGTCCGCACCCGCGACGAGGATTTTGTGGAGCACATGTTCATCGCCACCAACCACCAGACGATCCTGCTCTTCACCGAGAGCGGGCGCTGTTTCTGGCTGAAAGTGTACGAGATTCCTGAAGGCGGAAAAACCACCGCCGGGCGTGTGATCCAGAACCTGCTGAATATTCCTAAAGAAGACAGGGTCCGCGCCTATATTATATTGCGGAAAAAACTCGACGACGACGAGTTCATCAACAGCCATTACATCATGTTCTGCACCAAACGCGGGCAGATCAAAAAAACCCTGCTGGAGGCCTATTCGCGTCCGCGTCAGGGCGGGATCAACGCCATCGAAATCAACGAGGGCGACGCCCTGATCGAGGCCAAACTGACCAACGGCAACAACGAAATTCTGCTCGCCGTGCAAAGCGGCCGCGCGATCCGATTCAACGAACAGGACGTGCGCCCGATGGGCCGCGGCGCCGCCGGTGTGCGCGGCATCCGGGTGGACAACGAGAACAACGACATGGTGGTCGGCATGGTCTGCGTGGATCCGGCGGACACCTCCGCCACTATTCTCGTGGTTTCGGAAAAAGGCCTCGGCAAACGTTCGGCGCTCGAAGAATATCCGACGCACGGGCGCGGGGGCAAAGGGGTGAAAACCATGCAGGTAACCGCCAAAACTGGCAACCTCGTGGCGATCAAATCCGTGACCGACGAGGACGACCTGATGATTACCACCACGAACGGCGTCACCATTCGCACAGCCGTTTCCGAAATGCGTGTCATGGGCCGCAACACACAGGGCGTGAAGGTGATCCGCCTGAACGACAACGACGAAATTGCCGACGTGACGGTGGTGAAACAAGCCGACGAGGAAATAATCCCTGCGGAAACCGAAGCATAAAAATTATGAATACTGCCGGAAAAAATCTGCTCCACAGCGAGCGGTTCGGTCTGACCATCGAACGGCTCTGCCACCAGTTGATCGAAGACTGGGGCGATTTTTCCGATGCCTGTGTGGTGGGTATCCAGCCCCGCGGGGTGCCCTTGTCCGACCGGATTCACGAGCGCTTGCAGGTTTTGACCGGTAATCCCCGCATCGAATACGGACGGCTGGACATTACGTTTTACCGCGACGATTTCCGGATGCACGACACCCCGTTGGCCCCCCACCCCAACGAGATGGATTTCATCGTGACCAACAAAAAAGTGCTGCTGGTGGACGATGTGCTGTACACCGGGCGCACGATTCAGGCGGCTCTGGCTGCGCTCCAGCACTATGGTCGTCCGCAAATGATCGAACTGTTGGTGCTGGTGGACCGGCGTTTCAACCGCCATTTGCCCATTCAGGCCGACTACACCGGGCTGGTAGTGGATGCGCTTGATGAGGCATACGTAAAAGTACACTGGAAGGAAGTACACGGAGCGGACGAGATTCTATTCTTTGAAAAGCGTCAAGCATGAAGCAACTCAGCACACGCCACCTCATCGGCATCAAAAACATCTCCGAAGACGATATTCAACTCATCTTCGAGACGGCCGACAATTTCAAGGAAGTGATCAACCGCCCCATCAAAAAGGTGCCTTCCTTGCGGGACATCACGGTGGCCAACCTGTTTTTCGAGAGCAGCACCCGCACGCGGGTTTCCTTTGAACTGGCCGAACGCCGTCTGAGCGCCGACATTGTCAATTTTACCGCCTCGTCGTCCAGCGTCAGCAAAGGCGAGACGCTGCTCGACACGGTGAACAACATCCTGGCCATGAAGGTGGACATGGTGGTGATGCGTCATCCGGCGCCCGGCGCCTGCGTTTTTTTGTCCAAACACATCCCGGCCAACATCGTCAACGCCGGCGATGGCACCCACGAACACCCGACCCAGGCTTTGTTGGACGCCTACTCTATCCGGGAAAAACTCGGCGATGTAGCCGGCAAAAAAGTGGCGATTATCGGCGACATCCTGCACAGCCGCGTAGCGCTGAGCAATGTGTTTTGCCTGCTGAAACTTGGCGCCAAAGTGCGGGTTTGCGGCCCGCCGACCCTCATTCCGAAACACTACGCCGAACTCGGGGTGGAGGTTTCGCACGATGTGCGCGAATCCCTGCGCTGGTGCGATGTGGCCAATGTGCTGCGCATCCAGTTGGAACGGCAGGACATCAAGTATTTTCCCAGCTTGCGCGAGTACCACCAGTTTTTCGGGATCAACCGCGAAATGCTGGACGGTTTGGACAAGGAAATCGTGGTCATGCACCCCGGGCCGATCAACCGGGGGGTGGAGCTCACGTCCGATGTAGCCGACAGTCGCCAAAGCATCATTTTGCAGCAGGTAGAAAACGGGGTGGCGGTGCGTATGGCAGTGCTTTATCTGCTGGCAGCCCAGCGCACGTAAGCCTGCACAGCGTCGGCGATTGGCAAATTTGTTGTGTCTGCTGCACACTCCTACCTTTCTAAAGGGCGCCGGCCTATCTTGCCGCCGTTTTAAAATCCATCTTTTGTAAAACCGCTATGCCGCTCCGCTTTTTGATCCTCGCCTTTTGCTGTTGCCTAAATCCCGGCCTTTTTGCCCAAATTCAGTTTTCCAGACAAACAAACTTGCTGCTTCCGACACCGAATTTTAGCGGTGTGGCCATTGCCGTGCTTGACATGAACGGCGACGGCAAAGACGACATCGTGCGCATGAACCAAGGTTACCAAATGGCTGTCGAATACCAGACCGCTCCGGGAACTCCTTTTCAGCATGTGGTCGTAGGCGCCGTGTCCAACCAGAGCCAATGGGGTATTTGCGCCGGGGATTTGACCAACAACGGACGGCCCGATATTTTGACCGGTGGCGATTACGACGGCATCAAAGTGCTGATTTCCAATGGCGTTGCCTTCAACATCATCCAGCAACCCGGCCCGCAAACATTCGTGCAGTGCGTAAACATGGCCGACATCAACCACGACGGTTGGCTGGACGCATTTGTTTGCCACGACGACGGCGCACCACGCGTTTTTTTGAACACCGGCGACGGGCAAGGCACCCTGACATATAGTTCCAACGCCATTTCGTTTGTCACTGAACCACCTTCCGACAATTCGGGCAATTACGGCTCCGTCTGGAGCGATGTGGACAACGACGGCGACCTGGATTTGTACATCGCCAAGTGCCGGCAAGGCGTAACCGACCCTAACGACGGTCGGCGAATCAACCAGTTGTTTTTGAACAACGGTGATGGCACCTACACACAGGACTTGAGCAACGCTTCCGGGCTTCGGATCGGCGCCCAGAGTTGGACAGCGGACTTTGGCGACATTGACAACGACGGCGATTTTGACTGTTTTGTCACCAACCACGACCAAAGCAGCCAACTGCTGGAGAACGACGGATCCGGCCATTTCACGGACATTACTGCGAGTGCCGGGTTGTTCAACGCAATTGCCGGACTCCCGATTCAAGGAGTTTTTCGGGATTTTGACAACGACGGCTATGTGGACATTCTCGTGGCCGGGACACAGCACTACCTTTTCCGGAACAACGGCAACAAAACCTTTTCCGAACTCCCCGTTTTAGGCACAAAACAGATGGAGTCCTTCGCACTCGGCGACCTGAACCACGACGGGTTTCAGGATATTTATGCGGGCTACGCCCAGGTTTATACCACACCGAGCAACATCCCGGACGAGGTCTGGCTGAATTCGGGAAACGGAAATCATTTTTTCGGCATGACATTGCGCGGCGTTCAGAGCAACCGAAGTGCTATCGGAACCAAGGTGCTTTTGTACAGCGCATTGGGTACGCAGGTGCGGGAAGTACGATCGGGCGAGAGTTACGGAATTATGAATTCTACCCACATCCATTTCGGCATGGGTAGTCTGACGCAGATTGACTCCGTGGTCGTGCAATGGCCATCCGGCACGGTGGACGTGCTGCTTCAGCCGGCTGTAGATCAGTACATCGTGCTGGAAGAAGGGAAATGCACGGCGCCACCGGCAATTATTTCCGCCTTGGGCAGCACGGTTTTTTGTTCCGGCGACAGTGTATCGCTTCAGGTTCAAGACATTTTTGCCGGCTACCTGTGGAGCACCGGTGACTCAACCACTTCTATTTGGGCAAACACCGCCGGCGTGTACGCCGTCACGGCGACTTCATCAGACGGGTGCACCACGGTGTCCAACTATCTGGCTGTGCTCGTGGATCCGGTTGAAGTACCAACCATTGAAATTCAGGGAGATACCACGTTTTGTTTCGGGGATTCGGTAGTGCTGACTTCTTCTCCGGCAAGTGCGTACCAGTGGAGTACCGGAGCCAACACGGCTTCGATAATAGTTTCCGAGTCCGGCACCTATTCGGTTCAAGTTCAGGGTTTGTGCGCCCAGTTTGAATCGGCGGCGGTACAAGTCACGGTGCTGTCTGCAGATTTGCCCGTGCCGGTGTCGGATACCGTGGCCCCACATAGTCCGGCTATGCTTACTGCGTCCGGCGATGAACTGCTTTGGTATGATGCGGCGTCCGGCGGCAACCTGATTTTCGCAGGTAATCCGTTTGTAACACCTCCTTTGTCAAATTCGACCATGTTTTGGGTATCAAACCTGCAATCCTTCGACCGGCCGAATGAATTTACAGGCATGCAAAACCACTCCGGCTCGAACTTCGCCGGTATGCAAACCAACGGAGCCATCATTTTCGACTGCCACACGCCGTTTCGATTGGTAAGTACAAAGGTGTACACCAATAAGGCCGGCATTCGACAAATTGACCTGCGGAGTTCGAATGGTTCACTTTTGCAAAGTGTGCAGGCAAACATCCCGGCAGGAATCACCGTAGTGCCGTTGGATATGGATGTTCCCGCAGGGAGCGATCTCATTCTGACTACCGATGAAGCCACAAATCAGATAATTTTAGGTACCGACGGTCCGCAGTTGCGGCGCAGCGATCAGGATGTAGCGTATCCTTATGAAATTCCGGGCTACGTTACCATCAAAACGTCCAATCTGGGCAGTGAACGTTATTACTATTTTTACAACTGGGAAGTGGACTTTTACCCGGATGAGTGTCTGAGCGAACGTGTTCCGGTAACCGCCGCGGTGGATTCGACCTTGTCGGCAACGGCAGAGGCCGGGATTCGCGATTTACCCCAGGTAGTGCCCAACCCTGCGGAAGATTTTTTTATCCTGCGCTGGAATGCGTTTTCCGATGGCGACCTGACGCTTGTGCTTCGAAACACGCAGGGTGTTGTGGTTCTAACCAAATATTTTCAGGCCCCGGATGGGCTGCTTGAAGTGCCCGTGTCGGTTGGTAATTTGCCCAAGGGCATGTATTGGTTGGAGTTGCAAACAACACGGTGGGCTGTCCAAAAAAAGGTCGTACTGCGCTGAGTCTTGCAGGTTAAATTTTCCGTTTGTTTGGAGATTTTGCAGAAGCCCTCTACTTTCGGCGCAGATATTTTTCAAACTCACTTTTTTCAAATTTGCCACACTAAATACGCACTTGGCCTATGATGAACGAACGCATACACACGATTATGACCGCCAATGTGGTTACCCTTTCACCAGGGGACACACTTGGTCAGGCCCGGGAAATTTTTATGACCAAAAAAATTCACCACATACCAATTGTGGATGGGAAAAAACTTGTCGGCCTGATCACGTCCTGGGATATGTTCAAATTGGGCCTGTCCGCAGTCGCGTATCAGGACATGCGTGTGAGCGAAGTGATGACCACACACCTGGCTACTCTGGAACCAGATCAGCACATCGGAGCCGCTGCCGAGGTACTGATGGAACATCTTTTTCACGCCATCCCGATTGTAAACGACAAACATGAACTTCAGGGAATCGTAACAACTTACGATGTGCTCCGATATGAATACCTGAAGGAGTACCCGGAGAATCTGGAAAGGTTCATTCCGGACAATATGTAAATTGCCTTTTTCAGACAATTCGATTTCGGCATCGGGGAGACTCTCCGATGCCGAAACCATTTTAGGGGAGCGCTGTTTGAGTGGCAAAAAAATCATGTCAGTATATACCTTAAAACGCACACAACGCCTGCCCATCGCCCCTGAAACAGCTTGGTTTTTTTTCTCTTCACCTGCCAATCTTCAGAAGATCACCCCTGCCTACATGGGGTTCCAGATTCAGTCGGATCCGGATTTTCTTAAAAAGATGTACCCGGGCCAGATTATTACCTACACGGTAAGCCCGTTGCTGGGAATCCCCTTGTTCTGGATGACTGAAATCACACACGTTCGTGAAGGAGAATTTTTTGTAGACGAACAGCGGGTTGGCCCCTATGCCCTTTGGCATCACCAGCACCATTTCAAAGCGATACCTGGCGGGGTGGAAATGACCGATCTGGTGCACTACCGGCTTCCCATGGGGATTTTGGGGCGACTGGCGCATGCGCTGTTTGTCCGGAGCCAGTTGAATAATATTTTTGACCACCGGTATCAGGTGCTTGAAGAACGTTTTGGAAAAATGTAAGGGCCGGCAGAGGTTAACCTGCCGGCCCACATTTCGTTTTCAAACTGATGGCGACCATTTCTGTGTCGCACATCTTTGGATGGCACCAGTAGAAACGCCGGTTTAAATTGCATTCCCGGTATTACCCATCCCCTTCTCAGGCCATTAGCCGCATATCCGGGACAAAAGTATAGGCAATTTTTTTTAAAAGTTGCTTACAAATTTTCGCAAAAGTACTTGGGAAAAACCTCAGTCGAAGGCTGCAATAGTCGTGTTGCTGCCGGTCTCCACTACGATTTTGAGGTCGGTTCCATCGTGTAATTCAAACTGTACTTCGAAGGAAAACCCGCTATTTGCGTAATGGAGTACGGTATCGTCGGCCACGCTGAAATGCTCCCAGACCGTAGTGCCGCACTCGCCAAATACCACAACCGCTTCGTTCACGGCATCGTACTCCACCATAAATATGGCGCTGCCCACGGCGATTTTCACTTGTCCCGACGTGCCGCCTCCGGCGCCCCAATCGAATGTGTAGGGCATGTTTGCAAATGCGAGTTGGGAGTAATAGTTGTTCGTCAGGCTGCTGCAGGCTTGCTCCACCTGACTATTCGATGCCCGTTCCCGAACTACTTCGTTAATGATGATGGACTCTTGATAAGTATTCATATTGAAAGTGATTTAGTTGCCCTATAATTGCCCGGCCAACATGGCTGATGCCCTTAAACCGGTACTTGTTTTTTTACATGATTAATTCTGATTTGGTTAAGTGCCTGCGCGTATTCTCGAAAGCCGAGCAGACTGCGTTTGAGTTGTTTTTACAATCCCCATATTTTACCGAGCGCAAGGATGTCTCCCGGGAATTGCTACTCACCGGGTACATTTTTCAGGTATTTAACACGCAGGCGGCGGAAGCTGATAGATTGTTAACACGCGAGCAGGTGTATGCCGTGTTATACCCGACTCGCACCTTTAATCTCCAGACTCTGAAAAATGTTACCACCTCGGCGCTGAATTTTGCAGAACGGTTCATTGAATTTGAGCGGCTGAAAAGCTCGATTCGACCGACCAGCACCCGCACCCGGCTTGTATATTATTTCAGTGAAAAGTTCGAGACGGAAGTTGCCGCATCCTATCTCAAGCGCCTCGAACGCGCCAGTTCAGAAAGAAATTCCAGCGAAATGCTGGATTTTTACCAGGACTGGGAAGCAGAGCATGCAAAATCCGGTCTGATGGGTCTGCAGACCGAAATCAGGGATGATATGAATAATTTACAGGCGTTGAAATCCCTGGAAGTGTATTATTGGGTGAGGCGGCTGGATTTGATGCTATCACTTTTTAATCAAAACAACTGGGTGCCAATTTTTGATGATGACCAGGTGCAGGCCATTCTTCGAGAAACAGAAGAGGCCTTGCAGAAGCCTTGGCTTGCCATACCGCTTCTGCAAATACACTTGTCTGCCATGCAACTATTGAGTTCCTGGGACAAGGTGTCGGACGATCTGTTTGATGCCTACTTGCATACTCTGACAGAGCAGGAAAACACCTTGAGCAGCCATCATTTGGAGCGCTTGGAGACGATTGCGAGCAACTTTTGCACACTAAACTTCAAAGTCCCGAAATATCAAGACACCCTGTTTCATCTGTTCAAGCGTAGGTTATCGCCCGAACGCCTGAAAAAGCATGAGTTTTTAACTTTAAGTGCGTTCATTTCCACGATAAAACTAGGGATTCTCTTCAAACAATTTGATTTCGTGCTGGAGTACATTGAGGTCAATCGTCATCGCATCATTGGCCCTCAAGGATCGGAATCCTACTGCCAACTTGCCATGGCGCATTTTCACTTCACTCAAAACGAAATCCCAAAAGCGAGGCTCCTCGTGCTCAACTTGCCCAATTTTTCCGACAATATCTGTAAGTATTTCAGCAAGTTGCTGGAAGTGAAAATTTTTTATGAAGGTGGGCCGGAAGACCAGACGCTGTTTTCCACCAGATTGAATAACCTGCGCATGGCCGTGGTACGCGAAAATAACATGTCGGACGGGCGAAAGGCAGGCTACGACAACTTTGTCCGGTTTTTGACACGACTCGACCGTCTTCGCCAAAAAGACCAACCCGGCAAAGTCCGTCTACAGGAATTGCTTGCAGAAATCGAGCAGGAAAAGGACGTGAACGAGCGCTTCTGGCTCAACGAAAAAATAAACGAACTGCTACAAAAGGCGTAGTTATTGGGGTATAAACTCCTTGTTTCTTGTAGCCGGCGAAGTTTCCCGGCGGTTCGTCTCTTCTGCGGGCATTCCCTGAATTTGTTCCCGATACCGGAGTTCCAGTTTGTACTTGCGCCCCATACTTTTCACCACCGGCCCCAGCATGAGTTGCATGACGGTGTCGGCCCGGGCCTTGGCCTTGTCCAGCACGTGCTCGTTGTCCAGGGCATCCTGCCGGAACTGACGCCGCAATTCGTTAAAATTCTTGTTCATTTCCTCCCCGCTGATGCCCGCCAGAAAGCCCACGTCTAATTTGTCTACCCGAGGATACACTTCATGCGATAGGATGGTCGGCTGCGGCAGCGTGACGTACACGATGCCTTTTTTGGGGCTGAACGTCACGTCGAAAGCCTGATCCAGTTTGAACCCGGACTTGATGACGCTGATGGCCTCCACGCGTATGTCCGTTTCAGAAATAGAAAAACCGAATATTTTGTACGACAAGGTTTTATCCAGGCCTAAGCGACTACGCAGTTCATAAGTGGCCAACTCGGCAATGCCCTGTCGCACCTTGTCTTTCAGCATACCCCGGGATGCGCTAAAGTCCATGATGGCCGCCCGGGTCTGGAGCCGGTCTACCATTGGGCGCAAACCTTCGCTTAGCGCAATGCCGCAGGGATTGTCCACATTTTTCCCCTTGGCCATCAGGCGTCCGTCGGTGGCTTTGAGCAAGGTCGCCATAATCTGGGTGACGAAAAAACAGGTGTATTTGCCCGCTACTTCGTTGAATACCTGCACAGCCTGATTGGCGTTGTCGCTGTACCAGTTTTCATACATCACAGCCGTGGTGTCTTTCAGTGCCACAAAATCACTGAAATACAAAT
The DNA here is from genome assembly GCA_016787285.1 of Saprospiraceae bacterium. Classification (GTDB taxonomy): domain Bacteria; phylum Bacteroidota; class Bacteroidia; order Chitinophagales; family Saprospiraceae; genus M3007. Next base: position 25,513 of record JAEUUV010000120.1, on the reverse strand, counting down.
TTTGCAGGTATTCGTGATGTTTGCGGTATTCCGGCTCCAGTCGGCGCTTCAGGCTGTCGGGAAGGTTCATCCGGTTGGCTACATGGTACAGCAGGGACACGTTGAAATTATACACGAGTTCGTCAAACTCCTTGCGGTATTTCTCCGGTTGCGACAGGATTTGAAGGGTTGCCTCTTCGTTCAGGTTGGGCTGAAAATCCGACGGGATGTATGTAAGTTGAACCCCTTGCGGGCTTTGAAACATGGTTGACAAGCCCCCTGCTGAAAAGCAAGTTTTGTAAAGCAGCACGCCTGCAATGCAGACCAAAGCCAACAGCAGAATTTGTTTTCCAAAAACTACGCCCGAGCCTTCGCCACTGCCCGGTGCGTCCGGTTGATGTGTTGCCATAATTTAGAGATTTTTGGCGCTAAGGTAGGGCAATTCGTACCTTCGCGCCCGCTATGCTAACCCTCAGCAATATCTTCGTAAAATACGGCAATCGCACCCTGCTTGATTCCGTAAATCTGGTGGTCAAACCCGGCGAACGCATCGGCCTCGTAGGTCGCAACGGCGCCGGGAAATCCACACTCCTGAAAATCATCGCCGACGAAATGTCGCCCCAAGAGGGCAACGTCGTCAAGCCCACGCACTTCACGGTCGGGTACCTGCACCAGGACATGCTTTTGCCTAAAGGCAAAACCGTGCTCGACGAAACCATGACCGCCTTTGCCGAGGTACTGGCGTTGGAACAACAACTGCATGACATCCAGGCCGAACTCGCCGTGCGGGAGGACTACGAAACCGATGCCTACCACAAGTTGCTCGAAGACATGGGTGACCTCACCGAACACCTGCACCACCTCGGACACGCCACCACTACCGCCGATGCCGAACGGGTGCTGACCGGACTCGGTTTTCTACACGCCGACATGACCCGCCTCACCGACGAGTTTTCAGGCGGATGGCAAATGCGCATCGAACTCGCCAAAATTCTGCTTCGTCAGCCTGATTTACTCCTGCTCGACGAGCCGACCAACCACCTCGACATCGAAAGTATCCTCTGGCTTGAAGACTGGCTCGGCAAGTACCCGGGCATGGCCATTGTGATCAGCCACGACCGCCGCTTCCTTGACAACGTAACCAACCGGACGGTTGAAATCATGCTTGGCCGCCTCGACGACTACAAGGCGCCCTATTCCAGATATGTGGAACTCAGCGCCGAACGCCGCGAAAAACTCGCATCTGCCTACGAAAATCAGCAGCGCGTCATTGCCGACCGCGAACGAACCATCGCCCGATTTATGGCCAAGGCCACCAAAACCAAGATGGCCCAGAGCATGCAGAAGCAACTCGACAAAATGGAGCGGGTGGAAATTGACGAGCAAGATACTTCGGTCATGCGCCTGCGTTTCCCGGATGCGCCGCGTTCCGGCGAAGTCGTGGCTTCCGCTGAACACCTGACCAAACGATACGGCAACCTGAAAGTGCTCGAAAACGTGGATTTCCAACTCCTGCGCGGCGAACGTGTGGCTTTTGTCGGCCAAAACGGCCAGGGAAAAACCACCCTGGCTAAAATTTTGGTGAATGCCGAGACGGCCACCAGCGGCAAGGCTTCGCTGGGCTACAACGTGTCCATAGGCTACTACGCCCAAAACCAGGCCGAAACGCTCGACCCGAAAATCACGCTGCTGGAAACTATGGAAAAATATAGCCCGCCGGAAATGCGCACCAAACTGCGCGCTGTCCTCGGGGGCTTTTTGTTCAGCGGAGAGGACGTAGACAAAAAAGTGGTAGCACTCTCCGGAGGCGAACGTGCACGACTCGCACTGGCCTGTATGCTGTTGCGCCCATTCAATTTTCTGGTGCTTGATGAGCCGACCAACCACCTCGACATGCTTTCCAAAGACGTGCTCAAACAGGCGCTGCTCGATTTCAACGGCACACTGCTCGTCGTGAGCCACGACCGCGAATTTCTCAGCGACCTCACCACCCGCACGATCGAATTCCGCGACCACCGCCTGCACGAGTACCTCGGTGATGTGAACTATTTCCTCGATAAACGTCGCCTCGACAACATGCGCCAAGTGGAAATGCGCACCACAAGCGGTGGACGCTCGGGAAGTGGCTATGCCCGTCCCGACGAGCAGAGCAAGTCCGGCACGGCACTTACGCCGGAAGAAAAAAAACAACTGCAGCGCACCGTGCAGCGCAGCGAACGCCGAATCAGCGAAATTGAAGCGGAGTTGAAAAAAATGGAGGGAAAAATGGCCGAAGCGGATTTTTACAATAAACCCGAATCGCAGAACGTGCTTCAGAAGTACAATTCCGGGAAATCGGAATTGGAGCAAGTGTATGCCGAGTGGGAAACAGCCATGGAGCAACTGGGATAAACCGCTACTACTTTTTCTTCCGAAGCCAGCCTGTTAAATCCTGCATCAATTCGTTGAACGTGTCGTACTCCTTGCGGAAGTTGATGCCAAAACCATAGCGGGAACGCCGCGAACCGCCTGCAATGTCGGGTTCGGTGCGCTGATACACCCGCAACCGCCACTGCCTGTTTTCGGTTATCTGAATATCCACGGTCACATCTTCGCCCAGGAAACCGTCCGCCGTGGTGGTACCCGGCTGCCCCAGTCCAAACTGCGAACCCAATTGCACGGTGATGCGGTCGTTGGCAAACCCGCTGCTGAGCCGCACCTGAAGTTCCCGGCCGATTTGTGAAAGGTTGCTCTGGTCGGGAGTTGTCTGGTTGCGGTACTCATTGTACGCAATGTTGAACTCAATACTGGACACCGCACCGCCAAACCACTCCGAAGCCAACGTGGTCAGGTAACTCGAAAATTGGTTGCTCAACACCTGCGTCAGGGTGTTGAACGCCGATGCCAGATAGTCGCTACTCTGGATATTGGCCGCAAACCCGGTGGACGGCAGGAACGAACCCACCACGATCAGGCCGAACACCTGCCGGGTAAGTTCGTTCTGATCCTGACGCAACAGCGACATTTTGCTGTCCGTCAGCGATTTGAGTTGGCTTGTCAGATTCGGGAAACTCAGGTCAAAACTGATATTCGGTTTGAACAGGTCGCCTTTCAAATGCATGGTCACTACCACCCGCGTAGATTTGGCGGCCTCGGCGCTCAGGTTGTTGGTGACCGAAAGTTCTTCCTGCAAAAAAGTCGTGAGCGAGGTGTTTTCAGCGTATGTGGCGTCCAAATTGATCTGCGCGCCGTAGGGGTCGCCGTACCAACTGATCGTGCCGCCGTCCGCTACCGTAAACGGTTTGTTTACCAGGTTAAGCAAGGTGAACATGTACTCGCCGCGCCGGATTTGGTAGTTCCCGTACATTTTGAACTCGCCTTCCCGGTTGATCACAATGCGCAGGTTTCCGTCTCCCCTACCCTTCACGATATCCCCGGCGGCTTCGTCGAAGATCAGTTGTACCTCTGCATCGTCGGTAATGGTCAGGTTCATTTCAAGGTTCAGGCCTTTCAGGTCGCTGGAAACGAAGCGTTTCTGCGTGTCCTTTCGGGTTTCCGGAGGGGCATTTTTATCTCGAAACGTAATAAAACTGGCGTCTTTGATGTCCGTCCGCGCGGAGGAAAGCGGGATAAACAGGCGAGTTTCCTTGCCGGTAACGGCAGTGATACGAATATCGGTTTTGCTGAACGAGCCGGAAAAATTTGCCTCAAAACTGCCGATACCTTGTCCGTAGTACATGTCGTTATCGTCGCGCATGGTATTGAGTGCCATAAAATTAGAGCCTACCGATTTGATATTGCAGTCTAATTGCCAGTCGTTGAAATGGTCGTGCCGCAATCCGCCCCGGATAATCGCAGCGTTCTTCCGGCTTCCGTCCAGAATGGTGTCCTTGTCGGCCCAAATCTGCGTTTCGCTGAGTTGAATGACTTCATCGGGAATGTAGAACCGGGCTTTCAGGTAATCCAGTTGAAATGAGCCTTCCACCCGAGCCTGACCTTTCATCCCCACCCGGCTGAACGGGCCGCCAAGCATCACGTCCAGACCCAGCGTACCCTGGGTTTTTGAAATATCCGGCACAATCAGTTCCAGTGCCTGCAAGGGGAAATTAGCCGACTGTACGGAGGCTTTGAACTCCCCGGGCTTGATTTCACCAAGTTCGTCTACCTTTCGGCGCCCCAAACCATCGGCAACATACGCCCCGAGTATCCGCATCTGGGCATTGTCTTTCCCGCGCAGGAAAACCCGCCACCAGATCGGGGAATCCGAGTCCGGAATTTCCAGGTTTCCGCTCATCTTGCCGTAGGGTTTTTCATTCAGGAAAACCGTGTCGGTTGTGATGTACCCCCGGATGTCGCGCATGGCAAACACATCCTCGATTTCCACGTCGAGGTTGTAAATTTTCGCTCGATAACGAATGTTGTCAAGGCGGAACAGGCGCTCCAGAAAGTTGAGGTCAAAATTGGCCAATGAAAACCGGGCGCCCTTGCCGTCGTTGTGGCTCTCCAGGCGTATCCGCTGGATTCCGCTCATCAAATCAAAGTTCCTGGCCTCAAAATAGGAGTCGGAAAACCGCAGGTAGTTTTCATCTTCCATGTACCATTGCTCGTCAAACAGGGTAATAGCGGCGGCATTGAAATGCAGTTGCCATAGCGTGTCCACGGTGGATAGTGCCCCCCGCAGGTTGATTTTTTTAACAATAGAGGTCGTGTCCTCGGTATTCAGGGTAAACTTGACGGCATCGTCGGCCATATCTCCGGAGAAATGGATATGCGCGATCTGACGGCCATCGGCCATGACGGTTTTGGGCACGTTGACGGTGAAGCTCCCCCGATCCCGTTCGTTACTCCAGACCAGATCGGCATCGTACAAACCCAGTCCGTCGTACCGAAATGCAGGCAAATCAAGCCGAAAATCCGAGGTGCCTGCCCGGGCATTCATATTCGCCCGGATGTTGACATTGCGCAGGGTATCCAGATCAGGGTCCAGCAATTTGGTTAAACTCCGGGTGTTTTTGATCTGGATGTTGACTTTGTAATTGTCGTTTAGGTAGGTTGAGTCGTACGCCTGAACGCCAAACGACTGCCGCGACAGATTGGGGTAATATTGTTGAAAAAATTGCAAGGCGTTGGCAGCCATTTTGTTCACCTCGAAACGCCCCTCAAGTATGCCGTCGGCAATGTCCGACAACAGAATGAAATACCGGTTTCCGTTCGGGCGGTTGGCGGCTGCGAAGGTCAGTGAGTCCACATGGTGGTGGTATTTTTTATCCTGAATAAGTTGGAAATTCCGGAGCACGATTGCGCCGCGCAGGTCGTCGAGGTTTCGGGCGAAAAGTTTGATTTTCTGGATTTTGCCCGACAATACCCAGTCTTTGTCCACGAGATTCAGCGCCCCGAGGTCTACCCGGTTCAGGTCTGCCTTGAAATCGTACTCCGGAATCGAGTCGCGCAAGTTGACGGTACCGTCGAAGGAAAAATTGATGTTTGGGTCTTCAATGTTGAGTTGACCCGCGAAGACGGACTGCTCGAAACGCCCGTTCATCTCCACGTTCCGGTAGTTGTACCCGCGGAAGTACAGGGAATCCACGGTGCCGTTCAACTGCGATTTGATGGTCTTGAGTGTCAGTCCGGTGCCTTCTGAAATATTCACCCGGAAGGTGGATTTTCCGAAATCGTCGTTTTCCGTCCACTTGGCCAGGTCAAAATCGTTCATGTTCAGGAACCCGGAGTAGGTTGCCTTTTCCGGTCCGCCCAGAAGGTCCAGTTTCATATCCACGTTGCCGTAACCGATCTGCGTGGTGAGGTCGCCCGTCAGGATGTGGTTTATTCCGAAAAGGATTTGGTACGTGCCACTGAAACTGATGTTGCCCAGTCGGTCGAAATATGCCGGTGCATCGAAGCCCGGAATGATCTCGCGTATGGTTTGCATGTTGGTTTTGGCGCGTTCGAGGTCGAAGAACAGGCGCATACGGTCGCTGCCTTCGGCCATGTCGTCGCCATCGAAATTACCCACGATGGACAATTCGTTGCCTAACCGGATATTTAGCGAGCGGCCGTTGAGGCGGTTGATCCTGCCGTCCATGTAGCCGGTTAATTCGAGTGCCAAGTCCCGGTTTTTCAGGAAAAATGAATTCTCTTCGAGGTCTTTGCTGAAGAACATGATGTCGCCCAGGCGGACTTTTGAACCCGCAGCAAATCGGCCGTCCAGATACACCCGGTTGGTAAATCGTTCGTAGTCGTAATACGTGGAGTAGCGCAGTGCGAGGGTGTCACCCAGGGTGCTGCCGTTGGTTTCCAGGCGCATACCGTAGAGGGCAGTGATGGTGTCGTTCACATACACCTCGTTCGATTCGAGGTGCTGGATCGAGAAGCCGCATTGTTCGGTAGCCGCCAGGTGGCGCAGCCTGCCGGTGAAAGCCAGGTCGGAGCTTGCCGTCACGCTGTCCGCCTCAATGGCAATGTTGCGAACCGAGAGGTGGGAAAAATCCATGTTCCCGACAGCGTCGTGCCGAACGGGGGTATCATCGAATCTGTCCAACGAAAATTGGGCGTTTCGGAGCACAAGTTTGCCCACGAGTGCCCGCAGCGGATTCGGGTCGGGGGGCGATTTTTCGGGGATTTTATCGCCGTCGTCATCAGTTTCCAGAGCGGGGTACTCGGCAATCGAAAAAATCACATCGTTGAGATCAATAATCGGTGCCTCGATGGTATTGGCTTTGAAATCCCACTTGTTGATGCGGATGGCGCCGGTACCTATCGATGCGAACATGCGTTTGCCTGCCATTTTGTTTTCCGACAGAAACTGTACATCGTGGAGGCGCAGGTTTTGAACCCGCAGTTGGAACGGCGCAGGTTTCTTGTTCGGGTCGGGCGGCGAGCCCGCGAAATAGTCCAGCAGGAATTGCAGGTTGGTGGTGGTGTCGCCTTCTAACTTCCGGATATTCACCCGGGCGCGGGAAAGGGATACTTCGTTTATCTCCAGCCGGTTGCGGAGCAGGGAGAAAATATTGGAGTTGAGGCCGACTTTGAATCTTTCCGCGTAGATCAGGGTGTCGCCGCGCCGGTCGGCTACAAACAAGCCGTCGAGCACCAGGTTGTCGAAAAAGGAAATATCCACGTGCTGAATTTCCACCGTCGTCTCCAGTTCGCCGGACAGGTAGGAGGTGATTTTGCCGATGATCCAGTTTTGTACTGCGGAAGACTGCAGGAGGAAATACAAAAAAATCAGGGTAGCAACTACAACGAAAGCGACATTCTCCAGGCGCCGCCACATACGGCGGAGCACTGCCTGCCACCTGGGCCGGGCATTGTCCGAGCCTTCTGGTTCGGAATGTGCTTTGGGCGTTGTCTCTTCCATTTTTTTCGATTGGGGCACGGCATGCGTGCGTCCGGTTCGGGTTCGGTGTTAACGCAGGCGAAAACTTGACGCCCCAAGAAGTCCTTTGTCACAGTACACCGCGGCCACGTAATTACCCGCTTTCAGACGATCTTCCAGTTTGTGGGCGATGGACAGGCGTTGCGTGGTTTCCAGGACGACTTGTTTGACCTGTTGCGCCACAATTTCCACCGGACCGGTCGGGGCATACACGGTTGTTTTGATGGGGTTGCTGGTAGTGATCGGGGTGCCCTTGTCGTCGGTTACAGACAAGTATAGTTTTTGCGGCCCCTGAAAATTTTGCGGCACATCGGCCAGATCGAAACTGATGAGCAACTCCCGTGCCCGGCGGGCGCGCACGGTCAGTTTGTCGTTGCGCAGTTCGACCTCTACCCGGAACGATGAAGCCTTGAATGCCGCGGCCTGTGTTTTTTGAATTTGTGCTTCCAGTTGCTTGGCCAAGTCATTGACCTGCTCTTCCAGTTTGGCGTTTTTGTCTGTCAGGACTTCATTGGCCTCACGTAATTGCTGATTTTCCTGCCGGAGCACCGTGACGACCGTCTCGTATTCGGTTTTTACGCGCTGCAAATCACCGACTTGTTTTTCCAGGTCGGATAAATCTTTGGCTGCCGCTGATTTGATCTGTTTGATTACGATTTCTTTTTGCTCGATCAGGGCCGCCGTCGAGGTCACTTTGCCTTGCAGGTTTTCGTTTTCGGTACGCAAATCGGAATAGGCAAACGACAGGCTGTCCAATTCCCGCTCAAGTCCTGTCTTGATCTGCGTCAGGGAATCTATTGCCACCTGGCGGTGCTCGTTTTCGGCAATTGCATCTTTTGATTTTTGCCAGAAAAACCAGCCGACAGCGGCTGAAAGCAGCAGCAAAATGGTGACCACAATGCCGTATACGCGGGAGTTGGAATTTGCACTCATGGCATTACTAAGTGATTAGTGAAGCAAGAAAATTTCTTTTAAAAACGGGTCAATCATAGCCATTTCTTCGGGCATATTGGTGTTCGTCAATACCGCAGGGTCGGGAGGTTCCAGCAGAAAGACACCGGCAGTCGTCAAAACGCGGTGGACACTTTTGTTCCCTTTTTTCATCGAAGATTTCAGCACAGGCAGCACCGCCGGCTCCCAGATGGCAAGTAGCGGGTCGGGTGTATCGCCTGGGAGGGATGGAGATCGAAAAGCCGTTGCGGCAAAATCAGGTCTGCGGGAGTTAAGCAGGTATTGTAAAACAGCATGGTCAACGAGCGGCATATCGCAGGCTATCACAAGCCAGGCCGCAAAGGAATCTTCCGCAAAAGCCGATGCGATAGCGCCCAAGGGGCCGGAGTCGGGGTATTTATCCGGAATTGCACGAAGCGGGGTGATGGAGGCAACCTGTTCGGGGCGGCAGGAAATAAAGGCCTGGATGCCCAGCGATTGAAGCAAATCAACCAGATATTCCCGCTGGGGCAGACCATGCCACGGGATCAATCCCTTGTCGCGTCCCATCCGGGTGGATTTTCCTCCAGCCAAAACCAGACCTTTAACTTCGGGTAAATGCCCTTTCCTGATGCGGTTCATCCGTGTGAAACTTGCGTACGATTTATTTCCATTCAAAAGGGCCTAAGCGCAATTGCGGCCCCAAAAATAGATGATTTTGGCCAAAGTTCCATGAAACAGAAAAATGCCGGCTTCCAAAAAAAACTTTTCTCGCGTCAAAAATTCGCCGATAATTGCCCCCGAAAACAAATAATTTCGGGCAATTCAAGTTTAAGGCCCCGAAGCAATCGAGCTATTCCGGCTATGAAACAACTACAAAATTTTTTCCTCTTCTGCTCCGGCGTGGAGCGGTCCTTTCTGGAGCGTTGCCCGTCCGACACCAACAAGTACGTGGGCATTGGCGCCACGATTTTTTTCACGGGCGTGCTTGCCTTTTTTTCAGCGAGTTATGCACTGTACACGGTATTCGGTTCCTACTTCATGGCAATCGGTTTCGGCCTCGTTTGGGGGGCTATGATTTTCAACCTCGATCGCTATATCGTGTTGAGCATGAAGAGCAACGGTAACTGGTGGCGCGATCTCCTGGTGGCTGCGCCGCGACTCCTCCTGGCTGTTTTACTGGCGCTCGTAATTTCCAAACCGCTCGAACTGAAGATTTTCGACAAGGAAATTCAGGCAGAGTTGGTGACGATGGAGCAGGAGGTGTACAAGCAGCAGGAAGACCGGCTCAAAGCACGCTATCAGCAACAGATCAAGGTGGAAGCCGCACGAATCGAGCAACTCAAGTCCGAAATAGCCGAAAAAACTGCCAAACGCGACGCACTTGTCAAAGAAGCCGTGCAGGAAGCCGACGGTACCGGCGGATCGGGCAAAAAGAACCTAGGCCCGATTTACCGCGCCAAAAAGGATGAAGCCGACAAGGCGCAGGCGGAATTGGAGCAAACACTTGCCCTCAACCAACCCCAAATTGTAGAAAAAACCAAAGCCGTTCAGGCGCTTGAAACGACCGTGCAAACGGAAATCACCCAACTTAAACGCACTCGTTATGACGGCCTTGCAGCCCGCATGGAGGCCTTGTCGAGACTGAGCGGAAAAAGTCTTGCCATTCTCTACGCCAGCCTTTTCATCACTTTTTTGTTTATGGCAATCGAAACGGCGCCGATTATGGTCAAACTGATTTCGTACCGCAGTCCGTATGATTATCTCCTGCACGAGCACGAGCACGTCTTTGAAATGGCCAACAGGGAGTCCACCACGCTTCGAGCAAATGCAGTAAACAACAAACTCAAATTCGACACGGACACAGGCAAGCACCTTGTTCTGGCACGAATTACAGCCGAAAAAGCCTTGATTGACTACAAACTCAAGGAAAAACTGGAAGAGTTGAAGGCCAAGCCGTATAACTGGTCTATGGAAGCGTAGCAAACAAGTCAGCCATGCAAAATCAGGATAACTGGAACAAACTCACGCCCGAAGAGGAGTATGTCATTGCCCAAAAAGGTACGGAACGCGCATTTTCGGGCGAGTACTGGAATCACAAAGGCCACGGCATGTTTGTGTGCCGGCGGTGTAATACGCCGCTGTACCGCTCGGCAGACAAATTCGACAGCGGCTGTGGCTGGCCGTCTTTTGATGACGAGTTACCCGGTGCAGTCTTGCGGGAGGAAGACCAGACGCTCGGGATGCGCCGGATTGAAATTCTTTGTGCCAACTGCGGCGGCCATCTTGGCCACGTATTTCACGGTGAGCGCATGACGGCTAAAAATATCCGTCATTGTGTGAACTCCTTGTCCATCCGGTTTGTGCCGGCGGCTGAAAATCAATAATCACACGTTAATTTAATTGCGGTCATCCTTGGCCGCTTCCCGCTTTTCGAGGTATTCTCTCCAAAGCGACTCGTAGTCGTACGACAGGTAAAACTCGGAGTCGAAGGCGCCCCACGCGCCGTTTTCGATGGCTAAATTGAGCCGCCGCACGCCGCTCACCGGTACCTGCAATACAATGACGTGCCCCAGGCCCATGGCCAGCGTCCAGGAAATGACGCGGGAATCCTCGGGCGGGAACATATCCCAGAATCCCTGAGCCTCCAGCACCCGACGTATTTCGTACAGGTTTTTCCCTTGCTGGTGCTTGAGAATAATGGTTACCATGACACTGTCTTCCATCGAAAGTGCCAGCGGTTCGAACGACGGGCCGGGTGAGGGGGGCGTGGGTTTGGTAAGGGGTTGCTGGGCAAGAGCAGCCGATGCGATCCCCAGCACAAAGGCCGGGAGCAGCAGCACGAATCTATTCTTCATCGTAAAATCAGATTTCAATAACACGGAAAAAAGAAGCCGTAAAGATATGGCGGCCCTTTTCTTGCGAAACTTTCATTTGCACCTATTTTTGCCCCGAACATCAAATCAACGTTATGCGCCAACATCCTGCCGGATTGCCCTTCCTGTTTTTAACCGAAATGTGGGAACGCTTCGGCTACTACCTCATGATCGGGATTTTTTTCCTGTACATGACCGACACGCAGGCCGGTGGCCTCGGATTCGAACGGGCTACCGCTTCGGATATTTACGGAACATTTATCGCACTGGTTTATGTCACACCATTCGTTGGTGGGCTTTTGGCCGACCGCGTGCTGGGCTACCGGCGGAGCATTGTGCTTGGAGGCACGTTGATGGGCATCGGTTATCTCCTTCTGGCGATTCCCAACAACCTGACGACGTTCTACCTGTCCATGGGCGTAATGATCCTCGGCAATGGCTTTTTCAAGCCCAACATTTCCACGCTGTTGGGGAATTTGTATAACGAAGACCGGTATCGGGCCAGAAAAGACGACGGCTACAACATTTTCTACATGGGCATCAACATCGGCGCCCTGATCTGCAACTTCGTGGCGGCATACCTGCGCAACAACTACGGCTGGGGATATGCTTTTGCCGCAGCCGGTATCGGTATGTTTATCGGCGTGTTGGTGTTTATGCTCGGGTCAAAACAAATGGCGCATGCCGATGTACGCAAGGAAGTGAATCCTGCCGAAGCCGGCGTGGTTACCCTGCTGTCGTCGGTACTCCTGCCGGCAATTTTGACCGGTCTTTTTGCCTGGAACATTCCGGGCAATGTGCTTGGCTCCGATTCCAACGATGCGTTCATTTTCGGATCGCTTCCCATTGTCGGCTTTTTTCTGTGGATTTTGTGGAAGGCTCCGGAGGCGGAAAAATCTCGTATCAAAGCCCTGCTTTCCATCTATGCCGTGGTGATTGTGTTCTGGGCGGTATTCAAACAAAACGGTACCGCGCTCACGACCTGGGCGGAATTTTACACCGACCGCTCTATGCCGGCCTGGATGGAATCACCCGCCCGTTTCATGGGTATGGTGCAGGAAGTGAAAAATGAACCGGATACCTTCCCGGTGTACGACGAGCAGTTCCGAACCACCAAAGACCCGGAGACCGGAAAAATTGTGATGGGGGTCACTACCCCACCCTATCTGCTGAATGTGCCGGAGCCGGAACGCCCGCCACTTGGCCAAACGATCAAATTAGTTTCCACGGAAATCTACCAGTCCGTCAACCCGTTTTTTGTGATCGTGCTCACCCCGCTTGTGGTCTGGTTTTTCGGTTTCATGCGTAAGCGAAAACGCGAACCGACGACGCCGGGGAAAATAGGACTGGGCCTCGTGATCTCGGCCTTATCTACCTTAGTTACCGTCTGGGCGGTGTACGCCTGCCACAACGGCGCTGAAAAGGCCTCCGTGTGGTGGCTTATAGCTACGTACGGTGTGGTCACAGTAGGCGAACTTTGCCTCAGCCCGATGGGACTTTCCATGGTGTCCAAAATGGCGCCGGCCCGAATCGCCGGACTGATGATGGGGGGCTGGCAACTCGCCACGTCTATCGGGAACAAACTCAGCGGTATTTTGGCCACGCTGTGGGACGGCTACGACAACAAAGCCGACTTCTTCTGGGTCAATTTTGCCCTGTTGGCAATTGCGGCCATTGCACTGGCCCTGATGCTGAAGTGGCTGAACAGGCTGTTCCGTGAACAGGGAATCGTATAAAAATCAAGCAAAAGTTTATCGTTCGTAACTCATAATTAACGCATTATGGCAAGCAAACACAAACTCGCACCGAAGTCCCGCCAGAACCTTAAAGACAAGGAAGAACTGCAAAAATTCCTCGCAATTGTGGCTGTTGCTACGGTGGCGCTGATCGTACTGGTGTATATTCTCATCAAGTAGACTTTCCGGGTTTGACAAACCTGGAAGGTCTGGAGACTTTACGAAAGACGGCCTTTGTAGTCGCGGTAACCGAATTTTTTTACCACGTCCAATCGTCCATCTTCGCGCCAGATCGCGATGGCGGGGTGTGTCACGCCGTTGAAGGTGGTGGATTTTACCATGGTGTAGTGGATCATGTCCTCAAACACGATCTTCTGTCCCACCTTCAGCGGGCGGTCGAAGGCATACTCGGTCATAAAATCACCGCTCAGGCAACTCACGCCGCCCAACCGGTACTGGAATTTGTCGGAGGGTGTTGGCTCGGCATTGGCGTTTCGCACCCGGGGGCGGTAGGGCATTTCGAGTGTATCGGGCATGTGCGCCGTGAAGGACACATCGAGTATAGCCGTTTTGATGCCTTTGTTTTTCACCACATCCAGCACACTCGCCACGAGCACGCCGGTGTCCCATGCGATGGCACTGCCTGGTTCAAGGATAACCTGCAAGTGCGGATGTCGCGCCCGAAATGCGCGAAGCACGCCGATGAGGTGTTCCACATCGTAGCGGTGTCGGGTCATCAGATGTCCGCCGCCGAAATTGACCCATTTAAGGCCGGGTAAAAAAGCGCCGAAGCGTTGTTCAAAATGCTCCAGCGTTTGTTCCAGATCAAAACTGCTGCTTTCGCACAAGGTGTGAAAATGCAGGCCTTCGATTCCTTCCGGCAGGCGTCCCTTGAAATTTTCCGCCACCTCGCCCAAACGCGAACCGGGGGCTGCGGGGTTGTACAGCGCCGTACCCACAGGCGACCATTCCGGATTGACCCGAATACCGGGACTGATCCGCTCCGGATGTTTTTCCAGCCGGCGTCGGAAGCGTTTGTACTGCGCCTGCGAATTGAACGTGATGTGGCTGGAGTACTTCATGATTTGCCCGAATTCGCGGGGCAAATACGCCACCGAGTAGGTATGCGCCCTGGTTTTCATTTCTTCAAAACACAGACGCGCTTCGCTCAGGGATGAAGCAGTAGCCCCCGATAAGTATTGACGAACTAGCGGAAAAGCGCTCCACATAGCAAAACCTTTGAACGCCAGAATGATTTGAACGCCGGCTTCACGCTGTACGCGATCAATCAATTGCAGATTTTTGCGCAGCAAGGCTTCATCAAGTACGAAGCAGGGAGACGGGATTTTGGATATGTCCATAGTTTGTGCAGTTGAAAGGCGGCAAAGGTAGCCAAGTGCCGGGGCTGTATCCGCTGTTTTTTCAACACCTCGCCGAATCGCGCCGATGCACCTTGCTCCGTACCTTCGCGCCGCATGAAAAATTACCTTGGCCAATCGCTCGGACTTGTATTCCTGGTGTTCCTGTTGCTGACAGGCCTGTCGCTGTTGCCGGATAACCTGGCATTGGACGGCATTCCGATTCGCAAAATGGACATCTTGTCCGATATCCGGGCATCAGACGGAAAGTTTGTTCCGGACACCGTTGCAGTCGAATTTTCTCTGGATACGGCGCAGGCGAACAACAGGACCGACGACACGCTCGCCATCCGCTTTGTAGATGCCGCCTTGTGGGGCTGGGTGTTGGAAGACTACACACCGGAGCAGCAAGGATTGAGGCGATTTTTTTCGGCAATAGATTCCATCCGTTCCCACAAGCGCACTGTCCGGGTCGCATTTTTCGGCGATTCGTTTGTGGAAGGCGACATCCTGCTGGGTGATCTTCGCGATACCCTCCAGACACTTTGGGGTGGTTCGGGGGTAGGTTATGTGCCGATTACTTCGGAAGTGGCGCGTTTCAAACGGACATTAGTGCATCGGTATGAAAAGTGGAACACCTATTCAATCACCAAAAACCACCAGAGCAGACAGCCATTCGGCATCAACGGGTTTGTGTACCGTCCGCAACCACACGCGTTTGTGCACTACGAAGGCGCCGACTATTTCCATCATACAAGCCGATGGGGAAGGCTGCGTCTGTTTTACCGGGCGGATTCAAGCGCCGCTTTTGTTTGGCAAAATGCCGACATGCCGCCCCGCACCGACACGCTTCCCGCCACAAGCGGGTTGCTCGGCACCTGGGACTGGACGCCTACGCAAGGCGCCATCCGCGCTTTCGCGTTCCGTTTTGATGAGCCGGACAGTAACCTGATCCTGTACGGGGCGTCGTTGGAAAGCGGCCCCGGCTTTTATCTGGATAATTTCTCGGTGCGTGGAAATACCGGCGGGCGGCTCAAATTGATCGAACCGGCACTGGCACGGCAGTTTGACGCCGTTCAGCGATACGACCTGATTGTGGTGCAACTCGGGCTGAATGCCGTGACGGACAAAATGGACAACCTGCGCTGGTACGAATCCGAACTGGATCAGACCTTTGCGCACCTGCGCAAGTGTTTCCCTGGAAAACCGATCCTGATCATCAGCGTAGCGGATCGGGCGGGCAAAGTGGATGGCGAAATTGCTACGCTGCCGAGCGTGCCTGCCATTGCGGACATGCAGCGCGGCTTGGCGTTGAAACACGGCTTTTTGTTTTACGACCTGTTCCGGGGAATGGGCGGGCCGGGCGCCATGATTATTTTTGCTGAAAAAAGCCACCCGTCGCTGGCCAACCGGGACTACACCCACCTGACGCATGAGGGTGGAAAAATGCTTGGGCACAAGTTTGCCAAACTGTTTTTGGATGAAAAAAAGAAGGCAGACGCGGGAAACTGAAAAAGCCCCGACAATAATTTACCATGATCGAGATGTCCTTTCGCATGTTCAATTTTCAGAGGTTAGTCAGGCTCGCCCACGTGCGCAGTGTCCTGTGCCTGTTGTGCCTGCTCTTTTGCGCAGTTCGCTGCCAGTCCCAGTTTCGTCCGCCCAAAGTGGAATTTACCGACCAGGACACCGTGGGCTACAGTTTTTTCCGGCAGGAAGAAAACGGCATCGAAAATGCCGGCTATCTGGAGCCGTTTTTTCGGAAAATGTATGGACAACGGGTGCATGGCGGTCAAAAAATTAACATTGTGCATATTGGTGACTCCCACATTCTGGGCAATTACCTGACCCACGAGGTGCGCCGGCGCGTGCAGAATGCATTCGGAGATGCGGGCCGTGGACTGGTTTTTCCGTACAAACTGGCCGGATCAAACGGCCCGAGGGACTACCTGATCGAAACGGATGCACCTTGGTTCGGAAGCAACTGCCAACGAAATCTTGACATGGCGACTCCCTTTGGCTTGAGTGGTTTTATGCTTGAAAACAATTCTTCGTCCGGCAAACTCAGCCTGCGCCTGCGCGACACCTCTACAGCGGAAACGCGTTTGTTTACCAAAGTGACCATCCTGCACCGGCAGGAAGACGGCCCACTTGACATTTCTGTGCAGGATGACCTGAGCAACCAGAAAGCCTTGTTGTTTCAGCAAGACGCGTTTTTCCGATCCTACTATTTCGACCGCCCGGTTTCGCAGGCCAACCTGTTGTTTTCCAGACCGGAGGGCTATACGCCCGCCGGGCGTATAGCCCTCGACGGTATCGTTCTGGAAACCGAAATGGCGGGCGTGGTGTACCATTCGATCGGGGTGAACGGCGCCAAGTTTTCCGATTTTGTTCGTGCCAGGTATTTTGCTCGCCAACTGGCCGACCTGAATCCCGACCTTGTCATTCTTTCCTTCGGAACCAATGAAGCACAGGGCAAACTCACCGAAAATTTTGTGTACCAGCAGATGGGCGAATTGGTCGGCCAGATCAAGAAATATGCCCCCGGCGCGTACATTTTGTTCACGACGCCTGCCGATTCCTACCTGAAGGGGCGCGGGTTCAACCCGTATATGGGGCCGATTTGTGCCGATATCCGGCGATTTGCGCGCGAAAACGGGTATGCGCTGTGGGATTTATTCCATCTGGCCGGCGGCGAACATTCGGCCCAGAACTGGAAATCGGCGGGGCTTATGGCGCCCGATTCGGTGCACTATTCCAGGGCAGGGTATGCCGTGCAGGGAAAATTGTTTTACCAGGCGTTTATCCGGGCCTACAACTTGGTTGCCGGGAAACAACCTGCTACCGAGTAAAAACGCCGTTGCTGAGAGAAATAACTTAGTTTTGCCCGCTCATTGCTGAGGTTGACCCACCACCATGCTGGCCGATAATTTCCCGTTTTACAAACAACTTGATGCGTCGGACTGCGGCGCTACCTGCCTGCGTATGGTGGCGCGGCACCACGGGCGACATTATTCTTTGGAATACCTGCGGGAACTGTCGTACCTCGACCGCGAGGGCACCTCGCTCATGGGCATTGCCGATGCTGCCGAGAAGATCGGCCTGCGCACGCTTGGCGTGAAAACCAACTTTGGCCGGCTGCAAAATGAACTGCCGCTTCCCTGCATTGCGCACTGGAAACAGAACCACTTTTTGGTCGTGTACCGCATCGCAAACGGCAAGGTGTACGTAGCCGATCCGGCCTTGGGGAAGGTACAAATGACGGAGCAAGAGTTTCTGGACAACTGGATCAGCGACGTGTACAACACCGAACCGCAGGGTATTTTGCTGTTGCTGGAAACCTCGCCGGAGTTTTTTCAGCGCGAGGGCGAAACCACCAACCGCTCGGGCCTGGGCATCCTCCGGCAGTATCTGGTACCGCACAAACGCCTGATTTGGCAACTTTTTCTGGGACTAATTCTCGGCAGCATCATCCAGTTGATCTTCCCGTTTCTGATGCAGGCGTTGGTAGACAAGGGCGTGCAACTCAACGACCTCAACTTCGTTTACCTCATCCTTGCGGCACAGGGGATGCTGTTTTTTAGCCAGGTAGCCGTGGAATTTATCCGGGGCTGGATTTTGCTGCATATCGGTACGCGCGTGAACATCAATCTGGTCTCCGACTTTTTGATCAAACTTATGCGCCTGCCCATGGCATTCTTCGATTCCAAAATGACGGGCGATTTGCTTCAGCGCATTTACGACAACGAACGCGTCGAGCGGTTTTTGACTTCGTCCTCTCTGGTTACGCTGTTTTCTGTGGTCAACCTGCTGGTATTCGGGGTAGTTCTGCTGTTTTACAACACCTGGATTTTTGCCATTTTTTTCATTGCGGCCATGCTCTACTTTGGCTGGATAGCGATTTTCCTGCAACGCCGCCGCGCACTCGACTACCGTCGCTTCGAGCAAATGGCCGACAACCAGAACGCCCTGATCCAGTTGGTCAACGGCATGCAGGAAATCAAATTGCACAATGCCGAGCGCCAGAAACGCTGGGCCTGGGAACGTATTCAGGCCAAACTTTTCCGCATCAGCGTGGACTATCTGGCTACCGATCAGATGCAGCGTGCAGGAGCAGCATTTATCAACGAAGGGAAAAATATCCTGATTTCGATCACGGCTGCTACGGCCGTCATCAACGGCGACATGACCCTCGGCATGATGCTCGCCGTGCAGTACATCATCGGCCACGCCAATGCGCCGCTGGAATCGCTGGTGCAATTCATTCTTGCCGCCCAAGAGGCCAAAATCAGCCTGGAGCGCATGAACGAAATTCACCTCAAGCCGGACGAGGAGCCGAAAGATGCCGCCAAAGTGACCGTGTTGCCGGATAACGGCGACCTAGTGGCTGAAAATCTGTCGTTTCGCTACGGCGGCCCGCACGAGCCCTGGGTGTTGCGCCATGTTGCACTGGCGATCCCGGAAGGGAAAATAACAGCTGTGGTCGGCAGCAGTGGTAGCGGCAAAACGACATTAGTCAAGCTGTTGCTCAACTTTTACAACCCGATCGAAGGCGCTATCCGGCTGGGAGAAATCAGTTTGTCCAATATTGATCACCAACTCTGGCGCGACCGCTGTGGCGTGGTCATGCAGGACGGATTCATATTTTCCGATACTATCGCCCGCAACATTGCGCTTGGTACGGACAATATCAACCGGCAGCAATTGCTGTATGCCGCCAAAGTGGCAAATATCCAGTCGTTTATCGAAACCCTGCCACTGGGCTACAACACCAAAATCGGTCCCGACGGCGTCGGCCTCAGTCAGGGACAACGCCAACGCATCCTCATCGCCAGGGCCGTGTACAAAAACCCGCGCTATCTGTTTTTTGACGAGGCCACTAATGCGCTTGATGCTTACAACGAACGGGTTATCATGCACAACCTGGAGCAGGTTTTTCAGAATAAAACCGTTGTGATTGTAGCGCACCGGCTCAGTACAGTGCGCAATGCAGACAATATCATTGTCCTGGAAAAAGGCGAGCTGGTGGAGCAGGGCACCCACGAGGAATTGACCTACAAACGTGGAGTGTATTACCATTTGGTAAAAAACCAACTTGAACTCGGCATGTAACTATGGAAGAACGCGAATACGTCGAACTGCGCTCGGAGGAAGTACAGGAAATCCTCGGCACTCCGCCCGGATGGCTCGTCCGCTGGGGCACGTTTGTTGTATTCGTTTGTGTAGCCGCCTTGCTGGGGGTTGCCACCATTATTAGTTACCCCGATGTGGTGTCGGCGCGCATCACTATTACCCCCTCTGCTCCACCGGTAGACGTGGTTATTCGTACCGACGGCCACATTGCCGGTTTTTTTGCCCGCGACAGTCAGGTTGTAAAAGAAGGCTATGTGCTTGCGGCACTCCAAAGCACTGCCGAATATTCAGATGTCAGAAATTTGGACACCTATGTAAATTACTGGTTGCGTTGTGTTCCGGACTCTATCGGGAAAATACAGCCACCTGACGGGCTGGAGATTGGCGAATTACAAACCGATTATGCGGTTTTTGTGCAGGCAGTAGATATTTACCGATTTGGGAAAAGCGACAAAAGTTCGTCCGTGCGGTCCGGTAAGGAAGCGATCAAACAACAAGTTGCTAAGCTGAACCAAAGCATCGCCGTTGATCGAAAGGCCGTGCTGCGTATGCAGTCACAATTGCAAGGTGCTCGGGAATTGTACCAGCGCCAGCGCGATCTCTACGAAGCAGGCGGCATTTCGCGCAACGATCTGGAAAAAGAGCGGCAGCGTGTGGATGACCTTGAGCGACAGATGGACGCATTGGAAGACAATATTCTTCGAAAACAAAATGAAATTACCAGCCTGAATAAAAGCAGTACCGATGCATCTTTCAGTGAAGAGGAAAGCGCGCTGACCTCGGCGGGGCGTGTGCGGCAGTCGCTCAGCAACCTGAAAACAGCGCTCGACCGCTGGAAACAAACCTACCTCATTACAGCCCCCATAGCCGGTCAGGTGTCGCTGAACGCCAACTTTTTTGTGGAAAAACAGTACGTCAGAGCCGGACAGCAGTTGCTTGTCATAATACCTCCACAAAGTGGAAAAGTAGTCGGGCGTTTACTGTTGCCCGTAGCCAACAGCGGCAAAGTGCATTCTAAGCAGCGTGTGGTAATTAAATTAGACAGTTACCCCTATTCCGAATTCGGAACCCTGCGCGGTTATGTGTACTCCAAATCATTAGTTCCAAAAGACGACAAGTACGCAGTAATTGTGGTGCTTCCCGACGGGTTGAAAACCACATACGGAAGGCCTGTTGCTTTTGAACAACAATTGGAAGGAACTGCAGAAATCATCACAGATGAGAAGCGTTTGTTGCAGCGGATTTATGAGCAAGTTTTCGCTTCAAGGCATTGATTTTCCTACTTTTAGTGCCTCTTCAAAAAGGGTTTGATTTTGTTTGGACATCGTTAACAGCGCATGGCTTTGGCGGCGTTTCATGTCGCCCTACTTTTGTGCCGTCAAGCAACGAGAACAGAATTTTTCTTTTCACAAACTATTTCTACTTCCGATGAAAAAAGTACTCGCTATCCTCGCTTTCGCCCTTTTCGGCGCTTACTATGTCTCCGCTCAGGCTCAGAATGGCCCCGTAATGACTTTTGAAAACACCACAGTTGACTACGGCACGATTGCTAAAGGTTCCGAGCCGCTGCGCAAGTTTAAATTCACCAATACCGGCAACGAGCCGCTCATCATCAAAACAGCGAAAGGCTCCTGCGGTTGTACGGTTCCGAGCTACCCGAAAGAGCCTTGCATGCCCGGTGAGAGCAACTTCATCGAAGTACGCTACGACACCCAGCGCCCCGGCGCCTTCACGAAAACGATTACCATCACCACCAACGAGGCTACTGAAACCCGTATGCTGACCATCAAAGGGGAAGTAAAAGACGCTCCTGCTCAGGAAAGTGTACCGGCCGGCAATGGCGGTCTGGGTGGTAAATAATACTGATTGATTTTTGGTTTGACGATACGAGCCTGGCCGGTGTAATACCGTCCGGGCTTATTTTTTGTACGTTTGCACATGCCATGTCTCCTTTTCTTACACAGGATGGTTCTCACTCGATTTTTGCCGAACAATACGGTGTGACGTATCACTCTCGATATGGCGCAATCACCGAGTCATTGCATGTATTCATTGATGCCGGGTTGCGCTTCCAAGCAGCCTTGAAATCTGAATTAAACATACTGGAGGTAGGCTTCGGAACAGGATTGAATGCGCTGCTGACATGGGTGGAAGCCGAAAAACGCAATTTAAGTATCCGGTATACCGGCATTGAAGCATATCCGCTGCCGCTCGAAACCGTCGAAACATTGAATTATGGAGAACAAATAGCGCCCACCGTGGGTAGTGCGCCCGATTTTATGTACCTGCATCAATGCCCTTGGGATCGGAATATGAAACTTTCGGGGCACTTCTCACTGCACAAAAAACGTATACGGCTGGAGGCATTTCGAACAAGTCAGGTGTTCGACCTGATTTATTTCGATGCATTTGCTCCCCAAGCCCAACCTGAACTCTGGACGGAGCGAATTATGCGCTTGATGTACAAAACCCTTGGCCCCGATGGTTGCCTGGTGACTTACTGCGCCAAAGGTGATGTGAAGCGAACGCTTAAGAGCGTTGGATTCGAGGTCGAAAGGCTGGCCGGCCCTCCTGGCAAGCGGGAAATGACTCGGGCATGGAAATGACGAAAATGTTCAGATAGACCACTTAAGACTACACTTAAGCAGAAAAAGACGTACCGCAACCACAAGTAGATGTGGCGTTGGGGTTGTTGAACGTGAATCCGCGATTGTCTAATCCATTGACGAAATCCACTTCCATTCCGAGCAAGTAGATCGCGTGTGCTTTATTCATAATCACCTTCAGGCCGCCAACCTCAAAAATATCATCGTTTTCTTGCGGCATGTCGAACCCCAAGATGTAGGAAAATCCGGAACATCCCCCGCCTTTTACGCCAACCCGAAGGCCATGATCTTCCGGGATGTTTTCTTGCCGACGAATTAGTTGCAGTTGCTCCATGGCTCCTTGCGTCAGGCCGATAGGTGCCGTAGTGGTCGTTTCAAGTACTGTTTCCATAAATTTATGCTCAATAAAAATGAAGGGCCAAAAATACGAGCAATTAACGCAAGGCGGGTATCAATGTTCAATTGTGCTGACTACCTTTGCCGCCCTTTTAAAAAATACCGTGATCGCGCACATCTATGGCTCTTTTTCTCGAACTTCTGAAATTTACCATACCCGGCCTGATTGTATTTTTCACGGCGTATTTTCTGCTCAAGTTGCTGCTTGATGAACGTCAGCGTGTGGATCGCATGCTCCTGCAACAGGATGCACAGAAAATTACCTTGCCGCTGCGCATACAAGCCTACGAAAGACTGACGCTGTTGTGCGACCGGGTATCACTGCCGAATACTTTACTTCGCATTCGAACCCCCGGCATGAAGGTCGGCGACCTGACAGGCGCGCTGCTGCTTAGCATCAGCCAGGAGTTTGAGCACAATACTTCCCAACAACTATATGTCTCCGAGACCTTGTGGCGAATTATCACGCTGGCCCGGGAACAAACCCTGATGCTGGTAACCAAAGCAGCAGAGGATCTGGACAGTAATACCGATGCAGAGGAGCTGGTCAAACGGATATTTTCTCTTCTTGAAGAGCAGGAAGGCCCCACCCCACTCCATCGGGCACTCGTGGCGATTCGTATGGAAGCAGGCCGACTTTTTTAAAATTTTCATCTAACCTGCTGGTTACGATAGCATTACCTTCAAAATCCAAAATAACAATTCTTTTACAAGATTTTTACTCTGATTCCTGGCATGGCTAAGTGATTTGGGAAACACACTCGTTTCCTGCACCTACGGGTTGCATCCAAGTCTTTTTGCCCTTGATAAACAGCATACTTAGTCCATATTTCCGTACTAAAAAAGCAGCCATAACTGCCAAACGCTGCCGCATACACCTCAAACAATTATTTTGTTTTTAATGATTTGTGTGGATAATTAAAGGAAATGTGTCAAAAAAAATAAAATAAAAGCGAATTTTCAGGTGAATTTGTTTGCTCTGACACCTACTAGTCTGATTCTCAAGACGCACCTTTAATCCCGGTATCCCAAACCCGAATGTGTTAAAAAAAATTTGTCGAAAAAAGGAGATTCCATTTCGGGGTTTGCAGGAAAAGTCAAAACTTTGTCACCCTGTCTCGATAAAGGGATTTTCGTAACAGTAATTTGTGGGTTTTCCGATCTACACCAAATGCACCATCATGGGTATGACAAAGGACTGCCTGATGGTATGGGACGGTTGTCTGCGTATCATCAAAAAAAACGTAACGCCACAGAGTTTTAAAACGTGGTTTGAGCCTATCCGGCCTGTGCGGCTGGAAAACAACGAGTTGACCATCTCGGTGCCAAACAAGTTTTTTTACGAGTGGCTGGAGGAGCATTACGTTCAGTTGCTCAAAACGAGCATTCGGCAAGAGCTTGGCGAACGCGGGCGGTTGCTCTACCATATTCTGGACGGTGTCTCAAAGACACCCCCTCCTCCCGTGGAGCAGCCCAGCAACAAACCCTCTTCGGAAAAAGACAACGAGCCGGTGCCCGGTGTCTTCGACGCCGAAATGATCAAGAATCCGTTCGTTATCCCCGGCATTCGAAGGATCAAGGTAGACCCACAACTGAAGCATAACTATACCTTCGAGAACTTCATTGAGGGTGACTGCAACCGTTTGGCGCGTAATGCAGGCATGGCTATTGCCAAAAAGCCCGGCGGTACCGCCTTCAATCCGTTAGTCATTTTTGGTGATGTTGGTCTGGGCAAAACGCACCTCGCGCATGCGATTGGCAACGAAATCGTGCAGCGTTTTCCCAACAAGGCTGTGCTTTATGTTTCAGCAGAAAAATTCACGAACCAAATCATTCAGGCGATAAAGAACAACGCCGTGAACGACTTCGTGAATTTTTACCAGATGATTGATGTGCTCCTCATTGACGACATCCAGTTTTTGTCGGGCAAACAAAAAACGCAGGAGATTTTCTTTCACATCTTCAACCAGTTGCACCAAAACGGCAAGCAAATTATTCTGACTTCCGACCGGGCACCCAAAGACCTCGAAGGGATTGAAGACCGGCTCACCTCCCGATTCAAGTGGGGCTTGAGCGCTGATTTGCAGGCGCCGGATCTGGAAACCCGAATGGCCATTTTAGGTGCTAAAATGGAACAGGAAGGCGTGGATATTCCCAATGACGTGCTTGAGTTCATTTGTTACAACATCAAAAATAACATCCGGGAACTGGAGGGCGTCATGATCAGTCTTCTGGCGCAGTCTACGCTGATCCGACGTGACGTGGATATAGAACTGGCAAAAGAAGTCATTCGGAATTTCGTCAAAACAATCAACAAGGAAATTACTGTTGAATTCATTCAGGCGCTTGTAGCCGAGCACTTCAGCGTGCCCGTCGAACGACTTCATCAGGAGACACGCAAGCGGAACATCGTTATTGCCAGACAGTTATCCATGTTCCTTGCAAAGAAAATGACCAATAAGTCGCTAAAAGCAATCGGCGAAACCTTCGGAGGACGTGACCATAGCACCGTCATTTATTCCTGCAAGGCCGTTCAGGATATGATGGACACGGACATGATTTTTCGTGACACGGTTTCTGATCTGGAGAAAAAGATCAACATGAGCCTGAATACCTGATTGCACCATCCACTGATCACATGTCTGTGTAATAGTTTGACAAAAACTTGAAAAGATTTTTGGCAATTCAAGGATCAAGCGCCTACATTTGCGCTCGCTTTTTTCAGCACCGTTCGGATGGGTGGGTGAGTGGCTGAAACCACCGGTTTGCTAAACCGACGTACGGGTAACCCTGTACCGCGGGTTCGAATCCCGCCCCATCCGCAAGGCCCGCACAACACGGCGGGCCTTTTTTGCAGAGGGATTTTTGCGCTCTTGTAGTGCATCCCACTTGGAATCAGGAGTAATTGCCAGATTCCATATTCTGCCGGAAAATTGAATTTTCGGGATGTAGCGCAGTCCGGTAGCGCACCTGCTTTGGGAGCAGGGGGTCCCAGGTTCGAATCCTGGTATCCCGACTAAAAAACGCAATCACCTGCCCGTCAGGTGATTGCGTTTTGTTTATAACGCGAAAGAGCAATTGTGGGTAGTAAAAAAGATTATTCAAACCCCGGCGAGGCGGAGATTGAAGGTCTCCGCCTCGCCGG